>JAULZA010000083.1:0-29640 GCA_032117575.1 Mycolicibacterium sp.
CGATCGGCAGCGCGAACGCGGCGATGTGGTCGGCC
This sequence comes from Mycolicibacterium sp., assembly GCA_032117575.1. Taxonomy (GTDB): domain Bacteria; phylum Actinomycetota; class Actinomycetes; order Mycobacteriales; family Mycobacteriaceae; genus Mycobacterium. Next base: position 36 of record JAULZA010000083.1, read on the forward strand.
TCGGCCGGCGACGGGCCGATCTCGATGCCCTCGGCCTCGACGTTGAGCTCCCGGGCCAGTCCGAAGAGCTCGACCAGAGTCTTGCCGGCCGACGCCAGAGCGTCCCGCGGGCTGATGGAGTTCTTGGTCTCCACGTCCAGGATCAGCTTGTCGAAGTCGGTGCGCTGCTCGACGCGGGTGGCCTCGACCTTGTAGGTGACCTTGAGCACCGGCGAGTAGATGGAATCGACGGGGATACGCCCGATCTCGGCACCCGACGCCTTGTTCATAACGGCCGGCACGTAGCCACGGCCGCGCTCGACGACGAGCTCGATCTCAAGCTTGCCCTTGTCGTTCAAGGTGGCGATGTGCATGTCCGGGTTGTGCACGTTGACGCCAGCCGGCGGCACGATGTCACCGGCGGTGACGGTGCCCGGGCCCTGCTTGCGCAAGTACATGGTGACCGGCTCATCCTCGTCGGAGGACACCACCAGACCCTTGAGGTTGAGGATGATGTCGGTGACGTCCTCCTTGACCCCGGGCACGGTGGTGAACTCGTGCAGCACACCGTCGATGCGGATGCTCGTCACGGCAGCGCCGGGGATCGACGACAGCAGCGTGCGACGAAGCGAGTTGCCGAGCGTGTAGCCGAACCCGGGCTCCAAGGGCTCGATGATGAACTGCGAGCGGTTCTCGGCGAGCGACTCTTCGGACAGGGTGGGGCGCTGAGAGATCAGCATTTTCTTCTTCTATCTCCTTTTCGGCAACCGCTATTTGATGCCGTCGGGTGATCTGCGTGAACGGTTGTCCAGCAGTGCTTCTCGGATGTCTGTGGTGAGGACTTCTTACTTCGAGTAGAACTCGACGATCAGCTGCTCGGCGAGCGGCACGTCGATCTGCGCGCGCTCGGGGAGCTGATGCACCAGGATGCGCTGGCGTTCGCCGACGATCTGCAGCCAGGCCGGAGTCGGGCGGTCACCCGCAAGCTCCCGCGAGATCTGGAACGGCACGGTGTTCAGCGACTTGTCGCGGACATCGACGATGTCGTACTGCGACACCCGGTAGCTGGGCACGTTCACCTTGACACCGTTGACGGTGAAGTGGCCGTGGCTGACCAGCTGACGCGCCATCCGCCGGGTGCGGGCGATACCGGCCCGGTAGACGACGTTGTCCAGCCGGCTCTCGAGGATGCGCAGTAGGTTCTCACCGGTCTTGCCGGCCTGCCGGTTGGCCTCTTCGTAGTAGCGACGGAACTGCTTCTCCATCACGCCGTAGGTGAAGCGGGCCTTCTGCTTCTCCTGCAGCTGGGTGCGGTATTCGCTCTCCTTGATCCGCGCGCGGCCATGCTGACCGGGCGGGTAGGGGCGCTTTTCGAACGATTGATCCCCACCGACGAGGTCGACGCCGAGGCGGCGCGACTTGCGGGTGGAAGGTCCGGTATAACGAGCCATCAGTCAATTCCTCCCTTAGACCCGGCGCCGCTTGGGCGGACGGCAACCGTTGTGCGGCTGCGGGGTGACATCGGAAATCGCGCCGACCTCAAGGCCGGCTGCCTGCAGCGAACGGATCGCGGTCTCGCGTCCCGAGCCGGGGCCCTTGACGAAGACATCGACCTTCTTCACGCCGTGCTCCTGGGCCTTGCGGGCCGCGTTCTCGGCGGCCAGCTGCGCGGCGAACGGGGTGGACTTGCGGGAGCCCTTGAAACCGACGTGGCCGGACGACGCCCAGGCGATGACGTTGCCCTGCGGGTCGGTGATCGAGACGATCGTGTTGTTGAACGTGCTCTTGATGTGGGCGGCGCCGTGCGGGACGTTCTTCTTTTCCCGGCGACGGGTCTTCTGACCCTTCTTTGCGCCGGTCGCGGCCTTCTTCGGAGGTGCCATGGTTACTTAGCCTTCTTCTTGCCGGCGATGGTGCGCTTCGGGCCCTTGCGGGTGCGCGCGTTGGTCTTGGTCCGCTGGCCGCGCACCGGCAGGCCGCGACGGTGCCGCAGGCCCTGGTAGCAGCCGATCTCGATCTTGCGGCGGATATCGGCTTGCACCTCGCGGCGCAGGTCACCCTCCACCTTGAGATTGCCTTCGATGTAGTCGCGCAGCTGAGTCAGCTGATCGTCGGTCAGATCCTTGCTGCGCAGATCCCGGTCGATGCCGGTCGCCGCCAGGATCTCCTTGGAACGGGTACGACCGATGCCGTAGACATAGGTCAGCGCGATCTCCATGCGCTTGTCGCGCGGAAGATCGACGCCCACTAGACGTGCCACAGGGCTGTATTCCTTCTTCTAGGCGGGGGTGTCGTTCCCAGTCCGATCCCGGAAAGCTGTCCGGGGCCCGGCCTCCGCTCCGGGCGTGTGCAGGAGGCCTATCCGCCTGCTGGTACTGGGAGGTCTGCATTCAGTTGTGATACGGCTCCGGGCTGCTGCTGCGACGTCAGCCTTGTCGCTGCTTGTGGCGGGGATCGGTGCAGATCACCATGACCCGCCCATGCCGGCGGATCACCCTGCACTTGTCGCAGATCGGCTTGACGCTCGGGTTCACCTTCACGGCGTGTTGATCCTGTTCTTCCTGGTGGTGGTTCTGGGCAGTTACTTGTAGCGGTAGACGATCCGGCCGCGGGTCAGGTCGTAGGGAGAGAGCTCCACCACCACCCGGTCCTCGGGCAGGATGCGGATGTAGTGCTGCCGCATCTTGCCACTGATGTGCGCGAGCACTTTATGGCCGTTCTCCAACTCAATGCGAAACATCGCATTGGGCAGAGGTTCGACCACCCGGCCCTCGACCTCGATGGCACCGTCTTTCTTGCCCATAGCCTCACTAGATCCATGCGTTGTGTGATGGCGCAGCCTTCGCCCGACTGCAAAACGTGAGCCCGCCAGAGAGACTTGGCAGAAGTTCTAAGGACTTGACACGCAAGAGCCGGCGCGATCACCGCACCGTTGCTCCACGATACCCGTTTGGTGCGCGCTCTCCAAAATGGGCGGCATCGCCCGATAAGGTGGGCCGATGCGGCTCTTGGTGACCGGCGGAGCCGGCTTCATCGGAGCCAACTTCGTCCGTCGCACCGTCGAGCGGCGTCCCGGGGTGTCCGTGACGGTACTGGATTCGCTCACCTACGCCGGCAGTCGCTCGTCGCTGATCGGAGTGGCGGACGCGATCCGGCTGGTCGAAGGCGACCTCGCCGATTCCGCCCTGGTGGCCCGGTTGGTCGCCGAGTCCGACGCGGTGGTGAATTTCGCCGCCGAAACCCATGTCGACAACTCCCTGACAGACCCTGCCCGGTTTGTGCACAGCAACGTCGTCGGGACGTTTTCCGTCTTGGAGGCCGTCCGCCGGCACGGCGTCCGGCTGCACCACGTCTCCACCGACGAGGTCTACGGCGATCTGCCGCTGCACGACGCGCAGCGCTTCACCGAGGCCACCGCGTACAACCCGTCGAGCCCCTATTCGGCGACCAAGGCATCGGCGGACCTGTTGGTCAGGGCCTGGGTGCGGTCCTACGGCATCGCCGCCACCATTTCGAACTGCTCGAACAACTACGGACCCTTCCAGCACGTCGAGAAATTCATCCCCCGCCAGATCACCAACCTGCTGACCGGCCGTCGCCCCAAGCTTTACGGCGCCGGCGCCAACGTGCGGGACTGGATTCACGTCGACGATCACAACAGCGCGATCTGGCGGATCCTCGACGACGGGGTGAGCGGGGAGACGTATCTGATCGGCGCCGACGGCGAGCGCGACAATCTCTCGGTGCTGCGGATGATCCTCGAACTGATGGGGGCCGGTCCGGACGACTTCGACCACGTGCGTGACCGGGCCGGACACGACCTGCGGTACGCGATCGACGCCTCCAAGCTGCGTGACGAATTACGTTGGGCGCCGGAGCACACCGACTTCGCCGAGGGACTGCGAACCACCATTGCGTGGTACCGGGCCAACGAATGGTGGTGGGGCCCATTGAAAGACGACGTCGAGGCCCGCTACGCCGAATGCGCTCAGTGACATGACAGCCAGGGCGTGGCGTGAGTTGGCCGTCCCCGGGGCTTGGGAGATCACCCCGGCATTGCATCCGGACCGCCGCGGGACGTTCTTCGAGTGGTTCACCGAGGACCGGTTCGCCGCGATGACGGGGCATCGGCTCGACGTCCGTCAGGCCAACTGTTCGGTCTCGGCCGGCGGGGCGCTGCGGGGTCTGCACTTCGCCGAACTGCCGCCCGGTCAGGCCAAGTACATCACCTGCGTGCGGGGTTCGGTCTTCGATGTCGTCGTCGACATCAGGGTGGGCTCGCCCACCTACGGCCGGTGGGATTCGGTGCTGCTCGACGACATCACCCGCCGGTCGGTGTACATCTCCGAGGGCCTGGCGCACGGCTTCCTGGCCCTGCAGGACGACTCAACGGTGATGTATCTGTGCTCCTCCCCCTACACGCCGCAGCGCGAGCACGCCATCCTGGCGACGGATCCGGCCATCGGAATCGAGTGGCCGCTGCCCGCCTCGCACCTGGCGCTCTCCGACCGCGACGCGGCAGCGCCGTCGCTGGCCGAGATCCACGCGGCGGGGCTGCTGCCGACCTGGGAGCAGGCGCAGGACCACATCGCCGGACTGCCCCGGCCGTGAGCCTCTTGTCGCAGGATTCAGAGATCGCCACCCCGTTTAAGTGGCGCAAACTCCCCGGCAAGCACCGAGGAAGAACGCAACGGCTGTAGAGCCACCTCGCCTATGTGGCCGGCGTGCTTGATCGACCGTCTCAATAGGCCACGGAATCCGGTCGGCCTCTCCGCCCGAACTACTGCGTGCCGCAAGTCTTCTCACCTATTGCCCCCGTTCGAACCACTGTTCCGGCAATGATGGCCTCCGCCCAGTCCTTGCCTTTGCCAGTCCTCACGTTAGATACCCATTCCGTCCAATCCTGGCACTGCCATAAGAAAACCGATGAAGTATTCCCGCAGTGCTGGCGCTATGGCAGTTCGTCTGGCAGACCCTGTGGCAGATCCCGATTGGGTTGCCGTAAGGAGATGGGCATGGACTCTAACGACGACGGTTTTAAGCCGCCCTATATGTCGTTCCAGACCTTCTGGAACTTCATTAGCGAGTTAGGTTCAAAGCAGCTTCCGCCCCGTATTGATCGGTCGTTGATGATTACGAAATCTGGCTCGGACCAGGCAAATCTGATGATGGCGCTCACTTCCTTCGGTCTCGTTGACGATCAGAGCAATGTTCTGCCAAAGCTCCAAGAACTCACTGCCGCGAACGACGACGACCGGAAGTCGGTCCTTGCCCACCTCGTGACTCGGTACTACGCCGAGCCCATGCGTGTATCTGCCAATCATGGGACTTCAAAAGACCTGAATGACGCCTTCACGACGAGTTATCCCAGCATCGCCTCATCCGACACGCGCCGGAAGTGCGTCACATTCTTTCTCCATGCGGCACATACCGGAGGGCTGCCATTGAGTGTCCACTTTCCAACCACCCGGTCAGGGTCTGGAGCCCCGGGCGCATCGAAAACGCGCAAGGCATCACCACGCCGTAAGTCACCGGCCGCCGATGCTGATGGCCGTGACGGAGGGCAGCCCGGCGACCAGGGGCAAAGCGAAGACGGTGACACCTACACCGTGGAATTGACATCGGGTGGCAGCGTCTCAGTTGTCGTGCGCGTCAACCTATTTGCCCTCACCACCGACGATCGGGACTTCGTTATCGACTTGGTGGACAAGCTCAAGGGCTACAAGGTCCCGTCGGCCAAAAAATCGACAGAGGAAGAGGGTTCGGAATGAGGAGAGGTTGAGCCCCCGCCGCCAGCGCCCGTTGAGTAAGGGAGCGGCGGGGGTCAAAGCAGGCCGGGTAGCCGCCAAGAGTGTTGCCGCACTCCCGACGGGTGCAAATCCCGTCCCGGCCGCAAGTGTAGGCCAGTGCATCACGGCCTACTAACAGCTAGAACTGACTTCTCATCGTTTCGTTACATCGCAGTTAAAGAAGCTCGATACTTGCGTCCGACTCCGACGACGACTGGCTCACCAGACCCCAACGCGAGACGACGGCGCGTGCGAGACCCCGCCGTAGCGGCGGGTGGCCACTCCTGTTGGGACTGAGTTATCCATAAGCCTGAGCTTGGCGCTTGTACGCTTGCTAACTTGTGGGCCTAAACCCAGGAAGGAAGCCGAAGCGGCTCGTCGATATGTCGACGAAGCCGGTGGAGTTCGTCTACCAGCGCCGTCCCGAAGCCGAGCTCGTTGTTGACACTCCGATCTATCTGTCGGCCGACGGCGATGTGCTTCACCTGAGGGAATGGCAATACCGTGGGAAAGTTGTCGACTTCGCGTTGAACCACTACGTGACAACCTCGCATCCGGAAAACGACGGAGATGCGCCGCTGGACGTAGCCAGGATTGACACTTGCCATAGTGAGGTACACCGTCATCAGTTCTACAAGTCGGGTCGGTCTCAGAATCGCGACGTAATCCAACCGTTGTATGGAGTTGCTAGCCTCGAAGAAGCTGAGGCTTTGATCGCCGACTGCTACGACAAATGTTATTTTGACCTAGCCGCCAACTGGGGCGAGAACCTAAATCGGTGGAGGGAGTGACGCCAGAAATGAACGCTGAGTCGCAGTTCGCCCAGCAACAGCTCCGGCTAGTCATCGGCCGGTTGTTTGCTCTCCAGCTGCGGGACGTCACTTTCCGCAGCAACTTCATACAGTCAAGCGGCTGGACCCTTGGCTCTCCAGTGATCCCGTGTGACGACAGCACGCTCTTCGGCGAGGTGCACGCAATTGCCATGCCTGCGATTCGCGACACCGGAGCACGCGCCGTAGCGATCCCAGTCCTGCACGGCGTTGATAAGGACGGTAACTGTCTCTCTATGACGATGTCGATTCTCACCATGGGAGTCCATGGTGGTGGGGACGATCCATGCTCCGAGCGAGCAATAGACATCAACAGCATCAATCAAAAAGTCACCATGGCGCAAGTTGTCGAGACGCTAGCTCCAAACAAGAAGTGGGAGTTGAGCGACTTAACCAAGGACTACGCGTACTTAACCTGCCAGGGTTAACCCCCGCCCGCCGAACAACGAAGGTGCAGCCCGCGCGGGCTGCACCTTCTTTGCTTCCATCCCAGTCCGCAAACCTAGCAAGAGGGTCCAGCACTAGAAGTCGCATAGGCCGCTGAGGCCTCAAGTTCGCCCTCGACGCGTCACCTCAAAACTGACCCACGCCCCCGTCGTCGACCACTTGGCGCAGGCAGGACTATGTACTAGGATATGCAAGTAATCCCCCATCTCGGCCCGAAGGCAGCCTCATGACTACACAGATCCCCCACTTCATCGACGGTCGGCGCACCCCGCTGGCCAGCACCCGCACCGCGGAGGTGTTCAACCCCAGCACCGGAGGGGTGCAGGCCAAGGTACTGCTGGCATCAGCGGCCGACATCGACACCGCGGTGGCCTCCGCGGTCGAGGCGCAGCGGGAGTGGGGGGCCTGGAACCCGCAGAAGCGGGCCCGGGTGCTGATGAAGTTCATCGAGTTGGTCAACGCGAACGCCGACGAGATCGCCGAGATGCTGTCCTTGGAGCACGGCAAGACCGTCGCCGACTCGCTGGGCGACATTCAGCGCGGCATCGAGGTCATCGAATTCGCCACCGGCATCCCGCATCTGATGAAGGGCGAATTCACCGAGGGCGCCGGCCCCGGCATCGACGTGTACTCGATTCGCCAGCCCCTCGGAGTGGTCTGCGGCATCACCCCGTTCAACTTCCCGGCGATGATCCCGCTGTGGAAGGCCGGGCCCGCGCTGGCCTGTGGCAACGCCTTCATCCTCAAGCCCTCCGAGCGCGATCCCTCGGTGCCGATGCGACTGGCCGAACTGTTCATCGAGGCCGGGCTTCCGCCGGGCGTATTCCAGGTCGTCAACGGCGACAAGGAGGCGGTCGACGCGCTGCTGGCCCATCCCGATATCAAGGCCTACGGGTTCGTCGGCAGCTCCGATATCGCCCAATACATCTACGCGGGTGCCGCGGCGGCCGGCAAGCGCGCGCAGTGCTTCGGCGGCGCCAAGAACCACATGATCGTCATGCCCGACTCCGATCTGGAGCAGGCTGTCGACGCGCTGGTGGGCGCCGGCTACGGCAGCGCCGGTGAGCGCTGTATGGCGATCAGCGTCGCGGTCGCCGTGGGCGACGAGACGGCGAACCGCCTGCGGGCGCGGCTTGCTGAGCGGGTGGACCATCTGCGGGTCGGTCACAGCCTGGATCCCAAGGCCGATTACGGCCCGCTGGTCACCGAGGCCGCCCTGGAGCGGGTGCGCGGCTATATCGACGCCGGCGTGGCCGCCGGTGCCGAACTCGTGGTCGACGGCCGGGAAAAGGGCAGCGACGAACTGACTTTCGGCGACGAGAGCCTCGAAGGCGGTTTCTTCATCGGGCCCAGCCTGTTCGACCACGTCACCACCGATATGTCCATCTACACCGACGAGATCTTCGGACCGGTGGTGTGCATCGTGCGGGTCAAAAACTACGAAGAGGCCCTCAAGCTGCCCAACGAGCATCAGTACGGCAACGGGGTGGCGATCTTCACCCGCGACGGCGACACCGCCCGCGACTTCGTCTCGCGGGTTCAGGTCGGCATGGTGGGCGTCAATGTCCCGATCCCGGTTCCGGTGGCCTACCACACCTTCGGCGGCTGGAAGCGCTCCGGCTTCGGCGATCTCAACCAGCACGGTCCGGCGGCGATCCAGTTCTACACCAAGGTCAAGACCATCACCGAGCGGTGGCCGTCGGGCATCAAGGACGGTGCCGAATTCGTCATCCCGACGATGAAGTAGGGCCGGCGAAATGAGCTTCACCACCATGGATGACGACGAGCGGGTCATCAGCGAGACCGCCGCCGCCTTCGCCGCCAAACGCCTTGCGCCACATGCCCTGGAGTGGGACAAGACCAAACACTTCCCGGTCGACGTGCTGCGGGAGTCCGCCGAGTTGGGCATGGGCGCGATCTACTGCGGCGAGGACGTCGGCGGCAGCGGGCTGCGCCGGCTGGATGCGGTGCGCATCTTCGAGCAACTGGCGATCGCCGACCCGGTGATCTCGTCGTTCATCTCCATCCACAACATGTGCGCCTGGATGGTCGACACCTACGGCACCCCTGAACAGCGCAAGTCGTGGGTGCCCCGGCTGGCGTCGATGGAGTTGATCGCCAGCTACTGCCTGACCGAGCCCGGGGCCGGATCCGACGCGGCGGCCTTGCGCACCAAGGCCATTCGGGACGGCGACCATTACGTGCTCGACGGGGTGAAGCAGTTCATCTCCGGCGCCGGCGTCTCGGACGTCTACGTGGTCATGGCCCGCACCGGCGCCGACGGCCCACGCGGCATTTCGGCGTTCATCGTCGAAAAGGGGACGCCGGGCCTCACTTTCGGTGCCAACGAGGAGAAGATGGGCTGGAACGCCCAGCCCACCGCGCAGGTCATCCTGGAGGGTGTCCGGGTCCCCGCCGACGCGCTGCTGGGCGGACCGGAGGCCGAGGGCACTGGTTTCGGGATCGCGATGAACGGCCTCAACGGCGGACGGTTGAACATCGCCGCGTGCTCGCTGGGCGGTGGACAGGCCGCCTACGACAAGGCCGCAAGTTACCTGGTGGACCGGCAGGCCTTCGGCGGTGCGCTGATCGACGAGCCGACGATCCGATTCGCCCTGGCCGACCTGGCCACTGCACTGGAGACCTCACGGCTGATGCTGTGGCGGGCGGCCAGCGCACTGGACGACGACGAGCCCGACAAGGTGACGTTGTGCGCGATGGCCAAGCTTTACGTCACCGATTCCTGCTACGACGTGGCCGACCGCGCACTGCAACTGCTGGGCGGTTACGGCTATCTGCGTGAGTACGGCCTGGAGAAGATCGTCCGCGATCTTCGGGTGCACCGAATCCTGGAGGGCACCAACGAAATCATGCGCGTGGTGATCGGCCGCTCTGCCGCGATCGCAGCTCGCAATCAGGCGTGAGCCACCCGCGTCCGCGCCGACGTGTGAATCAGACGAAATCGAAGGAGACGACCATGACGACGATCGCGTTCCTGGGGCTGGGCAACATGGGCACCCCGATGGCGGGCAACCTGGTCAACGCCGGCTACACCGTGCAGGGCTTCGACCCCGTGCCGGCCGCCCGGCAGGCCGCTACCGATAAGGGGGTCGCGGTTGCCGACACCGGTGCCGCCGCGGCGGCCGGCGCCGATGTGGTGATCACCATGCTGCCCAACGGCACGCTGGTCAAGGAGTGCTACGGCGAGGTGATGCCGGCCGCCGTCCCGGGGGCCTTGTTCATCGACAGCTCGACCATCTCCGTCGACGATGCCCGCAGCATCCACGCCTACGCCGCAGAGCGGGGCTTCGCTCAGCTCGACGCGCCGGTCTCCGGCGGGGTGAAGGGTGCCGTCGCCGGCACCCTGGCGTTCATGGTCGGCGGCGAGGCGCATGCCTTGGAGACGGCGCGTCCGGTGCTGGATGCCATGGCGGGCAAGATCATTCACTGCGGCGACTCCGGTGCCGGGCAGGCCGCGAAGCTGTGCAACAACATGCTGCTGGCGGTGCAGCAGATCGCCGTCGGGGAGGCCTTCGTGCTGGCCGAGAAGCTCGGCCTGTCGGCGCAGTCGCTGTTCGACGTGGTCACCGGCGCGACGGGCAACTGCTGGGCGGTGCACACGAATTGCCCGGTGCCCGGCCCGGTTCCGACGTCGCCGGCCAACAACGACTTCAAGCCCGGGTTCGCCGCGGCGTTGATGAACAAAGACCTGGGACTGGCGATGGACGCCGTCGCATCTTCCGGGGCCTCTGCCCCGCTGGGCAGCCACGCGGCGCAGATCTACGCCAATTTCGCCGAGCAGCACGCCGGGCTGGACTTCAGCGCGGTCATTCAGACGCTGCGCTGAGCATTCTCGCGGCTAGAAGTCGCCGGCGTTGTGCCGCAACGCCTCAATGGCCTCGACCAACGCGCCGGCGTGCTGGTCGGTCATCCCGATATCGGCGAAGACCTGCTCGTTGAGGGTCACCGTGGCGTCCTCGACCGTCGAGCGGCCCAGATCAGTGATGCGCACCAGAGTGGTACGTCCGTCGGTGGGGTGCGGCAACCGCTCGACCAGACCGTCGGATTCCAGCCGCCGGATGGCATGGGTGACGCTGGTGACGTGCACCTGCAGCCGGTCGGAGGCCTTGGTGATGGGAAGTGCGCCGGTCCGGCTGAAGGCCAGCAGCCGCAACAACTCGAACCGGGAGAAGCTCAGATCGTAGGGCCGTAGCGCGTTCTCCACCCGCGCCAGCAGGATCTGGTGCGCCCGCATCACCGAGGTCACCGCCACCATCCCGTCGGCGACGTCGCTCCAGCCCGCGCGCTGCCAGTTTGCCCGCGCGACGGCGATGGGGTCCACAGCGTCTAGTATCGCCCAGGCAAAGCCGGACCCGGTGAAGGAACAACATGCGGAGCACGATCTCGGCCCCCGAGGTGCGCATCCTGCTGACCGACGCCGCATCAGTGGAGTCAGCAGGGGCTGCCGTGCGGGCCTGCGCAGTGAGCAAAGGCTTCGCGGCCGAACGGGCCACCCGCTTTCAGGTCGTGGTGGAAGAGCTGATCCGCGAGTGCCGGATGCGTGAGGTCGCCTCAACCAGCCCGAGCGACGTGAGCGTCGAGGTTTCCTTCGACGGGAGCAACCTCGACGTCACAGTGATCGACCACCGGATGCCGTTGAGTGCCGCGCAATCGCGGCAGCTGCCCTCGCGGCGTCTCTTGGCGCTGGGATTCGCCGATCATCTGCATATCGGCTTCACGGGCGCCACCGGCAATATCGCCCGCTGCCGGCTGACCACGGCTTCGGCCGTCCCCGACGACGCGCTGCACGTGGACATGCTCGAGCCCGACGTTCCCGATGCCCCCGACGTCGAGCAGATCGATCTCGACGTCCGGCTGATGACCCCGGCAGATGCCGAAGGCTTGGTCCAGTGTGTGTTCCGTTGCTACGGCTACACCTACCCGAACCCGTCCATGTACCAGGCCGCTGCGATCCGGCGGATGCTGGAATCCGGTTCGATGTTCTCGGTGGTGGCCATCGACGCCTCCGGTGAGGTGGTCGGACACGTGGCATGCACGTTCGAGCGACCGGACGACGTCATCCCCGAGGCGGGCAAGATGATCGTCGACCCGCGCTACCGGGGCCACCATCTTGCCGAACGGCTCTCACTCACACGCAAGGACGTCGCGGCTGATCGCGGCATCCCCGGGATGTGGTCGGAGACGGTCACCAATCACCCCGCCAGCCAGCGCCTTGCCATCGAGCGGGGGGCGGCGGAGGTGGGATTGCTCATCGGCGTCGGTCCCCAGAGCATGGCGATGACCGGCCTGCCGAATCAGGAATCGGTTCGGCACTCATTCCTGGCGGTATTCACCCCGACATTCACCCCGACGTTCACCGCGACTTCTCAGCTGCCGGCGGCCACCCTCACCGTGCCCCGATACGCAGCCGAACACGTGAGTACCCTTGCCGATCGGCTCGGCATTCAGCGCGCGATCGGCACCGCATCGCAGGAGCCTGATCTGGTCCGGTCACGAATCCACAGCTACGCCTCCGCGCTGGCGGGGACCGTGGAGATCCGGGTGCGTGCGATCGGCCGGGATATCGCCGAACAGGTGGTCGATGCGCTGGACCAGCACCTGGCGATGGCTCCGGCTACCGTGCACCTGGACCTGCCGGCCACGGATCCCGCCGCAGCCTGGGCCGTCGCCCAGCTCGAGCGGGTCGGGTTTGCGTGGTGCGCGTGGATGCCGGCATTCCTGGCCGCCGGCGACGCGATCCGCCTTCAGCGGGTCAACGACCACCCGATCCTGCTCGAGTCCATCGTCTGCGCCCGAGCTGAGGGCGAGCAGGTGCGCGATTTCGTCATCGCCCAGTGGACCCGGGTCCACCGGGGCCGGAGCGCTACGGAATGAGACCGGGGCGGCTCAGACCGTCAGGATGCGCGGGCCGTCGTCGGTGACGGCGACGGTGTGCTCCCAGTGCGCGGCACGGGACCCGTCGGTGGTGACGACGGTCCAGTCGTCGTCGAGAATCCTGGTCCGGGTGGTGCCCAGGGTGAGCATCGGCTCGATGGCCAGCACCGAACCGGCGGCCAGCAGCGGTCCGCGCCCCGGCTGACCCTCATTGGGCAGGAACGGGTCCATGTGCATCTGCCGGCCGATGGCGTGCCCGCCGTAGCCCTCCACGATGCCGTAGCGGCGCCCGTGCGCCTCCTCAGCCGCCCGGGTGCCGCGTTCGATGGCGTGTGAGACGTCGGTCAGCCGATTTCCCGGCACCATCGCCGCGATACCTGCCTCCATCGCCTGCCGGGTGGCGTCCGAGAGCGCTTGATCGGCCGGGATCAGCGCGCCGACGCCGAAGGTGACCGCGGCGTCCCCGTGCCAGCCGTCGATGATGGCGCCGCAGTCAATGGACACCAGATCGCCGTGGGTGAGCAGTTCGGTGGAAACGGGGATGCCGTGCACCACGCAGTCATTCACCGACGAGCAGATGCTGGCCGGGAAGCCGTGATAGCCAAGGAAGGACGGGGTGCCCCCGGCCTTCCGGATGACGCTCTCGGCGACGTCGTCGAGATCCTTGGTAGACACCCCTGGCGCCGCGGCCTGCTGCACTGCACGCAGCGCGGCGGCGACCACCGCACCGGCGGCCGCCATAGCGTCGAGTTCCCCCGAAGAACGGGTGGGGACAGTCTTACGGCCGCGCAGTCCGGGCAGAGAGACCATTCAGCGTCAGCGGCCGAGCGTCTCGAGCGCCCGCGCGAACACCTCATCGAGGTCGCCGACCGCGTCCACGGTCTTCAACTCCGAGGTGTAGAAGTTCAACAGCGGGGCCGTCTCGTCGCGGTACACCCGGAACCGGTTGCGGATGACGTCTTCGGTGTCATCTGCCCGTCCCCGGCTCATCAGCCGACCGACCAGAACGTCCTCGGGCACCCGCAGCTCAAGCACGGTGTCCAGCTTGAGGCCGCGGCGCTTGAGCATCTCGTTCAGCGCCGCGGCTTGCTCGACGTTGCGCGGGAAGCCGTCGAGAACGAAACCTTCGGCGACGTCGGGCTCGTCCAGACGGGTGTCGACCAGGCCGTTGGTCAGGGAGGTGGGGACCAGATCGCCGGCGCCGAGGTACTTCTGAGCCTCCAGACCCAGAGCGGTCCCGGCCTTGATGTTCTGCCGGAACAACTCACCGGTCGAAATATGCGGCACACCGAGCTTCTCAGCCAGTCTGACCGCTTGCGTTCCCTTGCCCGCACCCGGCGGTCCCAACAGGACGACTCTCACTTCAGGAACCCTTCGTAGTTGCGCTGCATCAGTTGACTCTCGATCTGCTTCACCGTGTCGAGGCCGACGCCGATCATGATCAGCACCGCCGTACCGCCGAACGGCAGGTTTTGGACGCTACCGCTGTTGCCGACCTGAAGGAACAGATTTGGCAACACAGCAATGACACCGAGGTAGATCGAGCCGGGCAGGGTGATCCGGTTCAGCACGTAGCTCAAATAGTCGGCCGTGGGTTTGCCGGGCCGGATGCCCGGGATGAACCCGCCGAACTTCTTCATCTCGTCGGCGCGTTCCTCGGGGTTGAACGTGATCGACACGTAGAAGTAGGTGAAGAAGATGATCAGGCCGAAGTAGATCGCGACGTAGAGCGGGTCGGCCGGGTTGGTCAGATGGTCGGCGACAAAGCGGTCCCACCAGCCATTCCCGGGGCCGCCCCGGCCGCTCTGGATCAGCTGGGTGATCAGGTGCGGGATGTAGATCAGCGACGAGGCGAAGATGACCGGGATGACGCCGGCCTGGTTGACCTTCAGTGGCAGGTAAGTGGAGGTGCCGCCGTACATCTTGCGACCGACCATCCGCTTCGCGTACTGCACCGGGATACGGCGCTGTCCCTGCTCGACGAACACCACACCGATGATGATCAGCAGCGCGGCTCCGCAGACGGCGGCAAACACCGGGCCACCCCGGGTGTCCAAGATGGTCTTACCCTCGGCCGGGATCGCCGCGGCAATGCCGGCGAAGATCAGCAGCGACATGCCGTTGCCGATACCGCGCTCGGTCACCAGCTCGCCCATCCACATCACCAGGGCGGCACCGGCGGTCATGACGATCACGATGACGACCAGGTTGAAGATCGCCTTGTCCTCGAGGATCTCCACCGAGCAGTTCTGCAGCAGGCCACCGTTGGCCGCCAGCGCAACGATGCTGGTGGCCTGCAGAATGGCCAGCGCGATCGACAGATAGCGGGTGTACTGCGTCATCTTGGCCTGGCCGGCCTGACCCTCTTTGCGCAGCTCCTCGAAACGCGGAATGACCACCGTCAGCAGCTGCACGATGATGCTGGCGGTGATGTAAGGCATCACACCCACCGCGAACACCGACAACTGCAGCAGCGCGCCGCCGGAGAACAGGTTGATCAGCGAGTAGATCTGCGCACCGGCGCCGCCGCTGACCTCGTTGATGCACTGCTGCACGTTGACGTAGTTGACGCCCGGCGACGGCAGGGTGGCTCCGGCGCGATAGAGGATCACTATGCCCAGGGTGAAGAGGATCTTGCGCCGCAGATCGGGCGTCCGCAGCGACGAGATGAAAGCCGAGAGCACTCTTCCTCCTGGGCAGCCGGACGTAGCCGTCGCGACGTGCCGATGGGGCTGGGCGGGCCAGCGTTGGCGGTAACCTTTGTCGGCGCGCCAGGAGGCACGCCCGAACCAGTCTACGAGACTAACAGTTATGCCAGGCTGGCCGGGAATCCGCTCTCAGCAGGCACGCGGGACCACGCTGCTGGCTAAAGCGACTAACCAAAACAGCCACGGAAGAACTTCGGAGATCCCACACATTGCCCCCGCGCCGATGACAGCAGACTCCCTGCGGAGCGCCGGAGACTCCTGGGACCTGGCCACCAGTGTCGGCGCAACGGCGACCATGGTCGCGGCCGCCCGGGCGATGGCGTCCCGGGACCAGCGGCGGCTGGTCGACGACCCGTTCGCCGAGCCTCTGGTGCGGGCGGTCGGTATCGAGTTCTTCGTCAACATGCTCGACGGCGTCGTGGACGTCTCGACGTTGGGCGACGGCGGCCAGGCGCGAGTTTGAGACATGATCCTGGGCATGGCTATGCGCACCAAGTTCTTCGACGAGTAATGCACGCAGGCCACCGGTGGCGGCATTCGCCAAATGGTGATTCTGGCCTCCGGTCTGGATTCCCGCGCCTACCGGCTGCCGTGGGCCAAGGGCACCGTGGTGTACGAAGTCGACCAGCCCGCGGTCATCGAGTTCAAATGAAAGACGTTGGCCCGCTTAGGCGCTGAGCCCATCGCCGCCCTACGGACCATCGGCGTCGACCTGCGCGGCGACTGGCCCGCGGCACTATCGACATGCCGTCGCTGGTCTACACCGGGCCGCGCACCAGTGTGCTGCGGACTCTGACCGAGCTGGGTTGGACGTAGCCGGGGTGGACGGAAACGAACTGCTCCGGCGGCACGGACGCACCGCCCCGCGAGCCCACCCCACGACAACCCGCTCGGCGAAATCACCTACGTCAGCGCGACTAGAAGCGGTACTCCCCCAGCAGCAGCGCCTGCGTCCCGCTGAGCGAGCGCTCTCCCCGCTCGATCAGCCCGGCCACCGCCACGCCGAGCAGGTTGGCGGCCAGATCGGGCAGTGCCGCTCCCGGCTGCGAGGACGTCCGGTGCCGCAGGTAATTCCGCATCGACGAGCCCGGATAGCCGGCGAGCGTGACTTCGGCGTCGGGCTCCAGGCCGGCCAGTACCTTGGCGTGGCGCACCGCGGCCCGCAGACCGCCGAGCTCGTCGACCAGACCGCGTTCCAGAGCGTCCGACCCGGTCCAGACCCGGCCGCGGGCCACCGCGTCGACCTCCTCGGCCGACATCCCGCGGGCCTTGGCCACCCGCTGCACGAAATCGTCGTAGAACAGGTCGGCCTCCGCCTCCACCATGGCGTGCTGCTCGGCGGTGAACGGGGCATTGGGTGACCACGCGTCGGCGTTGGTGTTGGTGCGCACCGAATCCGAGCCGACACCGAGCCGGTCCTTGAGGTCGCGGGCCACCAGCTTGCCGGTCACCACACCGATCGAGCCGGTGATGGTGCCCGGGTTGGCCACGATTTTCTCGGCGGCCATCGCGACGTAGTAGCCGCCGGAGGCGGCCACTGAACCCATCGACGCCACCACCGGCTTGCCGGCCTCGCGGACCCGGCACACCTCCCGCCAGATCGTCTCTGAACCGGTCACCGCACCGCCGGGGCTGTCGATCCGCAGCACCACCGCCTTGACCGCGTCGTCGGATGCGGCCTGGCGCAGGGCTGCGGCGATGGTGTCGGCGCCCGCGCTGCCTCGGGACAGCGGAAAAGCCTGTGGACCGCCGCGACCGCTGACGATTGGCCCGGCCACCGTGACCACCGCGACGGTCGGTTTCGACCGGCCCGGGATCGATGGGCCGCCCTTGCGGGCGTGTGCGTAGCGCGACAGGAACAGTCGGGGCGGGGCGTCGTCGGAGTCCGGGTCGTCGAGATCGTCGGCGCCAGCAAGTCGGGCGATACGCAGATAGGCTTCGTCGCGAAATCCAATGCGGTCCAGCAGCTTTGACTCGCATGCATCGTCGCGCAGCAGCGGCGCCCGATCGGCCAGCCGGTCCAGCGCGGCGGTGTCCAGCCCGCGCGACTCGGCGATGCCCTGCCACACCTGGCTGTGCAGGCTTTCGATCAGCCGGGTGTCGGCCTCGCGGTGGGCGTCGGTGTAGCTGTCCTGGGTGAACAGATTGGCCGCGGACTTGTACTCCCCGCGGGCGACGAACTGAGCCTCGATACCGGCTTTGCCCAGCGCGTCGCGCAGGAACAGTGCGTTGGTGGCGAAACCGATCAGGCCGAGGGTGCCCGACGGCTGCATCCACACCTCGCCGAACGCCGACGCCAGATAGTAGGACAGCGTGCTCGGGTAGGTCTCGGCCCAGGCCAGCGACGGTTTGACGGCGGCGAAGGCGGTGATCGCCTCGCGCAGTTCCTGCACCGCCGCGGGCGGGGCCGCCGACAGCTGGACCCGGGCGATCAGTCCGGCGACACGATCGTCGCCGGCGGCGCGGTGGATGGCAGCGACGGCATCACGCAGCACCATCGGCTTACCACCACCGGTGACCAGTCGGACGGGGTCGAAGGCAGCCGTCTCCGACGGCACGGACTCCAGGTTGAGTTCCAGGATGCATCCCTGCGGCACCCCGTTGTGACGGGCTGTGTCGACGCGGCGGACTCCCGTTTTGATGTAGTCGCGCAGGTCATCGGGGATTCCGGGCAAAAGGACACGCATGTTACGAGGCTACAGAGCACCGGGCGGCGTTTCACCGCCCCGGTTGGGTGGTACCCGCTGTGGGTACCTCCGCACCGGAGGCCGACAGGAAGTGGGAGCGGATATGAGCGCGACGGACAAAGCGAACAACAAGATGGAAGACCTGGGCGGAAAGGCCAAAGAGGGCATCGGCAAGGTGACCGGCGACCGGGACAAAGAGAACGAAGGCAAAGGCGATCAGGCCAAGTCATCGCTGAAGGACGCCGGCGAGAAGGTCAAGGACGCCTTCAAGCACTGAGGCGCTCGGCACGACGACGTGACACGACGACGTGACACGACGACAAAGCCCCCGCCGAGGCGGGGGCTTGGTCGTACTTAAGGGTCGTTGCGAACGGTCAGGAGACCTCGGTGGCCGATCCGCCCGCCGCGGTGATCTTGTCCCGGGCGCTGCCGCTGAACTTGTGCGCGGTCAGGTTGACCGACACCGTCAGCTTGCCGTCGCCGAGCACCTTCACCAGGCTGTTCTTACGCACCGCGCCCTTGGCGACCAGTTCGGCGAGGCCGATGTCGCCACCGGCTGGGAACAGCCGACTGATGTCACCGACATTGACGACGTCGTACTCGGTGCGGAAACGGTTCTTGAAGCCCTTGAGCTTGGGCAGCCGCATATGGATCGGCATCTGGCCACCCTCGAAGGCCACCGGCACGTTCTTGCGCGCCTTGGTGCCCTTGGTGCCGCGGCCGGCGGTCTTGCCCTTGGAGCCCTCGCCGCGACCGACGCGGGTCTTGGCCTTCTTCTCGCCCGGTGCCGGACGAAGGTCGTGCAGCTTGATAACGCTCATGCGTTCACTTCCTCAACCTCGACCAGGTGGTGCACGACCCTGATCAGACCGCGGGTCTGCGGGTTGTCCTCGCGGACCACCGACTGGCGAATCTTCTTCAGGCCCAGCGTCCGCAGGGTCTCACGCTGGTTCCAGCGCGCCCCTACGGTGCCGCGCACCTGAGTGATCTTCAGCTCTGCCATTTTCTATGCGCTTCCTTCAGCGGCCACGACGGCATGCCGTGCCGCGGCTTCACTCTCGCGACGCGCCTTCAGCATGCCGGCCGGGGCGACATCTTCGATGGGCAGACCGCGACGGGCGGCCACCTCTTCGGGACGCTGCAGCATCTTGAGCGCGGCAACGGTGGCGTGCACCACGTTGATCGCGTTGTCGCTGCCCAGCGACTTGGCCAGCACGTCGTGCACGCCGGCGCATTCCAGCACCGCGCGGCAGGCACCGCCGGCGATGACGCCGGTACCGGGGCTGGCCGGGCGCAACATGACCACACCCGCGGCCGCCTCACCCTGAACCGGGTGGGTGATGGTGCTGCCGATCAGCGGGACGCGGAAGAAGTTCTTGCGGGCTTCCTCCACACCCTTGGCGATGGCGGCGGGCACCTCTTTGGCCTTGCCGTAGCCCACGCCCACCATGCCGTGGCCGTCGCCGACGATCACCAGGGCGGTGAAGCTGAACCGGCGGCCACCCTTGACCACCTTGGAGACGCGGTTGATGGTGACCACGCGCTCCAGGTACTGGCTCTTCTCGCCGCCGTCGCGGCCGCCACGGCCGCCGCGGTCGTCACGGCGCCCACGGTCACCGCGTCCGCCGCGATCACCACGGTCGTCGCGGCTGCCAGCGGTTACCGCGCCGGCCTCCGCGGCCACGGGAGCCGAAGTCTGCTCCGCCATTACGCGGTCCTTCCGTTGAGCTCAAAGCTGTGCATGTCTAGAACCTCAATCCGTTCTCGCGGGCGGCGTCAGCCAGCGCGGCGATCCGCCCGCCATAGGTGTTGCCACCGCGGTCGAACACCACGGCCTCGATGCCGGCGGCCTTGGCGCGCGCGGCGATCAGCTGGCCGACCCGGACGGCGTGCGCCTTCTTGTCGCCCTCGACCGCACGAACGTCGGCCTCGATCGACGAGGCCGCGGCCAGCGTGGTGCCGTTGGCGTCGTTGACCAACTGGACGTGGATGTGCCGCGAGGAGCGGTTGACCACCAGGCGCGGACGCTCGGCGGTGCCGACCACCTTCTTGCGCAGCCGGTTGTGCCGGCGAAGCCGGGATGCCCGGCGGGCCGCCGACACCGTGGTGCCGATCGGCGCGCGTTCGATCGTCTCTGTCTGCGCCATGTCTACTTACCTGTCTTTCCGACCTTGCGACGGATCTGCTCGCCTTCGTAGCGAACGCCCTTGCCCTTATAGGGGTCGGGGCGGCGCAGGCGGCGGATGACCGCCGAGATCTGTCCGACCTTCTGCTTGTCGATGCCCGAAACCGAGAACTTCGTCGGCGCCTCCACCGTGAAGGTGATGCCGTCCGGCGGCTCGATGACGACCGGGTGGCTGTAGCCGAGCGCGAACTCGAGGTTGCTGCCCTTCTGCTGCACGCGGTAGCCGACGCCGAAGATCTCCATCTTGTTGGTGTAACCCTCGGTGACACCGGTGATCAGGTTGGCCACCAGAGTCCGCGACAGACCGTGCAGCGAGCGGCTGCGCCGCTCGTCGTCCGGACGGGTCACCAGGATGGCACCGTCGTCGTTGCGCTCCACCGAAATAGGTTCGGCGACATCAAGTTCCAGGGTGCCCTTGGGACCCTTGACCGACACCTTCCGGCCGTCGATCGTTACATCGACACCGGCGGGAACCGGTACCGGCTGCTTACCAATACGCGACATGAGCCTGTTGATCCTTTCCGGCTACCACACGTAGGCGAGGACTTCGCCGCCGACGCCCTCACGGGCGGCCTGGCGGTCGGTTCTCAGGCCGGCGGACGTGGAGATGATGGCCACACCCAGGCCACCAAGCACGCGCGGCAGACCGGTGGACTTGGCGTAGACCCGCAGGCCGGGCTTGGAGACCCGGCGCAGACCGGCGAGGCTGCGCTCCCGATTGGGGCCGTACTTGAGCTTGACCACCAGCGCCTTGCCCACCCGGGCATCCTCGGTGCGGTAGTCGCTGATGTAGCCCTCGTTCTTGAGGATCTCGGCGATGTTGGCCTTGATCTTCGAGTGGGGCAGGGACACTTCGTCGTGATACGCCGAGTTGGCGTTGCGCAGACGTGTCAAAAAGTCTGCGATCGGGTCCGTCATGGTCATGACTGGGACTGTCTACCTTCCTCGCAGCGGTTCCCGCTCGGGTCAATTCCCTCAGGGCCTGCTGCGCCAGTGAATTCGAGTATTACCAGCTGGACTTCTGCACACCCGGCAGTTCGCCGGCGTGCGCCATCTCGCGAAGGCAGATGCGGCACAGGCCGAACTTGCGGTACACCGCGTGCGGACGACCGCACCGGTTGCAGCGGGTGTAGGCCCGCACCGCGAACTTCGGCTTTTTGTTGGCCTTGTTGACCAGAGCCTTCTTTGCCATCTGCTCAGTTCTCCTTGAACGGGAAGCCCAGCGCCCGCAACAGCGCTCGTCCCTCGTCGTCGTTCGTCGCCGAGGTGACGACGGTGATGTCCATGCCACGCGGCCGGTCGATCGAGTCCACGTCGATCTCGTGGAACACCGACTGCTCGGCCAGCCCGAAGGTGTAGTTGCCGTGTCCGTCGAACTGCTTGGGGCTCAGGCCCCGGAAGTCGCGGATACGCGGCAGCGCGATGGAAACCAGCCGGTCGAGGAACTCCCACATCCGGTCGCCGCGCAGGGTGACCCGCGCGCCGATCGGCATGCCCTCACGCAACTTGAACTGCGCGATGGACTTGCGGGCCTTGCGGATCTCCGGTTTCTGCCCGGTGATGAGCGCCAGATCGTTGACCGCGCCGTTGATCAGCTTCGCGTCACGGGCGGCGTCGCCGACACCCATGTTGACGACGACCTTGACCACACCCGGGATCTGCATCACGTTGGCGTAGTTGAACTCGTTGTTCAGCGCGCCCTTGATCTCGGCGCGGTAGCGCTGCTTCAGGCGCGGCTGAACTTTTTCAGCGCCGGGGTAGGTATCGGTGCTCATGCCTTGATGTCCTTGCCATTGCGCTTGGAAATGCGGACGCGCTTGCCGGTCTCCTCGTCGACGCGGTAGCCGATCCGGGTGGGGGTGCCGTCGGTGTCGACGACCATCACGTTCGAGACGTGGATCGGCGCCTCCTGGGTGACGATGCCGCCCGAGGACGCGCCGCGCTCATTGGCCGAGTTCGCGGTGTGCTTCTTGATCCGGTTGACGCCCTCGACGAGGACCCGGTTGCGATCCGGGAAGGCCTGGATGACCTTGCCCTTGGCGCCCTTGTCCTTGCCGGAGATCACCAGAACGGTGTCGCCCTTGTGGACCTTCATCTACAGCACCTCCGGGGCCAGCGAGACGATCTTCATGAAGCGCTTCTCGCGCAGCTCGCGCCCGACCGGGCCGAAGATGCGGGTACCGCGCGGGTCGTTGTCGTTCTTGATGATCACCGCGGCGTTCTCGTCGAACTTGATGTAGCTGCCGTCCGGACGGCGACGCTCCTTGACGGTGCGAACCACCACGGCCTTGACCACGTCACCACGCTTGACGTTGCCGCCGGGGATGGCGTCCTTGACGGTGGCCACGATGATGTCGCCGATGCCGGCGTAGCGCCGCGACGAGCCGCCGAGAACGCGGATGCACAGGATCTCCTTGGCACCGGTGTTATCGGCGACCTTGAGCCGCGATTCCTGCTGAATCACCAGATCTCCCTCAGTTGTGCACGCGAAAAACCCCTGCGCAAGCGCAGAACAACCCTCGCCGTGCTTGGTCTTGTCCCCCGAGGGCACGCGGGGCCTGCGTGGGAAACGAGCTCACACGCCAGCCGAGGTCTGCCCCAGGCAACCCCCAAATACTAGGTGACGGCACCGCGCCAGCCAAATCGGGCACCGCGCCAGCCAAATCGGTAACCGCGCCAGCCAAATCGGGCTAGCGGCTCACCACGCAGCGGAACCCGATATGCGTGGTCGAGCTGTCCTGAGATTGCGGCGAGCGGGCTGCGGGGCGAAACCGGTGGCAGTACTCCGGGGCGCACAGGTGCGAGCCGCCCTTGAGTGCCTGAGTGAGGCTGGGATCCGGTTCAACCGAAGTCGGGCAGCAGGACTTCGACGACCCGTCCAGACGGGAGCTGTCGGCTCCGTTCTCCGACGGAGCGTGGCCACGCTCGGAGTATTTGGTGGTGGTCCACTCCCAGACATTGCCGATCATGTCGACCAGCCCGAAGACGTTGGGCGGGAAAGTGCCGACCGGGGAGGTGCCGACCCAACCCAGCGCGCCGTGGTTGAGGTACGGGAAGCGGCCCTGCCAGGAATTGGCCATCAGCTGGCCGTCAAGTCGGGGCTCGTCGCCCCAGGCGTATGCGGTCTGCGCGCCATCGCCGGCGGCGTATTCGAACTCGGCTTCGGTGGGCAGCCGGCGCCCGGCCCAGGCGGCGTAGGCCCCGGCATCGGGGTAGGCGACCTGCACGACGGGGTGATCGTCGCGGCCGGCGATATCGCTGCCGTCGCCGAAGGGCTTGCGCCAGTGCGCGCCGGGGGCCCAGTCCCACCACTGCCGCCAGTCGCCGAGGTTGACTGGCCCGCGAGTGGGCCGGAACACCAGCGCGCCGGGCAGCAGATCCGCCTCGGCGACGCCGGGGTACAGCGCCGGGTCCAGCGGCCGCTCGGCGACAGTGACGTAGCCGGTGTCGGCGACGAACGCCGCGAACTGGGCGTTGGTCACCGGGTGGCGTTCGATGGCAAACGCCCCGACGGTGGCGGTGTGGATCGGCCCTTCCTCGGGGTAGAAACTCGTCGAGCCCATCTGGAACGATCCGCCGGGCAGATCCACGAGTTCGGTCAGCATGTGATCAGGCTAAGCCACGCGCCCCGGGGGTCCCGGGCCTAGTCCCGGGCGAAGGCCAGCGCGATCTCCCGTTCCCGGTCGAGGTAGGGCGTGCCGGAGACGTCGGCCACCACTTTGGCGATGCTGCCACCGGTGAACTCAAACGGCGCGGCGTACCGGCTGCTCACCGCCTGCCCGCTGTTTCGACCGACCTGCACCCCGCCGCCGGAGAGCCCGAAGGTGATCGGGTGGGTGCGCACGTCGGCCAGCGTGGCGACAACGGCGTCGTCGACGTAGAGCGACACCGTCCCGAGCGGGGTGTGGCTGCCTTCGACGGTGCCCGTGCGCTCGAATCGCACGCCCAGCAGGTGCCGGCCCGACGGAATCGGGTCCGGGGCGGTCACCGCCTGCTCGTCCTCCCCCATGAAGTTGTAGACATAACTCAGCCGCCCGTCCTCGACGAACAGCACATGCCCGCCGTGCCCGGCGCCCTGCTTGAACAGCACCCCGCGGGCGTCGTCGCCGGCGGTGACATCCGCCAGAATCGAGAAGGACATGCCACGCGGTTCCACCATCGCGCCCAACCCCACCGGGGCCAGGCCCGGGTAGTAGGTGAAGGTCGTGCGTCCGGCCGTCAGCGTGGGCCGGAACCGGGTGACCGTCTCCAGCATGTTCAGGTCGCCCAACGGCAGCCCGTTGTACTTGGCGGCCTCCGAGAACCACAGGGCAGTGAGTTCGTCGAGCTTGCCGGGCTGATCGGCAGCAAGGTCATGGCACTGACTGCGGTCGGCTGCGATGTGGAACAGCTCCCAGCGGTCGTCGTCGTAGTGTCCCCACCCCGCCGGGCTGGCCGGGTGCACGGTGTTGGCGAACCAGCCGTCGTGCCAGATACCGCGGGTGCCCAGCATCGCGTAGAACTGGGTGGTCTTGCCGGTGTCGGCGTCTGGATTGTCCAGCGCCGCAGCAAAACTCGTGCCCTCCAGCGGGCGCTGCGGCACCCCGCCGACGGTCTCGGGCGGGGTGATGCCCAGCAGTTCGTAGACGGTAGGGGTGACGTCGGCGACGTTGATGTAGTGGTCGCGCACTTCGCCGTGCGCGGCGATGCCGGCCGGCCAGGAGACGATCGCGGTGTCGGCGATGCCGCCCTCGTGGGAGGCGTAGCGCTTGAACAGCTTGTAGGGCGTGTTGAATGCCATCGCCCAGCCGATCGGATAGTGGTTGTAGGTCGCCGGGCCGCCCAGCTCGTCGTAGAACCGCAGGCTCTCCTCGACGGTGTCGATGTAACCGTTGAAGAACTTGATCTCGTTGACCGAACCGTTGGGGCCGCCCTCCCCGCTGGCGCCGTTGTCGGAGATCACCACGATGACGGTGTTGTCGAGCTGGCCGGACTCCTCGAGGTAGTCCAACACCCGGCCGATCTGGGCGTCGGTGTAGGAAAGGAAGCCGGCGTACACCTCGGCCATCCGGGCGAACAGCCGCTTCTCGGAGTCGTTGAGGGAGTCCCACGGCCGCACGGTGTCCTGCGCCGGCCAGGGCTGGCCGTCCGGCCCGGTGACGTCGGCGTAGGGGTTGACCGGCGACAGTTCGGTGTCCGGCGGAACCACGCCGAGTCGCTTCTGGTTCTCCAGCACGATCTCTCGGTAGCGCTCGTAGCCCATGTCGAACCGGCCGGCGTAGCGGTCCGCCCACTCGGTGAAGACGTGGTGCGGGGCGTGCCCGGCACCAGGGCACAGGTAGGTGAACCACGGCTTGTCCGGCGCGATCACCTTGGAGTCGCGGATGAACTCGATGGTCTTGTCGGCCAGGTCGGCCGACAGGTGGTAGCCGTCCTCCGGGGTGCCGGGCGGGTCGACGGGATGGTTGTCGTAGACCAGATCGGGATACCACTGGTCGGTCTCGCCGCCGAGGAATCCGTAGAACCGTTCGAAGCCGCGGGCCAGCGGCCAATGCCGTTTGGTGGCAGCCAGATTCGACTCCTCCAGCGGATTCAGGTGCCACTTGCCCAAGCAGTAGGTGTTGTAGCCGTGCTCCAGAAGGACCTCCGACAGCAGCGCGGCGTCGTCGGGAATGCGGCCCGAGCAGTTCGGGAAGCCGTCGGTGAACTCCTCTATGGTGGCCATCCCGACACTGGTGGGATTACGCCCGGTGAGCAACGCGGCACGGGTCGGCGAACACAGGGCGGTGGTGTGAAACTGCGACAACCGCACCCCGCGCTCGGCGATCCGGGTCATCGCCGGCATCTCGACCAGCCCGCCGAAGCAGTCCCAGGTCGCGATGCCCACGTCGTCCCAGACCAGGTACAGCACGTTGGGGGCGTTGTCCGGCGCGGCAGGCGGCAGGAAAGGCACCCAATCCGCTTGTGAATCACGGATGTCGAGGGCGATCTTGCCGGTGAATTCAGCAGCCATGCCGCCCGACGTTACCGGTCCGGTGCCGCAACGCCGGGGTGGAATCGCAGAGTACACTTCGCACTTCGGTAACAGTCCGCATTGAGTGCCAGGGGGTCCGCCCGACGTGTCGGCAACAGTCCCAGAGCTGCCGGCCAGTACGCACGTCGTCATCGTCGATGACGGCAGGTTGGATCGCGAGTGCTTGGCTGCCAATCTGTCCGACCGCGGGGTCTCTGCCAGCGTGGCCTGGGATCTGCCGTCACTGCTGAACGAAATGGACCGGGCGGCGCCGGCCGTGATCCTGCTCAACATCGGCACACCGGACAGCAACACGCTGCTGCAGTTGGGCATCGACCTCAACGGCGGCACCCGCGTCATCGTGTACGGCCTGACGACCGAACGGGAATCGGAGATCGTCTCGTGTGCCGAATCAGGTGTGGCAGGTCTGCACCTTCGGACTGAGTCCTTCAACCACCTGGTCGCGTTGATCCGCAGCGCGGGCGACGGTCAGGCACAGTGCTCGCCGGAGGTATCGGCCATCCTCATGCGGCGGGTGTACGCCTTTGCCGCGCAAGCCAATCCGGACGCATCGACCGACGCGCTGACCCCCCGCGAGATCGAGATTCTCGAACTCATCGGTCAGGGTTTGACGAATCAGCAGATCGCCTCGCGACTGTCGCTGACCCTGCATACCGTGAAGAACCACGTGCACAACCTACTCAGCAAGCTGGGCGTTGCATCCCGCAGCGAAGCGGTCAGCGTGTTCCGGGCGTCGAAGTATGCCAACCCTGGGGGTTAGGCGAACCGCTTGCTGACCAACAACCAGTGGTTGGCCCAGCTTCGGGTGTAGCTCAGCCGGTCGAGAACGGCGCGGGCCAACGCAAGTCCGCGGCCGCTTTCGGCCATCTGGTCCGGCATGGCGGCGCCGGGCAGGTCGATCTGAGCCGGGGATCCGTGGTCGGTGAAGAAGACCCGCACTTCGTCGCGGAGGACGAGAACTTCGAAGCGCAGCCGGACCGGACCCTCCTGCGCGGCATGCTCAATGATGTTGGCGCCTATCTCACCGACGGCGATCCCGACCTGCGTCCGCACCGGAAGGGGCACGTGGTCGTACGCCGACCACATCCGCTCAAGCATGGTGCCGATCTCATCGAGGGCTGCAAAGCCGGTCACCGTCTCGAGGACTCCCGGTTTTGCCATGGTGTCGATTCTCGCTTGGACGGGAGCTCGGCTGAAATGGACTTTTGGAGCCAACCGAGAGCTAGATCGCTCAGCTGAACCGCTTGCGCAGTGTCCACTCGTTGCACGTGGTGCGGCGGTAGGAGAGTTCATCGAGAACGGCCTGCGCCAACGGCAGACCGCGACCACGTTCGGCCATGTCGTCAGGCATGCTCACCGTATCCAGGTTGACCTCGGCGCGGGCGCCGTCGTCGACGAAGTCGATCCGCACCGCGTCGGTCAACACCGACACCGTCATCTGGATGTGGACCACCTGGCCCTTCGCCGTGTGCTCCACGATATTGGCGGCGATCTCGCCGGCCGCGATGCCCATATGGAGCCGCACCGGATGCGGCACATGTGCGTGCGCAGCCCAGGTGAGCTCGAGGAACTCCTCGATCTCCTCGAGCGCGTGCGGTCCCGCCTCCGTCTTTAGCACCGCTGAATCAGTCCGCGTCATCGAATGCTTCGTCGGCGGACACATAGGACTTGAGAACCCGGTTGAGATTGGTCAGCTCCAGCACTGCGGTGGCCTGCTCACCGGCCGCTGCGATCCGAAGATCGCCCCCGCTCTGCCGGGCGGCCTTCAATCCGGAGATCAGGGCCCCCAATCCAGATGAGTCGATGGTGTCCACACCGGAGAGGTCCACCACGACGCGGTTCTTGCCGCTTCTGATGATGGAATGCAGTTGCTCACGCAGATCCGGAGCAGCAACCATGTTCAGACGGCCCTCCGGTCGGAGCACCACAACGCCGGAGTCAGTGTTCCGCGTTGGATAGTCGGCCATCGCAATACCCCTTCAACACTGTGGCCCGCGGCGGGCTTCGCTGGAAAAGTGTACGGCAGTCCCACGCCGTTCCCCGCCAGATGACCCAGGTGGCGCGGCCCGCACACCCTGGCCGCGGGGTCTCCGAGACATGATGCGGGGTGTCGGGTGAATTATCGTTTCGGTGGCAGCAATGCGGTCTTCGAGGACGACTGCTCGCTGGTGGGGTTGACCTTCTGCTGACGGCCGTGAGTTGACGCCCGAAACACACCGGCGCCCACCGCGATGCGGTGGGCGCCGGTGTGAACTGGGCGAAAGTTACTTGGCCCGCTCGAGGACCTCGACCAGACGCCAGCGCTTGGTAGCCGACAGCGGCCTGGTCTCCATCAGCGAGACGCGGTCGCCGATGCCGGCGGTGCCGGCCTCGTCGTGCGCCTTGACCTTCTTGGTGGTCCGGATGATCTTGCCGTACTTCGGGTGCTGCACGCGCGACTCGAGCTCGACGACGATGGTCTTCTCCATCTTGTCGCTGACCACGTAGCCGATCGCCGTCTTACGGCGACCGCGCGGCTTCTCCGTCGCCGGAGTGTGCTTCGAACCTGTTTCAGCCATGTCTATCCCTCACCACCGGGTCCGGCGGCCAGACCCAGTTCACGTTCACGCAGCACCGTGTAGATGCGCGCAATCTCCTGCCGGACAACCCGCAGCCGGCGGTTGTTGGACAGCTGTCCGGTGGCCATCTGGAAGCGCAGGTTGAACAGCTCTTCCTTGCCCTGCCGGAGCTTGTCGGTCAATTCGTCGTCGGTCAGCTCACGCAGCTCACCGGCATTGACGCCCACTGCCATCAGAACTGCTCCTCTCGGGTCACGATGCGTGCCTTGATCGGCAGCTTGTGGATCGCACGGGTCAGTGCTTCGCGCGCGATCTTCTCGTCGGGGTAGCTCAGCTCGAAGAGCACCCGGCCGGGCTTGACGTTGGACACCCACCACTCCGGTGAGCCCTTGCCCGAGCCCATGCGGGTTTCGGCCGGCTTCTTGGTCAGCGGACGGTCCGGGAAGATGTTGATCCACACCTTGCCGCCACGCTTGATGTGGCGGTTGATGGCGATACGGGCGGACTCGATCTG
>JAULZA010000084.1:0-33881 GCA_032117575.1 Mycolicibacterium sp.
ACTGGCCGAAGGTGACGTGCATCAGGCCGGGGACGTTCGCGTTCGGGTCGGCGTCCTGGTAGTACTGCACGCCCTGAACCAGCGAGGACGCGCAGTTGCCGACGCCGACTATGGCGACGCGCACCTCATTCGACGCGTGGTTCTCAGTCATGGGCGTTACCTTTCTAGTACTTCCGGGTGTTGGTGTCAGCCTTGGTCCGGGCGGCTTTGGGCCACCCGCTCCGCGGCGATGAGTTCGTTAAGCCATGTGACTTCCCGCTCGCTCGACTCCAAACCCAGCTGATGAAGCTGCCGGGTGTAGCGGTCGAACGAGCTGCTGGCCCGCGAGATGGCCTGACGCAGGCCCTCGCGGCGCTCCTCCACCTGACGGCGGCGACCCTCCAGGATCCGCATCCGCGCCTCAGCCGGAGTCCGGTTGAAGAACGCCAGATGAACCCCGAAGCCGTCGTCGGTGTAGTTCTGTGGGCCGGTGTCGGCGACCAGTTCGGCGAACCGCAGCCGACCCTTGTCGGTGAGCTGGTAGACCCGGCGGGCCCGGCGCAGCACGGGGGTGCCCTCCGGAGCGGCGTCCTCGGCGATCAGGCCGTCGGCCTGCATGCGACGCAGCGCGGGGTAGAGGGAACCGTAGGAGAAGGCACGGAATGCGCCGAGCAGCCCGGTGAGGCGCTTGCGCAGCTCGTAACCGTGCATTGGGGACTCGAGGAGTAAGCCCAGAACGGCCAGCTCCAGCATCGAGTCACCTCCTCGGCGTTTTCGTTACGGCAGTGCGACACATATCGCAGACACGTACCGCAATAGTATCGGACCGATATATTCAACGCCAAGCAAGTTGTTTGTGGTGTGAACCACATGCCGCTGCGCGCCTGATCAGGGCCCTTTGATGTGCGTGACCGAGCCGTGAGGCACCAGGAGCGATGTACCCGCCGGCGGCGATCGTCGGTATCTAGTCGGTCGGTCGCGTATCGGCGCAGAGGGCTCCGACGTACTCTGGTCTCCGTGCGATTGCAGCGGCAGGTGGTGGACTACGCCCTCAAGCGGCGTTCCCTGCTGGCCGAGGTGTATTCGGGCCGCACCGGTGTCACCGAAGTCTGCGACGCGAACCCGTATCTGTTGCGGGCCGCCAAGTTCCACGGCAAGCCCAGTTCGGTGATGTGCCCGATCTGCCGTAAGGAGCAACTCACCCTGGTTTCGTGGGTTTTCGGCGAACATCTCGGTGCCGTATCCGGGTCGGCGCGGACCGCTGAGGAACTGGTCTTGCTGGCGACTCGGTTCACCGAGTTCGCCGTTCATGTGGTGGAGGTGTGCCGCACTTGCAGTTGGAATCATCTGGTCAAGTCGTATGTGCTCGGAGCGCCGCGCCCTGCCAAGGGCACGCCCGGCACCCGGACAGCGCGCCGCTCGGGCGCGCGTACGGCCAGTGAGTAGCGGCGAGGAGCAGGACCGGTTCTCCACCGCCACGCCGACGTCGGCTGACGGTGCATCCAGGTCTTCCCGTCACCGTGCCGAGGACCGCGAGACCGTCTTGGGGCCCGCCGGAACCGAATCGCCAACCCGTCGGCGACTGCTGCCCGATGACCGGATCACCGCGATCCTTGCCCCGGTGACTGACGGTCCGCAGGCCAACATGCGCGATCCCATCGACGAGGTCAAGGCCGCCATGGACGGAACGCCGAGGACGTCGGCGGTGACGCCGCCGCCCCGGCCGCCTCGGACCGCACCGCCACCGCCTCCGCCGAGGGATCCGCCCCCTGACAACCGTGACGGCGGACCGCCACACGGCGGCGGCGCCGACGGCGACGAGCCCACCGGCCCGCGCCGGTTCTTCGCGGGCTGGGGTGTGCGCCGCTGGCTGGCCACGGCCGCGGCGCTGTTCATCGCGTTGCCGATGCTCACTTTCGCGCTGGCATATCTGATCGTCGACGTCCCGCGGTCCGGGGACATCCGCACCAACCAGGTGTCGACGATCCTGGCCAGCGACGGCTCGGAGCTGGCCAAAATCGTCCCGCCGGAAGGCAACCGGGTCGACGTCGACATCAACCAGGTGCCCGTCCAGGTGCGCAACGCGGTGATGGCCGCCGAGGACCGTGATTTCTACAGCAATCCCGGCTTCTCGATCACCGGCTTCGCCCGCGCCCTGCACAACAACGTGTTCGGCAACGACATCCAGGGCGGTTCGACGATCACCCAGCAGTACGTCAAAAACGCTTTGGTCGGTGACCAGCGCACCGGTGTCGGCGGCCTCATCCGCAAGGCCAAAGAGCTGGTGATTTCCACCAAGATGTCGCGGGAGTGGTCCAAAGACGAAGTGCTGCAGGCCTACCTGAACATCATCTACTTCGGCCGCAGCGCGTACGGCATCTCGGCAGCGTCCAAGGCCTACTTCGACAAGCCCGTCGACCAGTTGACCGTCTCTGAGGGTGCTCTGCTCGCTGCCATCATTCAGCGGCCGTCGACCCTGGATCCTGTGGTGGATCTGGAGGGTGCGACGGCGCGCTGGAACTGGGTGCTCGACGGCATGGTCACTATCGGTGCGCTGTCACCGGAGGAACGCGCCCAGCAGGTTTTCCCGCAGACCGTTTCCCCGGACCAGGCCAAGAGCGAAAACCTCACCACCGGCCCGAACGGGTTGATCCAGCGCCAGGTCGTCAAGGAACTGCTCGACCTGTTCAACATCGACCAGGAGACGCTGAACACCCAGGGTCTGCAGATCACCACCACCATCGACCCGCAGGCACAGAACGCGGCGGTGGACGCGGCCGAGACCTATCTCGACGGCCAGATGCCGGAGATGCGCACCGCGGTAGTGTCGATCGATCCCAAGACCGGCGGCGTGAAGGCATACTTCGGCGGTACCGACGCGACCGGTTGGGACTACGCCCAGGGCGGGCTGCCGACCGGATCGTCGTTCAAGGTGTTCGCTCTGGTTGCCGCCCTGGAACAGGGCATGGGCCTGGGCTACCAGGTGGACAGCTCGCCCTACAAGGTCGACGAGAAGCTCACCATCAACAACTCCCAGGGCGAAAGCTGCGGCACCTGCAACATCGCCGAGGCCCTCAAGCAGTCGCTGAACACCAGCTACTACCGGCTGATGCTGAAACTGCGCAACGGCCCCGGGGACGTCGCCGACGCCGCCCACCGCGCCGGCATTCCGGAAAGCTTCCCCGGGGTTGCCCACACGCTTTCCGAGGACGGCCTGGGCGGACCGCCCGCGCCTGGTGTGGTGCTGGGTAAGTACGAGACCCGGGTCATCGACATGGCCTCGGCCTACGCCACCCTGGCCAACTCCGGTGTCTACCACCGGCCGCACTTCGTCGAGAAGGTGGTCAACGCCCAGGGCGAGGTGCTCTTCGACGCGGCTTCGGAGGAGAACGCCGGCGAACAACGCATCGAGGCGGCGGTCGCCGACAACGTGTCCGCGGCCATGCAGCCGATCCCGGCGTGGTCCAACGGCCATAACCTGGCCGGCGGGCGTCCGTCCGCGGGCAAGACCGGAACCCATCAGCTCGGCGACACCGGCGCCAACCGGGACGCCTGGTTCGTCGGCTACACCCCGTCGCTGTCCACCGCGGTGTGGGTCGGCACCGTCAAGGGCGATGTGCCGCTGGTCAACAGCTGGGGCGGTCCGGTGTACGGCTCCGGACTGCCCGCCGACATCTGGAAAGCCACCATGGACGGCGCGCTGTCCGACACCGACTTCGAATCCTTCCCCACCCCCGGCGAGGTGGGCGGCTACGCGGGCATCCCGGTGGCGCCCGCGCCGGTGGTGCAGGCACCGGCCTACTCCCCGCCGTCCACCGTCCAGCCGTCGACGCCCACCACGAGGCCGGGCATCGAGGTGCTGCCGGGCATCACCATCCCGCTGCCGCAGCCCCCGCCGCCGCCGGCGCCGCTCCCGCCACCTCCTGGTCAGCCGCTGCCGCCGCCGGGTCCGTTCCCGCCGCCGCCTCCGCCGCCGCCGCCGCCTCCGCCGCCGGCGCCGTTCCCGCCTCCGCCACCGCCACCGCCGCCCGCGCCGCTTCCCGGTCCGCCGCCGCCGGCCCCGCCCCTTCCGGGACCGCCGCCGCCTCCGTGACCCACCCGGGTGGTTCCCTGACCGCCGAGCGGGAGGACTGGCAACGCCCCACGGTGTCCCCCCAGCCGCTGGCGGCCGATCTTCGCAGCGCCGACGATCGCGACCTGCCCAGCCGCAGCGATGTTCTCGGTGCCGCGCTGTCCGAGGTCGTCGGCGGCAGAGTCGGCCGGCACGCCCTGATCGGCCGCACCAGGGTGCTCACGCCGCTGAGGGTGATGTTCGTCATCGGGTTGGTGTTCCTGGCGCTGGGCTGGAGCACCAAAGCGCCCTGCTTGCAGACCGTCGGCAGCGGGCCCCCGGACAGCCGGGTGGCCAATTGGGACAACCAGCGCGCCTACTACGAGCTGTGTTACTCCGACACCGTGCCGCTCTACAGCGCGGAGTTGTTGAACCAGGGCAAGTTCCCCTACAAGTCCAGTTGGCTGGAGCTGGATTCGGAAGGCAAGCCGCGCAAGCAGTACGACGGCAGCACCGCGGTGCGCTACATGGAGTATCCGGTTCTCACCGGGGTCTACCAGTACGTGTCGATGTCGCTGGCCAAGACCTACACCGCGGTCGCGAAGGCGACCAAGCTGCCGGTGCTCAACGGGGTGGCTGAGGTGGTGATGTTCTTCAACATCGCCGCGTTCGGCTTGGCGCTGTGCTGGTTGGCGACCGTCTGGGCGACGGCCATGCTCGCCGGCCGGCGGGTGTGGGATGCCGCACTGGTTGCGGCCTCGCCGATCCTGATCTTCCAGATCTTCACCAACTTCGACGCGCTGGCAACGGCTTTGGCGACCGGCGGCCTACTGGCCTGGGCCCGCCGCCGGCCGACGCTGGCCGGCGTCCTGATCGGCATGGGCGTGGCCGCCAAGCTGTATCCGGCGCTGTTCCTGCTGCCGCTGCTGGTTCTCGGCGTGCGCACTGGCCGGCTCGCCGACGCGGTGCGCACCTCGGCGATCGCGGCCATCACGTGGATCCTGATCAACGCCCCGGTGATCCTGCTCTATCCCCGCGGCTGGTCGGAGTTCTTCCGGCTCAACACCCGCCGCAGCCAGGACATGGACTCGATCTTCAACGTGGTCCGCTCGTTCACCGGATGGCCGGGCCTGGACGCCGGCCTGGGTTTCTGGGAGCCGCCGCTGCTGCTGAACGCCGTGGTTGCCGTGCTGTTCGGATCATGTTGTGCCGCAATCATCTACATCGCGTGGACGGCTCCGCAGCGGCCGCGGGTGGCCCAGCTGGCGTTCCTGGTGGTCGCGGCGTTCCTGTTGGTCAACAAGGTGTGGAGCCCGCAGTTCTCGCTGTGGCTGGTGCCGTTGGCGGTGCTGGCGCTGCCGCACCGCCGGCTACTGCTGGCCTGGATGGCAGTGGACGCCCTGGTGTGGGTACCCCGGATGTTCTATCTGTACGGCGAGCAGAACAAGGGCCTGCCGGAGCAGTGGTTCACCGCCACCGTGCTGCTGCGCGACCTCGCCGTCGTCGGGCTGGTGATCCTGGTGGTCCGTCAGATCTACCGTCCCACAGAGGATTTGGTGCGCTGGCACGGCCGCATCGATGACCCGTCCGGCGGGGTGTTCGACCACGCCCCGGACGCGTTCCCGGCGCGGTGGCCGGCGTGGTTGCGCCCAGCGGTCAGAACGGAGGATTGGGATGCAGGTCGCGATCGCGCTGTTCCCGCGTAACACCGCCCTCGATGCGGTGGGGCCTTACGAAGTCCTGCAACGGGTTCCCTCCATCGACGTCGTCTTCGTCGGCCACCGCCGCGGCGAGGTCCGCACCGAGAACGGCATGCTCGGCCTGATCTGCGACGCCAGCTTCGACGAGGTGCCCCGGCCCGACGTGCTGCTGGTGCCCGGCGGCATCGGCACCCGCACCCTCATACGCGACGAGCCGATGCTGGACTGGGTGCGCGAGGCGCATCAGCACACCCTGTTCACCACCTCGGTGTGCACCGGCAGCCTGATCCTCGGCGCCGCCGGACTGCTCGACGGGCTGACTGCCACCACGCACTGGGCGGCGGCGGACATCCTCGGCTCGATGGGTGCTCTCTACACCGCGCAACGGGTGGTCGAGCACCTGCCGCAGCGGATCATCACCGCCGCGGGGGTGTCCAGTGGCATCGACATGGCGCTGCGGTTGGTGGAGCTACTGGTCGACCGGCAGGCCGCCGAAGCCAGCCAGCTGATGATCGAGTACGACCCCGAACCGCCGTTCGACTCCGGCGATCTCGGCAAAGCGTCGGAGGCCACCCGGCTGCTGGCCCTGGAGTATTTCACCCAGCGTCACTGATTTCGCTGATCAGCGCGGCCTCCTGTAGCCTTAGCCGGTTGCCGACGCAGGCGACCCTCCTGCCACGGAATTCGCCGTGGCCGCAGACGACCATAGGAGGTGATGAGGTTTCCATGCGTCCATACGAAATCATGGTCATTCTTGACCCCACTCTCGACGAGCGCACTGTTGCCCCGTCCCTGGACACGTTCCTCAACGTGATCCGCGGAGACGGTGGAACAGTGGAGAAGGTCGACATCTGGGGCCGGCGCCGGCTGGCCTACGAGATCGCCAAGCACGCCGAAGGCATCTACGCCATCGTCGACGTCAAGGCCAAGCCCACCACGGTGTCCGAGCTCGACCGTCAGCTCAACCTGAACGAGTCGGTGCTGCGGACCAAGGTGATGCGGACCGACAAGCACTGACCGCAGTGGATAACCGCATTCGCGGCGGGGAACGGCCTCGTAGTCTCGCTCTCGGGCTCGCTACGGCACCCGCTCCATCGCTCGCGTGCATCCACCAATCCCCAGGAGGACCTTGTGGCCGGTGACACGACCATCACCGTCGTCGGAAACTTGACGGCAGATCCCGAACTGCGGTTCACCCCGTCCGGTGCTGCCGTCGCCAACTTCACGGTGGCGTCGACGCCGCGTATCTACGACCGCCAGAGCGGTGAGTGGAAGGACGGCGAGGCGCTGTTCCTGCGCTGTAACATCTGGCGCGAGGCGGCGGAGAACGTCGCCGAGAGCCTGACTCGCGGATCACGGGTGATCATCACCGGCCGGCTCAAGCAGCGGTCCTTCGAAACCAAAGAGGGTGAGAAGCGCACCGTCATGGAGGTTGAGGTCGAAGAGATCGGACCTTCCCTGCGGTACGCCACCGCCAAGGTCAACAAGGCCTCCCGCGGCGGCGGTGGCGGCGGTGGCTTCGGTGGCGGCGGTGGCGGCGGCGCGGCTGCCGGCGGCCCCCGCTCGAATCCGGCTGCGTCGCAGGACGATCCGTGGGGCAGCGCACCTGCTTCCGGCTCGTTCGGCGGTAGTGACGACGAACCGCCCTTCTGACATTCATCCGCGCCCGGCCCGCACGCTCAAGCGCGAACTCCAGAACGAAAGAGATTGACCGATGGCCAAAGCCAAACCCACCAAGCGCCGTCCGGCACCGGACAAGCCGATCAAGACCCGCAAGTGCGTGTTCTGCTCCAAGAAGGGCCAGAGCATCGACTACAAGGACACCGCGCTGCTGCGGACCTACATCAGTGAGCGCGGCAAGATCCGTGCCCGCCGGGTCACCGGCAATTGCGTGCAGCATCAGCGCGACATCGCCATTGCCGTGAAGAACGCCCGCGAGGTCGCCTTGCTGCCGTTCACTTCGGCCACTCGCTAGGCCACGCGACAGAGAACGGAGCCACACAATGAAGCTGATCCTCACCGCTGAGGTCGACCACCTGGGAACCACCGGGGACACCGTCGAGGTCAAGGACGGGTACGGCAGAAACTTCCTGCTGCCCCGCGGTCTGGCCATCCCGGCGACCCGCGGCGCACAGAAGCAGGCCGACGACATTCGTCGCGCCCGGGAGACGAAGACGGTCCGCGACCGCGAGCACGCCGAGGAGATCAAGGCCGCCCTCGTCGGTCTGGGTTCGATCGCGCTGGCCGCCAAGGTGGCCGGCGATTCGGGCAAACTGTTCGGTTCGGTGACCGCCAACGACGTTGTCGTGGCGATCAAGAAGGCCGGCGGCCCCAGCATCGATAAGCGCGCTGTTCGTCTGCCCAAGGCGCACATCAAGGAGGTCGGCACCCACACGGTGGGCGTGCACCTGCACCCGCAGGTTGATGTCGACGTCACCCTGGAGATCGCCGGGCAGCGCTAAGCACCGGCACGTTCTACGCGAATCCCCGGTGGCGGCCGTCCGGCCGCACCGGGGATTCTGCTTTCCGGCGAACATCGCCCACGCCACTGATCACAGCAAATGTTACTGACCGTTAACCTGTTGCATCCGCAATAGCAACGCAACACGCCCGCGCGGGCCTGGATTCTCGACACGCCGGGGCAGTTGTCATCCACAACCCTGCAGAGCCCTAATCAGGGCTTTACATGGACAGATGCGACATATAGGACCGGTGATCCACAGGTTGTCCACAACCCGCCAACACCGTTGTGCCCAGATATGCACAACCCGCTAACAGCTTGGTGAACAGGCTCGGTTTGTGTCGGCCGCAGCAACGCCTAGCGTTCCCTTGGGCATCCGGGCTCGGCGGCGTCGAAACCGCCGGTTGTCAGTGTCCGGACCTATCGTGACAGCGTTTGGCCGAACAGTCGTTTCGACGTTCGGTGTGGTGTGAAGGAGGTCGGCAGCGCCGATGGCAGTCGTTGACGACCTGGGGCAGCAGGGAGCCGGGTCTCCGCCGCCGCCCGCCGAGGACTTCGGCCGACAGCCACCGCAGGATCTCGCCGCCGAGCAGTCCGTACTGGGCGGCATGCTGCTGAGTAAGGACGCCATCGCCGACGTGCTGGAGCGGCTGCGGCCCGGCGACTTCTACCGGCCCGCGCACCAGAACGTCTACGACGCGGTCCTGGACCTCTACGGTCGCGGCGAGCCGGCCGACGCGGTCACCGTCGCCGCCGAACTGGACCGCCGCGGCCTGTTGCGTCGTATCGGCGGTGCCCCGTATCTGCACACCCTGATCTCCACCGTGCCCACCGCCGCCAACGCCGGCTACTACGCCGGCATCGTGGCCGAGAAGGCACTGCTGCGCCGTCTGGTGGAAGCCGGCACCCGGGTTGTCCAGTACGGCTACGCCGGGGCTGAGGGCGCCGACGTCAACGAGATCGTCGACCGCGCGCAGGCCGAGATCTACGACGTCACCGAGCGGCGCACGGCCGAGGATTTCGTGCCGCTGGAGGCGCTGCTGCAGCCGACCATGGACGAGATCGACGCCATCGCCTCACAGGGCGGCATCTCCCGCGGTGTGCCCACCGGCTTCACCGAGCTCGACGAGGTGACCAACGGATTGCATCCGGGGCAGATGATCGTCATCGCGGCACGTCCGGGTATGGGGAAGGCCCTGAAGTTCGATACCCCTCTGCCCACGCCGACGGGCTGGACGACGATGGGCGATGTCCGCGTCGGTGACTACTTGATGGGCGCTGACGGGAAGCCAACACGGGTAGTCGCTGCCACTGAGGTGATGATTGGGCGGCCCTGCTACGAGGTCGAGTTCTCGGACGGTTCGGTGATCGTGGCCGATGCGGAGCATCAGTGGCCAACGGCACGGGGCATTCTCACGACGGCACAGCTGAAGGTCGGCGCGGATGTCGTGACGGCCGCCCGGGACCGCCAACTCGTCGGGGCGGGAGGACCGCCGTCGCGTGAGTTCGGCATCACCGACGCCCGCCGGATCCCGAGCGTTCCTGTGCGGTGCGTGGAGGTCGATAACGATGACCACCTCTACCTCGCCGGCCGTGCGATGATCCCCACTCACAACTCCACGCTGGGCTTGGATTTCTTGCGCTCCTGCTCCATCAAGAACCGGCTCTCCAGCGTGGTGTTCTCCCTGGAAATGAGCAAGACCGAGATCGTCATGCGACTGCTGTCGGCGGAGGCGAAAATCAAACTCGCCGATATGCGTTCGGGCCGGATGAGCGACGACGACTGGACCCGGCTGGCGCGGCGGATGAGCGAGATCAGCGAGGCACCGCTGTTCATCGACGACTCGCCGAACCTGACCATGATGGAGATCCGGGCCAAGGCGCGCCGGCTCAAGCAGAAGTCGGATCTTCGCCTGGTGGTCATCGACTACCTGCAGCTGATGACGTCGGGAAAGAAGGTCGAGTCCCGGCAGCAGGAAGTCTCCGAATTCTCAAGGCAGCTCAAGCTTTTGGCCAAGGAACTCGACGTGCCGGTGATCGCCATGAGCCAGCTCAACCGCGGTCCCGAGCAGCGCACCGACAAGAAGCCGATGCTGGCCGACCTCCGCGAATCCGGCGCCATCGAGCAGGACGCCGACATGGTGATCCTGCTGCACCGGCCCGACGCCTTCGAGCGCGACGACCCGCGCGGGGGAGAGGCCGACCTGATTCTGGCCAAGCACCGCAACGGGCCGACGAAGACGATCACGGTGGCCCATCAGTTGCACCTGTCGCGGTTTACGAACATGGCGCGGCAGTAGTTGTCTGCGGCTGCTTGCTGTGGATTCTCAGAAAACGTGGCGGAATCTCAAAGCTAGTGGCGGATTCGTGGCGGATCCGCCAAATCTGTGAGACACGCGGGCGTGATCAGCAGCAGGAGAACAGCGGCGGCGGCTGAACCCCAACGCCCGGTGGAGCCTTCGCTTACGGGCCGCAGACCCTTGCATCGACTACCTGAACTGATGGTCGCACCAGGCATCGATTTCCTCGGCGGTGTAACCGAGAAGTTCGCTCTGCATCCGTTCGAGTTGCTCGGTATACGTGCGCGTTCGGTAGAAGACCCGCTGGGTCAGGAGAAAAGCCGGAATGCGCCACGCTTCGTCCCGCACGGCGAATAACACATTCTTTATGATGGCTACTCGGCCAAGCTGTGGCAGGTAGCGATCCTCAATCAGCGCTTCGCCCCGGACAAACAAGCCACTTTCAACGTAGGGCTTGAAACGCGCCTCTGGGATGATTCTTTCGTGCGGTAGAGCGCTGATCTCATCGTAAAACCAGGCGAGCGGCTTTTTCCCAGCGAGCATAAGTTCCAGCTCCCGATTCGTATGGTTCGCTGCCTGGAGGTCGACCACGATGCCGATCGTAACGATGAGCCCGTCACGTGGCATTGCTCCGCGCAGATCAGCGTGGCACGTATTGGCAGTCACTAATTGGCAGGCTTTACGAACCAGGGTCCCGCTTGGGTTGCGGTCATCCCGCGGACCACGTTGAGCGCGACGATGATGCACCCCGCCGCAGACCACCCCCACTGCCACCATCGCGACATCCTGCACCGCCACCAGGAGACCATCATCAGATGCTGACCCCGCCCCCGCAGCACCTCCAGTTGCCCCTGCACCATGTCGAAAACGATAGCGATGTAGGAAATGAAGCGCTTAGTGAGACAAACGCCGGTGCAGCCATCGTGAGACGCATTGGAAACGCCCAGCTCAGCACATCTCAGAGATGCAGCGGAACGTGAGAACCTACATCTCCTCTCCTCCCCCCACCACCAACAACCCACCAACGCGAGCGAGCGAGCGAGCGAGGTACTACTGGGCAGGCGTCGCTGCGCAGTCGGTAAGCGTCGGCGGCGAGAACGTCACCGAGCCGACACCACCCAGGGTCATGCCATTATCCCGAAGCGTCATGGTGGTGACGTAAGGGCAAGTCTGAATTCCGGTCAATCCGGTGAGGAATTGCACTTCATAGCTATAGAGGAAAGATCTCACAAGCTCGCTCGGTTTCCACGGCACATCGAGGGCGAAACCTAGTGACGACGCGGAGGCCGCACCGAACAGTCTCGGACCGCGTTCACCGATCCCGGGGGTGAGCAGGAAAGGCGAGCCGTCCAACCTTTGGCCCGAAACACTAATCGTGTTGATCCGGTAGCCGGTGGCGCCCGACGGGATCAGCGGTCCTCGCGGGATGAACGTACTGAACAGAACGGAGTAGTTGGTGCCACCGACAATGGCCGTCGTGCTGAAGCTGGTCGATCTGAACTCCTGAGGCAGCCTGGCTGCACAACCGCCAACCATGCCGGAACTATCGCCGCACTCGGGTGGCGCCCCGGCAGCGACGGGAGCCGAAATAACGGCACCCAGGACGGGCACCGACCAGGCGGCACCCCGAATGAACGTTCGCCGGGAGAAGTCATTCGCCCTACTACTACCGGTCATGTGGTTCTCCTCTGGTGGCCCTCACGACTGCAGGACAACTGACATCGTAGATGCAGGCCTCTAATCCTTTCGACAGCTTCACGCCGATCTCAATGACACCGAACAGCCCCTAGGGGCCGTTCCATCGTGAAACTGGTCTTCGAATCCCGACGCGAACAACCAGGTGTTGTAAATGCACCACTGCAGTGGCTCCAAGCCGCAACCAGAGAAATGAGATCCGCCTGAGACAAAGTGGCGATGACAAGGCGTGAGACAAGCGACAGAACCGCAGTTCAGCGGGATGCAATATGACACGTGGGATGAGAACCTGCATTCGTCGTCGTCATCAGCCGACGGCCGCCGCCGCCGCCGCAGATATAGCTTCTCAAAAAACGTGGCGGAATCTCAAAGCTAGTGGCGGAACCATGGCGAACCCGCCAAATTTCTGAGACACACGCGCGTCAATTTCGGTGGCTGGCGTCGGGGGCCTGTGACGATCGAACAGGAGGAATTGGAGATGAACGGCGCAACCGCGTAGATCGAGGCGAGAAGTTCGAGAACCGGGCCTAATCCGTACCCGAAGGAATGCGCCGCTGGGCATCGAGCGCGGTGGGAAGATTCCGGGTATGACAGCCATGGCGGGCCCTGCGCGGTGACGCCGATGCTTTCGTGGCTGGCAGATCGGCTACGCACGCGCGACTCCGAACGCGATGGAGCCCGAAAGGCTCTGCGCGCAGCGATTTTCATCCCGATCGCCGCGGCGGCGAGCTTCGCCGTGGCCCCAGAAACCCAGGCGCCGATATTCACCATGCTGGGTGCGCTCGCCCTGCTGATCGCGGCAGACTTCCCCGGCGGCCCCAGCACCCGGGCACTGGGCTTCAGCGGCCTGGCAATCAACGGCGCTGTGCTGATCACCCTGGCAACGATGGCCGCACCGTATCCGTGGGTGGCGGTGCCGCTGTGCTTCGCCGTCGGGGTGCTCAGTTGTTCACCTGGAAGGCGTAGTCGGGCGCGTTGGTGACGATGCCGGTCTCGGAGTCATACACCGCGGGCGGCTCGTTGGCCGTGTGCCACTCGAGAACGATGGTGTCGCCTGAGGCATCGCCCACCCGGCAGTGGTTGGGCAGGATGCCGGGCGTACCGGGAAACGGGAACAGGGTGTCGGCCACCACGAAGTCGCCCCGCGACACGGCCTCGCGTACCCCCGCGCACGTGGTGAAGTTGCCGAGGATGTACGTAGGCACCTGCCAGATGGCGATGCACTTGTCGCGGTTGGCGTCCGTCGCCGGCGAGAACTCCGTGAACCCCGGGAGGTTGAAGATGCCGCACACGAGCCCGTGTGTAGACCACGTCACCGTTCCTGGCGATCATGCGGATGTGTGTTGAGCCGCCACGCAGTTGGGATTGCACGCGCTCAGCCCGCGCGAAGCGTACGCCGGGGGAATCGGCCCCACTCCGGTGATGGTGAAAAACCATCCCGGCGCCGCCGCTCGATCAGTCCCCAGGGTAGGCGTTGAGTGCTCCGTCAACACCGGCCTGGATCGGCGCCCATCTCGGCGCTCCGCATCGGCATGCCGTCGATTACGGCATAGATCGCCGGAAGGCTTGGCACGTCGTTGACGCGCAACTTCTCGCCGCCGTCTTTGCCGATGAGCACCGCGCTGAAGGTGTTCGCGCCAATCCCGAACTCCGAGAACAACCGTCGGGCCTGGCTGGTGTCGACAACCTGTCCGTCGAGTGTGCTGGTGCCTTCGGTGACGATCAGGCCGAGCACCATGTCGCGATCCGCGAAGTCACATCGACTGGCCTCGATTCGGCGCAACGTTTCAACCAGGCGCGGATCGTTCTCGGCGGGCGCGAACAGCAGCAGTGGGCGGCGCTGCCACAGGTAGTCACCCAGTTCCGCCGCTGCGGCCACCGCCGGTGTGAGCGCAGCGCCGGCCGCCAGGATGATCACGGCGAGTGCGCTTCGGACGAATTGCCGGCAAGGGTGGGCCATAGTGCTTATCGACTCTATCGTGATCACCGAAAGGCGGTGTAGCTGCGATGACCGATGAGTCCGTCCCGGCCGAGGACCGCTACCACGGTTTCCCCGATGGATTCTTCACCCGGCTCGATGAGGGCGACGACCCTGGCTTCTACGGGCAACCGCGGCTGGTGCAGCACATCGACGACGGCGCCATCGCGGCCGTGCGCGACCTCTATTACGAGCTCGGGCTGGACGGCGAGGTGCTCGACCTGTGCAGCTCCTGGGTGTCGCACCTGGCCCGGACCCCGCAACGGCTGGTCGTGCTCGGCATGAACGCCCTTGAGCTCGACCAGAACCCGCAGGCCCACGAACGGGTCGTTCATGACCTCAACCGCGAGCCCGCGCTGCCGTTCGCCGACGCCTCCTTCGACGGGGCGATGTGCACGGTCTCTGTCGACTACCTGGTCCGGCCCCTCGAGGTGTTCGACGAGGTGGCCCGGGTGCTGCGGCCCGGCGCGCCGTTCGTGTGCACGTTCTCCAACCGGTGCTTCCCGACCAAGGCGATCCGCGGTTGGCTCGCCACCGACGACGCATTCCACGTGCAGCTGGTGGCCGAATACTTCCGCCGCTCGGCAGGCTGGGACCGGCCCCGCGCCGAACAGCGCCCGACGCCGTGGCCGGGCGACCCGCTCTTCGCGGTGTGGGCC
Source organism: Mycolicibacterium sp. (assembly GCA_032117575.1). Lineage (GTDB taxonomy): Bacteria > Actinomycetota > Actinomycetes > Mycobacteriales > Mycobacteriaceae > Mycobacterium. Next base: position 14,824 of record JAULZA010000084.1, read on the forward strand.
CACCGCTTCCGACCGCTGTGAGGGTTCCCGGGCGGTGTCGGGGTGACCGCACTGCGAGGGATCAATCTCTCATGACCGATACGCCAGCGCCGGGAATCGAGGTCGCCGTACTTCGCGTATTCACTGACGCAGCAGGCGATTTCGGCAACCCCCTCGGAGTGGTCGATTCGGCTGCGGTTCCGGTGCCGCGGCGGCAGGCGCTCGCGACCGACTTGGGTTACAGCGAGACGGTGTTCGTCGACCTGCCTGCGGACGGAGCCACGACGGCGCGCGCCTGGATCTTCACCCCGAAAACCGAACTGTCCTTCGCCGGGCATCCCACCGTGGGGGCGGCGTGGTGGTTGCGCAAGCGCGGGACCCCCGTCGACACGCTGCAGGTTCCGGCCGGGGATCTGCTGGTCCGCTACGCCGATGACCAGACCGCCGTCGTGGCACTCGCCGAATGGGGCCCCGACTTCGTCATTCACGCCATGGCGTCGGTGGATCAAGTGCTGGCCGCCGACCCCGCCGACTACGCCGACGACGGCTACCACTACCTGTGGGCCTGGCTCGACCGCGACCGCGGGCACATCCGGTCGCGGATGTTCGCCAACGAACCGGGCGTGCCCGAAGACGAAGCCACCGGTTCGGCCGCGGTTCGCCTGACCGGTCACCTGCGCCGCGACCTCACCATCACCCAGGGCCGGGGATCGCAGATCCTCACCACTTGGCATCCTGAGGGGTGGGTGTCGGTCCAGGGCCGGGTGGTCAGTGACGGGGTGCGTCATCTTGGCGCTCAGCTGCCTTCGTTTGCCGCACAATCTGATTCGAATCGTCCCGATTATCCCCTTCGTCCCGAGGAGCCGTGAATTGCCCGCTGTCGAAATCAAGCTCGTACGTCCCCGCGTCGACGAACTTCTGTCGCACTACGAAAGCGCGATCGGTGCGGACTTTCCCGGGTACCGCAACCATGTGTATCGCACCATCACCTACGCGATGCACTTCCTGGACGGCGCCGCCCAGGATGAGCGACTCGTGGAGACCGCAATGGTCTACCACGATATCGGGCTGTGGACCGATCATGAGTTGGCCTACCTGGAACCGTCGGAAGCCATAGCCCTTGCCGACAACGAAAAATTCGGCTGGGGTCTGGATCCGGAGGTGCTGCGCGGCGCCATCCACTGGCACCACAAGGTGCTTCCTTACCGCGGGCCGCACGAGCGGATCATCGAGGCATGCCGGAAAGCCGACTGGATCGACGCCTCCAAAGGCCTGGTGCGCAAGGGCGTGAGCCGGACCGCCATCAAGGCCGTCGAGGCGGCCTTCCCTAATCGGGGGTTTCACGCCACCTTGCTGCGTCTCGCGAAGGATTACGGCGGATCAACGCTCGTGGGCGGCTGGCAGGTTACGCGCGGCATCGTGAAATGGTGAGCCGTGCCGTTCGGCGGGACTTACACTGACCCTTGCCGATCGCGAAGCGTCACCGTTAATTCCACGGGTCGAAGTTGTTCACGCCGTCCGGGACGATGTTAGCTAGCCCGTTGGTGGTGATTGTCAGGTCGCGGTCCCGTGCCCGCGACACCGGTTGCTGGCCACCGACGCCGAAGCTGAGACTTCGTACGGCGTGGAATCAGCCGACGACGCCGAGCCGCTGCGCGAAGAGTTCACCGTCGATACTGCCCGGGACCCCAATCACGACCAATCGGGTATCGGTGGGATCCTCAGCGCTGACGGCTTTGAGTGGCACCAGAGATGTCCGTCGGCCGACTTTCTGAAGCAGGTACTCATTCGTCGTATCGTCGGCCAGTCGAAGGATGCCTTTGGCCCGCACCACCCCGGGCGGCAGCGCGGTCAGGAAAGCCTCGAGGTCGCTGCGCCGTAACGGTGCATCGGTTCGGAAGCTCCACGAATCGAAGCTGTCGTGTGACCCGGCCGGGGTGGCGGAGGTGTCAGACACGCGAAGCGAGTCGAGCAGTATCGCGGGGTCGACTCGGCCGCCCTGGGTGGTGAGCCCGGGCGTGTCCGGCGCAGTGTCGGCAAGCCACGCCTGTAGGGATTCCAACTCGCTGGGTGCGACCAGGTCACTCTTGTTGACGATCAGAAGGTCCGCACTGGCCAGTTGTCGAATTACGGTGCCGCCGACGTATTTGTCCGTCGACTGCGTGCGGACCAGTTCGGCGTCGACGACGACGGTGACCCCGGCCAGGGGAAAGCCGAATGCCGCGCCGATCTGACCGATCTTGAGCGGGTCGGCCACACCGCTGCACTCGATCAGGATGTGGTCGAAGTCCTCGGCACGTTCCCGCAGGGCGGCCAGAACGGTCGTCAGCCCGTCGGCCAGGGTGCAGCATGCACACCCGTTGGTCAGAACGATGGTCTCACCATCGACCGACTCGATGAGGTCGGCGTCGATGTTGATGTCGCCGAAATCGTTGACCAGGGCAGCGATCCGCAAGCCGTTGTTATTGCGAAGCAGATGGTTCAGCAAGGTGGTCTTGCCGGCGCCGAGATAGCCGCCGATGACCGTGAGGGGAAGATTCACTTGGGTTCTTTCCGGTAGACCGTCTTGCCTTCCTTGAGTGTTCGTCGACCATCGTCAGCTCGGTTTCATTGCGGTTGCGAGCCGCTTAAGCGCATCACGCCGCAACATGACACCCCGGCTGGAATCGGCGGCGACATCGTCGATATTTTTTGTTCATTTCCCCTATGGCCGAAACCCTAATGGAGGCAAGGGCGGCAAGAGCGTCATTCAGCCGCCGAATGGCGCCGGAAGCACCCTGCTGCGCGAGGCTGAGGCGGGCCGGCCAGACAAGATCGTCGGCGCGGTCTCCGGCCCTACTTCTGTGAGGCCAGAATGCCGAGACCAATACCCAGCGAGGCGGTGACGCCGAACGCGCTGCTCCTCAGCGAGAACGGCCAGCCGTTGGTGCGGGATGACGGAATCGTCCCCGTAGTGCCAGGGAGACGTAGACCAGGGCGACCAGGACGGGGACTTCGATAAGGGGTCCGACGACGCCGGCGAGGGCTTGTCCTGAAGTCGCGCCGTAGGTGGCGATCGCCACGGCGATGGCGAGTTCGAAGTTGTTGCCGGCAGCGGTGAACGCCAGGGTGGTGGTGCGTTCGTACCCCAGGCCGAGGGCGGCCCCGAGCAGGTAGCCGCCGCCCCACATGATGGCGAAGTAGGCAAGCAGCGGCAGGGCGATGCGGGCGACGTCCCAGGGTCGGCTGGTGATCTGATCGCCTTGTAGCGCAAAGAGAATGACGATGGTGAACAGCAGCCCGTAGAGCGCCCAGGGCCCGATCTTGGGCAGGAACTGGGTTTCGTACCACTGCCGGCCCTTGGCGCGTTCGCCGAGGCGACGGGATAGATATCCGGCGAGCAGTGGGATACCGAGGAAGATCAGCACGGACTTCGCGATCTGCCACGGGGAGGCGGCGATGGTGGTTTGCGGCAGTCCCAACCAGCCGGGCAGCACGGAGAGGTAGAACCAGCCGAGCACGGCGAACATGAACACCTGGAAGATCGAGTTCAGGGCCACGAGCACGGCGGCAGCTTCACGGTCGCCGCAGGCCAGATCGTTCCAGATGATGACCATGGCGATGCAGCGGGCCAGCCCGACGATGATCAGGCCGGTGCGGTACTCGGGCAGATCGGGGAGCATCAGCCAGGCCAGGGCGAACATCAGCGCAGGGCCGAGTATCCAGTTGAGCACAAGAGAACTGACGAGCATTTTGCGGTCGGCGGTGACGCTGTCGAGGCGGTCGTAGCGGACCTTGGCCAGCACCGGATACATCATGATCAGCAGGCCCAGGGCGATGGGCAGTGAAATGCCATCGATCTGAACCTTTTCCAGTGCGGTATTCAGACCAGGTATCCAGCGGCCCAGCAGCAGGCCCGTGGCCATGGCGATGCCGATCCACACCGGCAGGAACCGGTCGAGGGTGGACAGCTTGCCCACCACGGGTGCGTGCGGGTCGGCGGCCGCCACCTCGGTCACGACGGGTTCCCGGCGCGGGCGTCGGTGCAGCAGCTGGTCGTATCGGTGAGCGGCACCGTGGCGAAAGCCGGAGCGGTGCCGAAGGTCTCGGTGTCGGCGAGTTTGGTGTAGACCTCCCATCGTTCGGAGTCGGGTGCGGTGACCCACACCTTGTCCTGGGTGGCGAAGCAGCAGGTGGTGCCGATCTCCTCTTCGGTGAACATGCCCGCTTCGGTAAGCCGGGCGATCTCGGCATGGACCTGCTCGCTGGACTCGACCTCTACGCCGAGGTGGTTGATACTGCCGCCCCGACCCGGGTTTTCCAGCAGGACTAGCTTCAGCGGGGGTTCGGCGATGGCGAAGTTGGCGTAGCCGGGCTTCACCTTGGCCGGGGAGGTGTTGAACAGCCTGGAGTAGAACGCAATGGCTGCGTCGAGGTCATCGACGTTGAGCGCCAATTGGATTCGAGACATGGTTCTCCTAGTGGTGCGATATGAGGTGTGTGCGATGTCAGCTGCGCGCGGTGTTGGGCAGCAGTTCGGCGACGAGGTCTTCGATGCGGACCTTGATCTGGTCACGGATCGGTCGCACGGATTCCACGCCCTTGCCGGCGGGGTCGTCGAGCACCCAGTCGCGGTAGCTCTTGCCGGGGAAGAACGGGCAGGTGTCCCCGCAGCCCATCGTGATCACCACATCGGACGCTTCGACCGCCTCGGTGGTCAGGATCTTGGGATTCTGGGTGGAGATGTCAATGCCGACCTCGGCCATGGCCTGCACTGCGGCGGGGTTGACCGCGTCAGCAGGTGCACTGCCGGCCGAGCGGACCTCGATGGCATCCCCGGCCAGAGCGGCAAGGAAGCCGGCGGCCATCTGGGAACGCCCGGCGTTATGGATGCATACGAACAGTACGGATGGTTTGCCGGTCATCGGCAGGTCCTCTCGGTGGATGTGGTGGTCGGGAAATCGGGGGCCAGGACGGCCGAGAGTTGTTGCAGTGCTGAGGGGACCACCCAGTAGTAGACCCAGGTGCCGCGCCGCTCGCAGTCCAGCAGCCCGGCTTCGCGCAAGGTTTTGAGGTGATGGGAAATCGTGGGCTGGGACACCTCGAAGGCCGGGGAGATGTCGCACACGCAACACTCACCGCCCGCATGGCTGGCGATCAGGCTCAGGATCCGCAGTCGCACCGGGTCGCCCAAGGCTTTGAACATCCGTGCCAGCTCGGCTGCCCAGTCGGAATTCAACGGCTCGTTGGCCAGCGGAGCGCAGCACGGCCCGCTCCGGACGGGCGGAATCATCGACATCGGTCTATATTGATAGTTATCTATCCATCCGTCAACCGGGAAGGAAACACCATGTCCACCATCGCCGTTTTCGAACCAGCCCTGTGCTGCAACACCGGCGTCTGTGGGGAGGACGTCGATCAGAACCTCGTCACCTTCACCGCCGACCTGGCCTGGCTGCTCGAGCAGGGCGCGTCCATCACCCGCCACAACTTGGCCAACGACCCGCTGGCGTTCGCCCACAACGAAGCGGTCAAGAGCTTTCTGGAGATCGCCGGTTCGGCCGGGCTTCCCCTGGTTCTGGTCGACGGGGTCACCGTGGCGACCGGCCGGTATCCCGGCCGGGCCGAACTCGCCCGCTGGGCCGGTATGGACTCCCCGGCGGAAGTTCCCGCGGGAGCGATCAGCCTCGGACTCTCCGAGAGCCAGGAATCCTCCTGCTGCGGCGACTCCGGCTGCTGCTAGATCTCTGCAACGTTCGAAACATCAACCCCGACTGGAGGTCTTGCCTGCCATGACGTCTGCTGAGCTGACATTCCTTACCGACCCGCCCCGGTTCCTGTTCTTCACCGGCAAGGGTGGGGTGGGCAAGACCTCCATCGCCTGTGCGGCCGCGCTGGCCCTGGTTCATGCCGGCAAGAAGGTGCTGTTGGTGTCGACCGATCCGGCCTCCAATGTCGGGCAGGTGTTCGGGGTCGCCATCGGCAACCGCATCACCGCGATCCCCGAGGTGGCGGGACTGTCAGCGCTGGAGATCGACCCCGAGGCTGCCGCCGCGGACTATCGCGAACGCATCGTCGGGCCGGTGCGTGGGTTGCTCCCCGACGCTGCGATCGCCTCCATCACCGAACAGCTTTCCGGCTCGTGCACCACCGAGGTGGCCTCCTTTGACGAGTTCACCACCCTGCTCACCGATACCGACGGCACCGTCGCTGGGTTCGACCACGTGCTGTTCGACACCGCCCCCACCGGACACACCATCCGGCTGCTGCAACTACCCGGAAACTGGACCGAGTTCCTGCAGACCGGTAAGGGCGATGCCTCCTGCCTGGGCCCGCTGGCCGGACTGGATAAGCAGAAGAGCACCTACGCCGCCGCAGTGGAGGCGCTGGCCGACCCCGACCGCACCCGCCTGGTCCTGGTCACCCGGCCGACCCGCTCGGCGCTGCGCGAAATCGACCGCACCCATGGGGAACTCGCCGATCTCGGGATGAATCGCCAGTACGTGGTGGTCAACGCCGTCATGCCCCAACCAGCCGACGATACCGACCCCCTGGCCAGTGCCGTGTATCGCCGCGAGCGCGCCGCGCTGGCCGACATGCCCGCCGCCCTGCGGGCACTGCCGCAGGACAGCATCGACCTCAAAGCCGACAACATGGTCGGCCTTGACGCCCTGCACACCCTTTTCGAAACCACTCCCGTCACCCACGCCGGCGACACCACCCCGGCCGCCCCGCATGCGGTGGCGATCGCACCACTGCGCGCCCTCGTCGACGAAATCGAGCGGGACGGAGCAGGTCTCGTCATGTGCATGGGCAAGGGCGGTGTCGGCAAGACCACCGTCGCCGCCGCGATCGCGGTCGCCCTGGCCAACCGCGGCCACGACGTCCACCTCAGCACCACCGACCCCGCCGCCCACCTCACCGATACCCTTCAAGGCGGCGTCGCGCACCTGCGTGTCTCGCGCATCGACCCCGCAGAGGCAAGCCAGCAGTACCGCGACCGCGTCATGGCCGGCAAGGGCGCCCATCTCGACGACGCCGGGCGGGCGACCCTCGCCGAAGACCTCCGCTCACCGTGCACCGAGGAAGTCGCTGTCTTTCAGGCCTTCTCGAAAGTCATCCACGAATCCCGCAGCACCTTCGTCGTCTTGGACACCGCACCCACCGGACACACCCTGCTGCTGCTCGACGCCACCGGTTCCTATCACCGTGAGATCGCCCGTCAGATGGGCGACGGCGGGCACTACACCACTCCGCTGATGCGGCTTCAGGACCCCGACCTGACCAAAGTCCTGCTCATCACGCTGGCTGAAACCACCCCGGTGCTTGAGGCCGCCGAGCTGCAGAACGATCTCGAAAGGGCCGGCATCCACCCCTGGGCATGGGTGGTCAACAACTCCGTCGCCGCCGCGAACCCCACCAACCCTCTCCTACAACGACGGGCCGACGCCGAGATCGGCCAAATCGATACTGTCAGGACCAAATACGCCGACCGCTGCGCCGTCATCCCGCTGCTGGCCGCCGAACCCGTCGGCATCCCAGCACTTGAAGCCTTGACCGGGTTCTGACTGCTCGTAGCGGAATATTACGAGTGGTGGCGGGCCCGTTGAAGATCCCCCAACCGCCCGAGCCGGCTGAGAACAACGACGATCAGCAACAGCCCTAGGCCGATGATCAGCATCGGCCACATCAGCCCGGTGAGTGCGACAACAGCTATGGAGCTGCCCGCCTCCCGCGATGCTGGATTGACTGATTCGGCGAGAACGAAGCACAGCAGCGCCACGAAGAGGGTGACCCCGAAATAGGCGCTCACCCAGGCCATCGCCGATACCTGTCGGGTTCGGTATGTCGGCCGGCCAGTTGGGTGGCGAACTGCTCGTAATGGGGCAGGGCCGCCGGTGTGACCATTGACGGCAAGCCGACCATCCAGCTCAAGTGGATCTGTTCGACGTGTGCGCCGTTGTCCATGAGGGCATCGGAAAGCTGATGGCAACCTTGCAGGCAGATCCACACCAGGCTGGCAGCCTGGGTGGGGTTGACGTCTTCGCGCAATTCGGTATCGCCGAGCGCGTCGGCGACTTGGCGAATGAATCTTTTGACGTGTTGGTGAAACGACTCCCGGCCGTCGATGCTCAGTTGCCCGAACGCCTGGGCGAGGTGGTTGGCGATGCCTACTGACCTGTCGCGCTTCATCAGCTCTGACAGCTGGAAACTCATCACGATGACTCGTTCCAGGCCCGGCCCGGGTTTGTTGAGGCATCGGGTCACCTCGGTGAGGACCGTGGACCAGCCCCGCTCGACGATCGCCATCGCGATGGCTTCCTTGGAGGCGAAGTGGTGGTAAAACGCCCCGGTGGTCACGCTCGCCCGGGAGGTGATGTCGGTCAGGTTGGTGGCGAAGTAGCCGGTTTCGATGAACAGGTCGACTGCCGCGTCGAGAAGCCGCTGCCGTGTGGCTGCGGCTCCGGGGGCAGTGTTCGTCGGCAAATCGGTTGCGGCGCGACGAGCGACTGCCATCTAAGACTGAATCCTTCCCAGATCAGCTGTGGAGCAGGGCGGCCCTGGATGGGGATCGCGGGCCGCCCCGCGGCTCAGCACTGCAGTTCAAGCATATTAGAAAAGAGACCAACCGGCTGTTTATTCTCCACCCATTCTAAGTCAGGCGTACGACTTTGTGTGCGTCCAGTCCACGACGTCTCTGTGGGAGTGTGCACTTGCAGTCGCGGGAGGGCATCCCGTGCGGGAGGCGCGGTGCCCGCCCACATGCATCGGCGTCTCGGTCGACTCGATGGCGAGAAACGTCCATGCGTCAATTGTGGTTGCGCGGCAACCGCTATGTAGCGAACCACATGAATTCAGAGTGGGATTGATCTTCAATATGTCTGGTGCCCGATCGGTGGGCGCGTTTCGCGTCGCAGTGAGGGGCCAAGGATGGCTGAGGATCGTCGCGAGCAAATGTTGTTGGTTGCTCGCGAACTGGATGCCCACCGCGATGAGTTGATCGCAGAGGTGAGCTGGGCGATACGGGCCCAGATCCGCGCGATGGATCGCGACGCGCGGCTGGCGGACTTCCTCAAGGCCAGCAACACCGAGAATGTCGTCGCCGCAATCCATTTCCTGGAGCGTGGATACCAAGACGAGGAGGTGGTAGCGCCGCAAGCGGCGATCGTGTACGCGCGGGTCTTGGCGCGGCAGGGCGACGTGCCGCTGTCGGCGTTGATCCGGGCGTATCGGATCGGGCATTCGCAGTTCCTTGATGCGGCGATTCGGTACGCGACGGCGCTCACGGCCGATCGGTCACCGGTGATCATCGAGTTGGTCAACCAAACGGCACGCTGGATCGACACGGTGTGCGATCAGGTAGGCGTTGCCTACGAGGAAGAACGGGACCGCTGGGTCAGTAGCCGAAGTGGTCTTCGCCAGCAGTGGGTAAGTCAGTTGTTGGATGGGGCGGCAGTGGATATCAGCCGCGCCGAAGACGTGCTGCAGTACCGGTTTGATGGCGTGCACGTCGCGGCGGTCGTGTGGCCAGAGCCCGCGGTCTCGACTGCCGAAGCGGTGACGCTGTTCGACCAGGTAATGGCCCTGCTCACCAACGAGTTCGGGGCGGGCGGGCGCCCGCTGATGGTGCCCACCGATGAGCGGGAAGTTCGCATGTGGTTCTCGGTCCCCGCAAACGCGGTCCTTGAGGCAGCCCCGATAAGAACAGCCCTGGAAAACTCCGGTTTGCGGGTTCGACTGGCCGTCGGCGATGCCGAAGACGGCCTGGCCGGTTTCAGGCGGTCGCTCTTGCAGGCTGAGCGGGTCAAAGCGGTTGCGCTGGCCGGCACTCAGCGCGCTGAGCGGGTGATCCTCTACGGCGAAGTGGCCCCGCTTGCGTTGATGGCCGGTGATCTCGATGGGATGCGGCGCTTCGTCGTCCGGGTGCTGGGTGAACTCGCCACCGATTCCGACCGCAACGAGTGGCTGCGTGAGACGCTTCGGGAGTTTCTGGCGCGCAACCGAAGCTACGCCGCAACTGCCGAGGCATTGTTTCTGCACCGCAACACGATTCAGTACCGGGTTGCGCAGGCGATGGAACGCTGCGGGCACAGTCTGGACGATCCGGAGGTGGTGCTGAACGTTCAGTTCGCGTTGCAAGTGTGCCGCTGGCTGGCCCCGGCTGTTCTGCAGGCCCCGATGTCCCCGACCGTGACGGGCCCGCGCTAGACCCGCCGGAGCGCATTAGCCGGCGCGCGCCTCTCTCGTCGCGGCATTTCATGCGCCGAGCACGAACGGTACAAACGTTCTTCGTAAGCGGCGCATATGGTGAGCGTCTCATCTCCCGCCGTAACGTCATCCGGTATCGAGCCAAAAAGCCGTATTCGTAGGAGCTTTGATGCATCTTGCCGCTTTGCCGGATGAGCGTGCGGCACGGAATCCGGGTGCCCTGGCGTTGCCTGGCCAGCACAGTGGCGCGTTGACCAACGCCCAGGTGTTGGAGCGGGTGGAAATAGCCGCCGGACATCTGGCACGGGCCGGTGTCGGGGCGGGAGACGTGGTCGCGGTCAAGTTGCACAACCAGCCGGAACTGATCATCGCCCTGTTTGCGGCGTGGCGGCTGGGCGCAGCGGCGACCCCGATCAACACGACGCTAACGGCCACCGAGGTCGAGTATCAACTCGGCGACTCATCGGCGAGCGTCCTAGTGTGCGAGCAGGACTCAGCTCCGATCGCTGGCACCACCGTGGTGCCGTTCGCTGTGCTCTCCGATGCTGCCGGGCCACCGCCTGCTACGGAGAAGGTCGACTTCTGCGCCGATGACCTGGCGTTGCTCATCTATACCGCCGGAACCACCGGTTGGCCCAAAGTTGTTGAACTGACTCACTCAAACGTGATGGAGATGGCGCAGTCGATGCTCCTAGCTATGACGTTGGGACAGGCTCCCAACGCCTACTGATCGGCGTCATGGCACGACCACAGCGCGCCCAGTGACCTTCCCGTCGTGCAGATCTTCATAGGCCTTGGCCCCGTCTTCCAGCGAGTAGTTGGTGCTCTCGACGGTGATGTCACCGCGCGCGGCGAGAGCGAGCAGTTCGGCGAGTTCGGTTCGGCTGCCCCAGTAGCTGATCGCGATGTTGATCTCGGGCTTCTGGGTGAAGAACGACACCGGCATGGTGCCGCCGCCGATGCCGACGATCGTGACGTCGCTCATGGACCGTGCGACACCGCGGGCCATTTCCATGGTGGGTGCCGCACCGACGAAGTCGACGATGACGTCGGCTCCGCGACCGCCGGTGAGATCCATGATTTGCTCGGCGGCGGTGTCACCGGAGACCACGGTGTGATGGGCGCCGAACTTGCTGGCCAGTGCCAGCGCTTCGGGTTTGACGTCGACGGCGATCACCTGGGAAGCCGTTGTGGCCCGGGCGATCTGGACCGCCATGTGCCCGAGGCCACCAACCCCGATCACCACTACGGTGGCATCCGGGGTCATCTTCGACCACGACCTCCGGATCGCGTGATACGGCGTCAGGCCCGCATCGGTCAGCGCCGCGCCGGTGACCGGGTCCAAGCCCTTCGGCAGCGGCAGCAGGAAGCGCTCGGACGGCACAAGAAAATAGTCGGCCATGCCGCCGTCAATGCCGAGCCCGCCGATGATCCCGCCCATACCGACGTTGTCACAATAGTTTTCGACTCCCAGTGAGCAGCGCGTGCAGGTCCCGCATCCCCACGCGCCGTACACCGCGACCGCGTCGCCGGGGGCGACGCTGCGCACCCCGGTCCCGACGGTGTGCACCCAGCCGGCATTTTCGTGGCCGAGGGTGAACGGCAGGTTCCACGGGGCCATCGAAGCGTCGAAGTCGTACAGGAAGTGCAAGTCGGAGTGACATGCGCCGGAGCCGCCGACTTTGATCACCACCTCGCCGGGTCCAGGCGTGGGCTCGGGGACCTCCATCAGCTCAGGACCGTGCTTGAACTCTGTCATCCGTAGTGCGCGCATAGCTCCTCCTCGATACCGCAGGCCGTCGCCTGATTGGCACGTTCCCACGGTCAAACTCAACGGCGTGGCCTTTGGGCGGCACTCTGTGACGGGCGCACAACACGTTCCGAATTCCTCGTGCGGTAGGGACGAAGCCTCAGGATTTTCGGCGAGGTACATTTCTGCGATCGTCGGCGACTGCGACCGACTTGCGGGTACGACGCCGCTTTACCCAGGAGGGTCCCCGAATGACATCCGTTGCAGACGCGAAATTCGCCGCCGACCCTTTCTTCTCCGTGCCGACGATGACGAGGATGTTCTCTGCCGGTGAAATCGACGCTCCAGTGCGCTATTACGACGGCGGCAACGTCTTCGCGGTGTTCTCCGCCGACCCGGAAGCGGTGGGCGACAAGCTGGCAGGTACCGGTTTGATCCCGGCGCTGCGGCTCGGTCGCCGGCCGTTGGTGGCGTTGTCGATCTACGAATATCGCCAGACCTCGATCGGTCCGTACAACGAAGTTGGCTTGGTGATCCTGGTGTATCCCGAGCGCTTCCGGCGTAGCCGGTCGGTGCTGGGATTGCGGGATGTCCTGCGCAACCCGGATCGCCGGGAGCAGGGCGCATACATCACGGATCTACCGGTCACCACTGCCGAGGCTTGCGCGGCCGGTCGCGAGATCTGGGGCTTCCCGAAATTCGTTGCCCCGATTAGTTTCTCGCTTGGCGGCGGACACTTCTCCAGCACGGTGGAAGATGAGGCCGACGGTTCGACGATCATGGAGTTCACCGGCACCGCCAAGCCGACGGTGAGGATTCCTCCGATGCCGCTGGTGTGTTACAGCCAGGTCGACGGACATCCCATGCGCACCAACATCGATGTGCGCAACGGTATGCAACTCCACGTACCCGGCGGAATCCGGTTGAAAGCTGGTCAGTCCCGCCATCGCATGGCCAACAACATTCGCGATCTGGGCTTGGACGGTGCTCAACCTCTGGCGGTGGCATCTACCAACCGCTTCCAGTCCAGGCTGGCCCACCCCGCTCGGGTTTTCTGACGAGAGGCGGAAACCGCCGGTGGATCGCACGAATCGTCCATCGCCACCTTAATCCGGCGCCGACAACAACCCCGTCGGGCGGAACGGTGTCATTGCGTGCGGCTGCGCATGCAGCCTGAGCGTCGTGCTTGTGGTCGAAGCACCGATCCACGCCCGGCCCTTCGGCAAACCACTCGCCGGTATCAAGCTGCCCAACGAGATACCCGCCGCAGCGGTACACCCCCGGCCTCACACGCTTCCACGACATCGGAGCTGCCACGGCCCGCAGCCAGGCGGTGAGCGCCCGCACCGGGTCGCCGTGCTCCGCAGCCAGCACCGCGACCAGATCGGCTTCCCCGCCGCCGATCAGGTACGCCATCACCACCCAGCCCAACTCGTCCACGTCGATCTCGATCAGCAGGTTGCCGACCCGCACTGCGTTCCCACCGTCGAGGTCCCAGGGCTCACCGAGGCCACCGCTCGCGCGGATGGCATGGCGCACGATCTCGGCGGGGCGAGGGGGTGGAGAAGGTTTCACAAGGGAAATACTGGCGGAGCCAAAAGCCTTGCCACTCCATTGGCGCGACCCGCCCACAGAGATGACGCCGAGACCTACACTCATGCGGTGAACATCAGCAAATTGCTCGCCGACGCAGCCATTGCCCCTGTCCGCGCGGGCCTGTTCGCGGCCGATGCCGGACTCGCCGTCGCCACCCTCGCGGTCGGGTTTGTGAAGCAGTCCTTGGGCGAGGAAGTCACGCAGGGACCGAACCCGATCGACGACATCCTGCCGGTGCGCGGCGCGATCATCGGGGCGAACCGAGTTGCCGAATTGACCGAGCCCGATAGGGCGATGGCGCGCATCTTGGCCCGCGGTGGTCTGGCGGACAGGCTGACGGCACCCGGTGGGATCGTCGACCTGTTGACCGCCCCCGGCGGGCTGCTGGATCAGGTGACCGCCGGCGGTAACTCGCTGGAGCGGATCCTGGCGCCGGGCGGGCTCGCAACGCGGTTGCTCGCCGAGGAGGGCGCGATCGAGCGGATGTTCGTCGAAGACGGCATCATCGAACGGCTACTCGCCGAGGACGGCGTCGTGGACAAGCTGACGGTCAAGGACGGGCCGCTCGAACAACTCACCGAAGCCGCTGAAATCCTGAGCCGGCTCTCACCGGCCGTGGAGACGTTGACGCCCACCGCCGAGACCCTCGAGGCGGCTGTCGACACCCTCAACAGGATCGTCGGTTCGCTGAGCAGCTTCACCGATCGCATCCCGCGGCGGCGCCCGCGCCCGAATATCCTCACCAATCTCCAAAACGCCATCGAGGAATGAGCCGGCCCGTCACGCCGGCTTCGCCAGCACTCGACGGATTTGTTCCATCGAATCAACCGCAGGCAGACATCGATTAGCTGGGGGCATCAACACCTGCTGATCTCGCAGAAAGCCCGATCATCGCGGGAGTTTTGACCATTGCTCCTATCCGAGGCGGCTGCTGGCGCTAACGTTGCCAAAGCATTGCTGTTCGGCACGAGCGTCATGACGAATCAGTGGGATCGATCAACATCGCGCGCCCTTGTCAGGCGCTCGCCGAACATCGTCGTCCCATGGCTTGAGCGGCGCTGACCAGAGGAGATCGAGATGACATCGGCGAAAACTCCAGCACCGGACACCGGCAGTTCGGTGCCGGCAGGTCCGAACGAGACGTTCATGAAATACGTTCAGAGTCCGGTCTGGGACTTCCTGTGCGACCACTACTTTCGGGTGGAGATGGAAGGGTGGCACCGGATCCCCGATGAGCCGTCGCTGCTGATCGGTATCCACTCGGGCGGCTCGCTGACGATGGACGCGTGGACCCTGGTGCACTCCTGGTACCGGCACTTCGAGGGCCGCCGGATACTGCACGGCACCGCGCACGACGTGTTGATGGGCGCTCCCATCATCGGCGACTACTTCAAGGCGATGGGCGTGATCAATGCGTCCCGGCAGGGCGTCACCGACGCGCTGGCCGCCGGCCACGACGTCGTGGTGTGGCCGGGTGGCGAGCAGGACGCGATGCGCAACTGGCGCGATCGCGACAAGGCGGTCCTGGCCGGCCGCAAGGGCTTCATCCGCCAGGCGATGCGCTCCGGGGTTCCGATCGTGCCGGTTGCCACGATCGGTGGCCACGACACCGTCTTCGTGCTGTCCGAAGGCCGGTTCATCGCTAAGTGGACGGGCCTGGGAAAGCGTCTTCGCGGCGCGACCATACCGATCATCTCCGGGTTCCCTTTCCCGCTCGCCATCGAAATCCTGCCCGCGCACATTCCGCTGCCGGCCAAGATCCGCACCGAGTTCCTGGAGCCGATCTATGTCGAGAGCGACCCCGCACTCATGGACGACGACGACTATCTGAACAAGGTCTACGAAGAAGTTCAGGGCGCGATCCAGGACGGCATGGACCGGCTGGCCAGACGCCGCAGCTTCCCGATTTTCGGCTGACGGGTCAGGAGTGATCCGATGAAGCAACTCTCCGGTCTGGACGCCGCCTTCCTCTACGCGGAGACCCCGACGACGTTCGGGCACGTGAACCTGCTGTTGATCTTCGAGCGGCCGGAACCCGATTTCGAGCCGTACCCGGCGGTGTACGCCAAATTCGCCTCGCTCGTCGGCGCGCTGGAGCCGCTGCGCCGGCGCGTCGTCGAAGTGCCGTTCGGACTCGACCATCCGTACTGGGCGGCCGACGGCAAACTCGACCTCGACTACCACATCCGCGAGGTGAACCTGGCCCGGCCCGGCCTCGCCGACCAGCTGGCCGACCAGGTCTGCCGCATTGTCGAAGGGCCGATGGACCGCACCCGGCCGCTGTGGGAGGTCCATGTCATCGACGGCCTGCAAGACAACCGCTGGGGGCTTCTGACGAAGTATCACCACGCCACCCTCGACGGCGCCGCGGGCCAATTGATGTTGCAGGCCATCACCAGCACCAGCCCCGACGCGACGCCGCCGGGTGACAGCCCGCCCTGGGAGCCCGAGGAGCTACCGTCGGGCCCCGAGTTGCTGGTGCGAGCACTGGGGAACCTCGCCGCCAACCCGATGAAGGCGGTGCTGCTTCAGACCCGCATGCTGCAGAGCCTGGCGGCGACGGCCGGGATCGACAGCGTGGCCAGCGCGGCGGGCGCCGTCGGCTCCACGATCAAGCGGCTGGGCAAGTTGGGTACCGAGAGCGGCACCAAACTCCCGATGCCGACGGGACCGGCTCCGCGGACGCCGTGGAACAAGGCGATCAGCCCGCACCGCCGATTCGCGATGCGCAGCGTGTCGCTGGAAAACGTCAAGCGCCTCAAGCAGGTCACCGGCGGCACGGTCAACGACATCGTCATGGCGATCTGTGCGGGCGGGTTGCGCGAATACCTGCTCGCCCACAATGCCCTGCCCGACCGCCCGCTGCGGGCGATGGTCCCGGTGTCACTGCGTACCGGCAAAGAGGAAGACCCGTGGACCAACCGGGTGTCCGACATTTTCCCCGAGATACCGACCAACTGCGCAGACCCGCTCGAACGCATCGCCCGTTGCCGCGAGGCGATGCTGAGCGCCAAGCGCACCTTCGATCTCGTCCCGGCCGCGGAGCTGATGGACCTCACCCATTACTCCACTCCATTGCTCGCCACCGCCGCCGTCCGGCTGGCGTCGCAGCTGAAGGTGGCCGATCTGGGCGTCCAGCCGTTCAACGTGACGATCTCCAATGTTCCCGGGCCCCGTCAGCCGCTGTACTTCGCCGGAGCCAAGCTGGCGCACCAGTTCCCGGTGTCGATCGTCACCGAGGGCCAGGGCCTCAACATCACTCTGACTAGCTACCTCGACCGGTTGGATTTCGGCTTCCTCGCCGATCGCGACCTGGTCCCGGACCTTTGGGACCTCGCCGATATGCACGTCGCCGAGATCAGCCGCTTGTTCGAGGCCACCGGCGCCGAATGGGCCGAAGCTCCCCGGGCGGCGTTCCCGCGGCGCGGCTCCGTCAAGCCCGCCAAAGCCGCCGCGAAAACCCCCGCGAAGAACAAGCCCGCGTCCGAGTAAGTCACCTGTCGCACGCCGAACAAGGTCGGGTAACTTCTCGATCCCGTGAGCTACTCGCTGTGTCGGTACGAATCGGCTGAGGGCGAGCCGCTCAGCCGCTTCGTCCTTCCGATCGCCTGCAGAACGTACGCGAAATGGGTCGGCATCTTGTCGGCTCGGGCGTGGGCACTGTCCGAGCACGGCGTGCCGGCCTGGAACGCCCGCCTGCGGACTCGTCCACCCACGTCCTTGTCTGCGAACGGCCGGCCGGCTCCATCGCGGCCTGCGCCTTCGTCCAGATCACCGAGGAGACGGCGTACTTCGGCGGACTCTACGTCGAGGACGTCGGGCGGGGTCTGGGGACGATGCTTGTTACTGAGCGACTGCGCATCGCTCGCGAATCAGGTGCGCGCACGGCGCTGATGCTGGTCCGGCAGACGAACGAACCAGCCCGTAACCATGCGGAGAAGGCCGGCTTCTCCGTGGTGGGCGAGAAGCCCTGCCAGCTCGTTTCGACCGTGCCGCGTCTGGTCTACGCGATGGCGCTGGATGCGCCGGCCCTGGTGCCGGCGTAAAGGCCCGGATCCGGTTTCACCAATGGTCAACCGGTGTTCACTGTGCTCTCATTCGGATGACGGTCTACATAGCGGGTGTGCTGCTTGAATCGGGCTGTGCGGAGCACTGTTCGCTGTTCCAGAGGAGGGGACTGACCCATGACTGAGCCATTGCCCTACCACGAAGGGATGGCGTCGGAAGTCCGGCAATGCGGGCGAGAAGGATGCGCCCGGCGAAAGAGAAACGACGGTTATTGTTCGGCGTTGTGCCTGGAGATCGACCGCAGGTTGACCAAGACCCGCGCGCTGATCGCCGAGAAAGGGATTAGTCCCACGGCCGCAGAGCTGTGGGCAGCCACGGTTTCCCTGTCTGATCAACTCTCCGAGGTGAACCGTCTTGAGAAACTTCTCAGGGCGCCACAGGCTGTCGGCTAGCTACTCGCCCTTTGCGCTCGTGCTCCGGGCATTGTGCGCGTAGGGTCAGGTAATCGGGACCGTTCAGGCCCCCTATCTGAAGCGGGCCAGTGATGTCTGACAAATCTCCGCGCCAAACAATGACCAAGAAGTCCGGCAAATCTCTCAAGGAGAAGCGGGCGGCCAAGAACGCCAAGGCGGATCAGGCCGCCACGATCGACAGCACGTTGCATTCCAAAAAGCGCTGAGCCCAACGGTTTCGGGCCGCCACGCTGGGTGTGATTCAGGGCCCTAGGGGTGCAGGTTCCACTGCCCGCAGTCCGAGGCGAGGACGTCGTTGACGTCGACTTCGATCCCGCCGACGAGCGGCCCCGGATTCGACGCGGTGCTCACGATGCGTTGGTAAAGAACGGCAGCCGGATCGATCTTGTTGCCAGACCAGGCCCGGGTCTGCCAGGACCACCGGCGGCCGGGCGTGCTCGAACTGCCGATGACACCGTCGGCGGCGGCCCACTGGCACACGTCGATGCCCCCGTAGACGCCGGTGCGCTGCACGCCGAGCACTGAGTTGATTCCCCGGAACCATTGCAGCGCCAGCGTGTTCCAGGTCTCGCGGCTGATGTCGTCGTCGACGGAGAAGAAGATCGGTGCGCTCTGGCCGCCGCCTGCCGCGGTGTGTATCTGCCAGGCGGTGCGCGCATCGGCGATGCCGCCGGAGTAGCCGCGGGTGAAGTCCGACGGCGCGGTTCCGCCCGGCTTGCCGTACTGGTAGTTACTGACGATGACCAGCCCGGCGGCGGTCAGCGACTCGGCGTAGGGCCGGGTGATCGGTTTGGCGCCGAAGTTGGAGCCCGGACGCGACAGCGAGACGTAGTTGATCACCCCGGCGTAACCGGCGGCACGGATGTCTGTCGCGGGGATCTGGCGCATGGCGTAGTCGATCAGCTGGGAAGAGGCGGCCGCCGCCTTCGGCGCACCAACACTCGCCGCAGCCGCACCCAGTCCGGTCACCGCCGACGCGGCGGTGGCGTAACGGAGCGCAGCACGCCGAGACACCGAGCCGGATCGCCGTAAGCCACTGGTCGATGAGTCCCGCACCGGGCGAT
>JAULZA010000085.1:0-1849 GCA_032117575.1 Mycolicibacterium sp.
GGTTGTCATCAGCGGCGGGACTCGTCGCATCGGCGGCCGGTGGCGGGTTGCCGTCGGAGGAGGAGGGCTCGCTGGTGGTGGAAGGGGTGCTGACGGGGCTGTCAGCCGGGGTGTCGGCCGTCGTCGATCCTGACGACGCCGGCGTCGGGGTGGCCGTCGCGGGGCTCACGTCGGACGCTGCCGCGGGGGCCGGACGGGCGGGCGCCACGGGGTCGGTGTAGGCGGGGGGCGTCAGGTCGACGCTCTCGACCTGGGGCAGCGCGGTGGTGTTCGACAGTTCGTTGAGCGCAGGAGACACCGTCTGGTCGGGTGGCGCCAGGTTCGCCATCGGCAGAGCTTGCAGGCTGCCGCCTGCGCTGATCGGGAACATGGCGGCCTGCGACGACGTCACCTCCTGCCCGTCGAGGACAACCTGACCGAAACTGCCCGTGACGCTGCCGCTGCTGATCATCGCGTATCGCTCGCTCGTCGCAGGCTGGAACCCGCCGAGCGTCGACACCTCCAGGGTGCCGCCGAGGCTGGCGGTGCCCGCGACCGCCAGCGTGTCGAAGCCACCCGCCGACGGAGCGGCGATCTCGAGCGCCAGCGTGCTGGCCGGCGACATCGACAGGTTGCCGGTCACACCGATCGAGCCGGGAGAGAAGCCGGGCGCCACGCGGGCCGCGTCCACCGCGAGGCTGCCAGCCAGGACGCCGGTGCCAACCAACGCGCCCCCCTGCAGCAGGGCCACGGCGCCGGCCGGCAGGGCCAAGGTACCGGAACCCGCCGCGGCGCTGCCTAACACCAGGGTGCCCGCAGATTGGGTGTAGGTGCCCTGGCCCAGCGTCGTCGTGCCGTCGAGGACCTCGAAGCGGCCGCTGTTGTCCACCGGTCCGGTGCGGTTCTGTCCTCGGGCCTGCACCGTGCCGGTGTTCACCAGCGCGTTGTCGGTGGCCGTACCCGCCAGCAGCAGCCTGCCCTCATTGCGCAGGGTGCCGACGCCGTCGACGGTCTTCCCACCCAGATCCAGCGCCTGAGAGCTCGCCAGACGCAGTTCCCCGTCGTTGCGCAGGCTGCGGACGGTCAAGCCGGGCTGTTCGATCGCCAGCGCGCTGCCGGCGGCCAGGGACAAGGCATCCAAGGTCGCGGAGGACGCCGCGCCGTCGAAGGTGACCACCCGCGGCGAGCCGCCGCCACCGGTGCCCGGAATCGAGACCGCCAGCACGTTGTCGGCATCCGGACGCACATCCCAATTCGCGGCGTCGCTCCACAGCCCGCTGCCGCCGGTCCAGGTGGACAGTGGGCGGCGGGCGATGTCGAGCATGCCATCCACCGTCGTGACGCTGTAGTTCGTCTGTGCCGGCGCGGTGACGACGTTGGCGTAGGTCCCGGCGTTGCGCCCGCTCGCGCCGGCGGCCGACACGCCCGACAGCACCTGCGCGGTGTCATCCCCGACCAGGCCCGAGACGCTGAACCCCGCCACCGACTGGGTCTGGCCGCTGTAGACGGTGTCCAGGCTGCGGCCGGTGACCGTCAGCGGCGCCTTGGCGATGTTCAGCGCGCCGTCGACGAAGGTGAGCGTGTAGTTCGCATCCGAGCCGCTGGCGGTGTGGGCGTAGCTGCCGGCGTTCGTGCCGCTGCCGCCCGAGGTGGTGACGCCGTCGAGCACCGCCTCGGTCTCCCCGGCCACCAGCCCCGTGGCGCTGAAGCCGGTGACGGCCTGCGCGCGGCCGCTGTAGACGACGTCGGCGCTGCGCGCGGTGACGGTGGCGGCGGCCTTGGCGATGGCCAGCGCACCGTCGACCGCGGTGACCGTGTAGTTGGCCTGCTCGGGCGCGGTGACGACGTTGGCGTAGGTCCCGGCGTTGCG
>JAULZA010000085.1:1859-2416 GCA_032117575.1 Mycolicibacterium sp.
CGCGCGGTGACGGTGGCGGGCGCCTTGGCGATGTTGGCCATTGCGGTCGGTTGGTCGGTGATCGCGTAATTGACGCGGTCCGCGCCGCCGTAGGTGCTGGTGAGCGTGACGACCTTGTCGGCGCCGGCATGGCGATCGGCGAAGACGCCCGTGGCCGACAGTTGCAGGTCGTCGCCGAGGATCAAACCCTGGAACTGTGCGCCGGACGTCGACACCACGGCCTGGACCGTGCCGTCGTAGGTCTTGTCCTCGGCGGTGATCGCCCCGACTGAAAGAGGGCGCGGCGTGATCGCGCCGAGGTCTGCACTGACGCTGTGCTGCGCCAGGCTGTAGCCGTAGACCGGCCGGCCGTCGGCGTCGGCCTGGAAGGTCAGGTCATCCACCACCACCCGCTTCCCCGTGCCCACGTTGCGGATCTGCTGGGCCGTGCCGGCGGTGGTGTAGGTGCCGGTCAGGCGTGTCACGGCGACACGGTCCCCGGGTAACACCCCGTCGACAGCGAAATCCGACCCGACCAGCTGCACGGTGGCGTTGCCGTCGTAGACCTTCTCGACCCG
>JAULZA010000086.1:0-19872 GCA_032117575.1 Mycolicibacterium sp.
GTCCGCGCCCGAGGTGCTGTCCCCGGCGGCCGTGGTGGGCCGGCTTCGCGCCGTGGTGTGCGCCCCGGCCGGTGCGATCGCGGAATCCGAACGTCGCTGTGCAGCAGAGCAATTGGCCAGGCTGGCCGCCGCCGGCGTCCCCGGAGCGGATCCGTCGCAGTGGCACGGGCTCACCGAAGTCAGCACCGCCGAGCCGTTGTGGAATCCCGGGGACGACGGGCACACCGTCACCATGAGCCCGTCCACGCTGGAGACCCTCACCGCCTGCCCGTTGCGCTGGCTGGCCGAGCGCCACGGCGGCACCGAGGCGCGCGCGTTGACCTCCACTCTCGGTTCACTGGTACACGCACTGCTCGCCGATTCCGGCAAGGCCGAGCAGCAGATGGTCGCCGAGTTGGAAAAGCTCTGGGCCGCTTTGCCATTCGCCGCGCCATGGTTCGCCGCCAACGAACTCGAACGGCACCGCGCGATGATCGCCGCGTTCATGGCCTGGCGGTCCGCCACCCGCCACGAGCTCACCGAGGTCGGCACCGAGGTGGCCCTGGACGGCATCATCGCCGAACCCGCCGACGGCCTGCCCGGGGTACGGGTGCGCGGCCGCATCGATCGCCTGGAGCGCGACGCCCAGGGCCGGCTGGTAGTGGTCGACGTCAAGACCGCCAAGAGCCCGGTCAGCAAGGACGACGCCCAGCAGCACGCCCAGCTGGGCCTTTACCAGCTGGCGGTGGCGGCCGGTGCGCTGCCCGACGGCGACCAGCCCGGCGGCGGACGGCTGGTGTACGTCGGCAAGCCGTCGGTCAGCGGCGCCACCGAACGCGAGCAGACCGCACTCGGGCCCCATGACGTCGCGGCCCGCCACGACGCGGTGCGCGCCGCGGCGGCCGCCACTGCGGGCCCGACGTTCCCGGCGCGGGTCAACGACAGCTGCACGCACTGCCCGACGCGGCGGACTTGCCCGGCCGGGGGGCAGGCGTGACGTACACCCCGACAGAACTGGCTGTCGCCCTTGGCCTTCCGCAGCCCACCGACGAACAGACGGCGGTGATCGCCGCCCCGCCCGGCCCGCTGGTGGTGGTCGCCGGCGCCGGGGCCGGCAAGACCGAGACCATGGCCGCGCGGGTGGTGTGGCTGGTGGCCAACGGCTACGCCGATCCCGGTCAGGTGCTGGGTCTGACCTTCACCCGCAAGGCCGCCGGGCAACTGCTGCGGCGGGTGCGCTCCCGGCTGGCCCGGCTGTCCGGCCACCTCGGAGCCGAGGCCGGGTTCGAGGCCGCCGGTGCGCCGTCGGTCAGCACTTACCACGCCTTCGCCGGCACACTGCTGCGCGAGTTCGGGCCGCTGCTGCCCGTCGAGCCGGATGCCCGGCTGCTCAGCGAAACCGAACGTTGGCAGCTGGCCTGTGAGGTGGTCAACAGCTACCCCCACCCGCTGCCGATCGACGCCGCCCCCGCCAGGGTCACCGCGACGGTGCTGCGGCTGTCCGACGAACTGGCCGAACACCTCGTCGACACCGCGCAGCTCCGCGACACCCACCGGGAGCTCGACCGGCTGGTGCACACGCTGCCGCCCGGCCCGCGCCAGCGCGACACCGGTCCCAACCGCAAGCTGCTTGACCTGCTCGACACCCAGACCGAGCGTGCCGCGCTGGTGCCGCTGATCGACGCCCTGCACCGCCGGATGCGGGAGGTCACGGCGATGGACTTCGGCAGCCAGATGGCCGCGGCGGCCCGGCTGGCCACCGCCTGCCCGCAGGTCGGGGCGCAGCTGCGCGCCCGCTACCGGGTGGTTCTGCTCGACGAGTACCAGGACACCGGGCACGCCCAGCGGATCGCGCTGTCGGCGCTGTTCGGCGGCGGGGCCGACGAGTCGCTGGCCCTGACCGCCGTCGGTGATCCGATCCAATCCATCTACGGCTGGCGCGGGGCCTCGGCCACCAACCTGCCGCGCTTCACCACCGATTTTCCACTCGGTGACGGTTCTTCAGCCCCCACCCTGGAACTGCGCACCAGCTGGCGCAATCCGCCGCGGGTGCTGCAGCTGGCCAACGCGGTGTCCGCGGAGGCGCGCCGCCGGTCGGTGGCGGTGCGGCCGCTGCGGGCGCGCCCCGACGCCCCGGCCGGCACCGTCGTGTGCGCGCTGCACCGCGACATCGCAGCCGAACGCACCTGGGTCGCCGACCACATCGCCGCCCGCTACGCCGCGGCCGCACAGGCCGGAGAGCAGCCGCCCACCGCGGCGGTGCTGGTGCGTCGCAACGCCGACGCGGGGCCGGTCGCCCGGGAGCTGTCCGCGCGCGGGGTTCCGGTGGAAGTGGTGGGACTAGCCGGTCTGCTGTCCATCCCCGAAGTCGCGCAACTCATTTCGATGCTTCGGCTCACCGCCGAGCCCACCGCCGGCGCGGCGGCCATGGAGGTGCTTACCGGACCGCGCTGGCGGTTCGGCGCCCGCGACCTGGCCGCGCTGTGGCGGCGCGCGCTCCTGCTCGACGGCCAGCGGCCCGCTGCGGTGTCAGCTCAGCAGATCGTCGCCGCGGCTGCCGACCCCGACACCGCCTGCCTGGCCGACGCTCTGGCCGACCCCGGCCCAGCCGAGGCCTACTCGGCAGAGGGTTATCGCCGCATCACCGCGCTCGGCGCCGAACTCGTGCGCCTGCGCGGCTTCCTGGCCCACCCCATCACCGACCTCGTCGCCGAGGTGCGCCGGGTGCTGGGCGTGGACGCCGAGGTGCGCGCCACCGGCACCGGCACCGAGCACCTGGACCGCTTCGCCGACGTGGTCGCCCACTACGCCGACCGGGCCGGCGGTCACGGCACCAACACCGCGGCCGGCCTGCTGGCCTACCTCGACGCCGCCGCGGAGGTGGAGAACGGGCTGGCGCCGGCCGAGGTCGGGGTTGCCCCCGGTCGGGTTCAGGTGCTCACCGTGCACGCCGCGAAGGGCCTGGAGTGGCAGATCGTGGCGGTTCCGCACTTGAGCGCCCGGGTGTTCCCGTCGACGGCGTCCAAACGGACCTGGCTGACCGACGCGGGCGACCTGCCGCCGCTGTTGCGCGGCGACCGGGCCGGTGACACCGCGGGCGACCACGGGGTACCGATCCTGGACACCTCCTCGGTCAACGACCGCAAGGCGCTGTCCGACGTGATCGACGCCCACCGGGACCAGCTGCTGGCCCGCCGCGTCGACGAGGAACGCCGGTTGCTCTACGTCGCACTGACCCGCGCCGAGGACACCCTGCTGATCTCCGGACATCACTGGGGCGCCACCGAATCCACCCCGCGCGGCCCGTCGGACTTCCTGGTTGAGGTCCGCGACATCATCGAAGCCTCCGCGGGCGACCCGTGCGGCGTCGTGGAGCACTGGGAACCCGCCCCGCCCGACGGTGAGCCGAATCCGCTGCGCGACAACACCGTCGAAGCGGTCTGGCCAGTAGACCCGCTGGGCGACCGGCGCGCTGACGTGGCCCGTGGGGCGGCTCTGGTCGAAGCGGCCAAAGCGGCCAAAGCCGGCCCCGGCCCCGACGGCTCCGACCCGCACGGCTGGATCGCCGACGTCGACGCCCTGCTCGCCGAACGGGCGCGGGCCGCCACCACCGCACCCGCCGATCTGCCTGCCCAGGTCTCGGTCAGCGCGCTGGTCGATCTCGACCGCGACCGCGACGCCGCCGCCCGGCGGCTCACCCGGCGGCTGCCCGCCCGTCCCGACCCGCACGCCATTCTCGGCACCGCCTTCCACGACTGGGTGCAGCGGTTCTACGGCGCCGAGCGGCTGTTCGACCTCGACGACCTGCCCGGTGCGGGGGACCCGCACAGCGCCGACGCCGAGCAACTGTCGGCGCTGCAGGAGGCGTTCACCTCCTCACCGTGGGCTGCCCGCACCCCGATCGCCGTCGAGGTTCCGTTCGAGCTCGCGTTGGGCCGCACCCTGGTGCGGGGCCGCATCGACGCGGTGTTCGCCGACGCCGGCGGCGGTGTCACGGTGCTGGACTGGAAGACCGGCGAGCCGCCCGCCGGCGAGGAGGCGCTGCGGCATGCCGCGGTGCAGCTGGCGGTGTACCGGCTGGCCTGGGCCGGACTGACCGGCCTGCCGGCGGCCCAGGTGCGCGCGGCGTTTCACTACGTGCGCGCCGGGCGCACCGTGGTGCCCGAAAGTCTCTACGGCGCAGACGAACTCGCCGCGCTGCTGACGCCCGGGCTCAGCCCCGACGCGGAGCGTTGCGCCGAATCGCCAGCGCTTGGGTGACCATCGGCACCTGCAGCGGCAGCCGGGCCAGCGCGGCGATCCGCATCGGCAGCGGCTTGTCCCGCCACATCCGCACCATGTTCAGGTTCGCCGGTAACACCGCCAGGTACAGCGCCGCCGCCGCGAGCGCCCCGGCCCGCCTGGTCCGCGGAACCAACAGCATGGCGCCCACACCCATCTCGGCGACCCCCGACGCCAGGGTGTAGAAGCGGGCATTGCCCGGCAGTTCGGCCGGCACGATGGTGTCGAACGGCTTCGGCGCTAGGAAATGCCCCGCGCCGATGCCGATCAGCATCGCCCCCATCCGGTAGGCGGGACGCTGGCTAACGGGTTCGCTGGCACTATCAGGCATGGTTACATAATGGCCGTGTGCAGGCGTTGCGTGCGGCGAAGCGGCCGGGTGGTTCCATGACGGGCCGCTGTGGCTGACCGTCGCATGCAGCGGCACCTCGACGCGATCGCCGAGAACCTGGCCGCAAAACCGGACGCCGCGCTGGTCGAATACCTGCGCATCCCGGAGAAGTTCACCTCGCCCACCCGGCGCATCGCTAAGCGACTGCTCTACGCGGTGGGGGCGCTCTTCACCGCGGCGATCGTCGTGTACCTCGACCGCGACGGTTACAACAATGCCGCCGGCAAGCCGTTGACCTTCCTGGACTGCTTTTACTACGCCACGGTCTCACTGTCGACCACTGGCTACGGCGATATCGCCCCGTTCAGCGAGCGTGCCCGTCTGGTCAACGTGCTGGTGATCACCCCGCTGCGGTTCGCGTTCCTGATCGTCCTGATCGGCACCACCGTGGAAACCCTGACCGCCGCTTCGCGGCAGGCCCTGAGAATTCAGCGCTGGAGGAACACCGTGCGTAACCACACCGTCGTCGTCGGATACGGCACCAAGGGTCGCACCGCGGTCGCCGCGATGATCGGCGACGGCGTCGCCCCGGCCGACATCGTCGTCGTCGACACCGACCAGGTCTCCCTGGATCGGGCCAGTGCCGGCGGACTGGTCACCGTGCGGGGTGACGCCAACAAGTCCGACGTGCTGCGGCTGGCCGGCGCGCAGCACGCCGCGGCGATCGTCGTCGCCACCAACAGCGACCCGACCGCGGTGCTGGTCACCCTGACCGCGCGCGAACTGGCGCCCAAGGCCACCATCATCGCCTCGGTGCGCGAAGCCGAGAACCGTCATCTGCTGCTGCAATCCGGCGCCGATTCGGTGGTGGTGTCCTCCGAAACCGCCGGACGGCTGCTGGGGCTGGCCACCTCCAAGCCGACCGTGGTGGAGATGATCGAGGACCTGCTGACCCCCGACACCGGAGTGTCGATCGCCGAGCGTGAGGTCGAGAGCAAGGAGGTCGGCGGCTCACCGCGGCACCTGACCGACATCGTGCTCGGCGTGGTGCGGAACGGCCGGCTGCTGCGGGTCGACGACGCCGAGGTCGACGCGCTGGAGCGCAACGACCGCCTGCTGTACGTGCGCACCGTGGAAGCCGGCTAAGCACCGATGAGTTTTCGGCTGCGCAACGTCCCGCTGCTCTCGAGGGTCGGGGCCGACCGCGCCGATCATCTGCGCACCGACGTCGACGCCGCGACGCAGGGCTGGGCGGAGGCCGTGCTGCTGCGAGTCGACGATCGCAGCCAGGTTCTGGTCGCCGGGCAGGAAGTGGTGCTCAACCCGGCAGCCGAACTGGGCGAAGCGCCGCCCGGTGACGCGGTGTTCCTGGGCCGGCTGCCCGACGGCCGGCATGCCTGGGCGGCCCGCGCGCCGCTGCTGCCGCCGGAGCACTCTGATGCTCGCGCGGTGGACCCGCGCCGCGCCGGGGTGCCGTTCGACGACATCAGCGCCCAGCTGGTGGCCTGCGCGCTGGCGCTGCTGAATTGGCATGACAGCGCGCGGTTTTCACCTGCCGACGGCAACCCCACCCGGTCGATCCGGGGCGGCTGGGCGCGACGCAACCTGCTGACCGGCCACGAGGATTTCCCGCGCGTCGACCCGGCGGTGATCTGCCTGGTGCATGACGGGCACGACCGCGTGGTGCTGGCCCGCCAGGTGGTGTGGCCGCCGCGGCTGTTCTCGCTGCTGGCCGGGTTCGTCGAGGCGGGGGAGTCGTTCGAGACCTGCGTCGCCCGCGAGATCGCCGAGGAGATCGGCCTGGACGTCCGCGACGTCACCTACCTGGGCAGCCAGCCCTGGCCGTTCCCGCGCTCGCTGATGGTCGGCTTCCACGCCATCGCCGACCCCGAGCAGGAGTTCGCCTTCAACGACGGGGAGATCGCCGAGGCCGCCTGGTTCACCCGCGACGAGGTGCGCGCGGCGCTGGAGCAGGGCGACTGGAGCAGCGACTCCACGTCGCGTCTGCTACTGCCCGGCAGCATCTCGATCGCCCGCGAGATCATCGAGTCCTGGGCGTTCGCCGACTGATCGATAGCTGATCGAGTCTGCGCCCAGAGCGTCGCCGCGTCGGCGAACCCGATCTGTACGCAGGCTCGGTGGTCCCCGCGCAGACTCAAACGCCGAGCTTGGCCTTGACTTCCTTGAGGCTGGGGTTGGTCAGCGCGGTACCGTCGGGAAACTTCAGCGTCGGCACGGTCTTGTTTCCGCCGTTGACGCTCATCACGAACTCCGCCGAAGCGGGGTCATGCTCGATGTCCACCTCGGTGAACGCGATGCCCGCCGACTTCAGCATCGTCTTAAGCCGCTTGCAGTAGCCGCACCACACGGTGCTGTACATGATCAGTTCGGACCCGCTCATAGCAGGAGAACCTATCGTGTCCGCCGCAGCTGCCAAGATGGACGCCATGCTGGACGGCCTCGACGACGAACAGCGCGAGGCCGTGCTGGCCCCGCGCGGCCCGTTGTGCGTGCTGGCCGGCGCCGGCACCGGCAAGACCCGCACCATCACCCACCGCATCGCCCACCTGGTGGCCGGGGGGCACGTCTCGGCCGGGCAGGTGCTCGCGGTCACGTTCACCTCCCGCGCCGCCGGAGAGATGCGCACCCGGCTGCGGGCGATGGACGTCGGCGGGGTTCAGGCACTGACCTTCCACGCCGCCGCCCGGCGCCAGCTGCAGTACTTCTGGCCGCGGGTGGTCGGCGACACCGGCTGGCAACTGCTGGACAGCAAGTTCGCCGTGGTGGCCCAGGCCGCCAACCGGGCCAGGCTGCAGGCCTCCACCGACGACGTCCGCGACCTCGCCGGTGAGATCGAGTGGGCCAAGGCCTCGCTGATCACCCCGGAGACCTACCCGGCCACCGTCGCCGAGAACGGCCGCGACATCCCGCTCGACGCCGCGAAGGTGGCCGCCGTCTACGCCGGATACGAGGCGCTGAAAGCCAACCGGGACGGCGTGACGCTGCTGGACTTCGACGACCTGCTGCTGCACACCGCCGCAGCCATCGAGAACGACCCGGCGGTGGCCGGCGAATTCCGCGACCGCTACCGGTGTTTCGTCGTCGACGAGTACCAGGACGTCACCCCGCTGCAGCAGCGGGTGCTCGACGCCTGGCTCGGCGACCGTGACGACCTGACCGTCGTCGGCGACGCCAACCAGACCATCTACTCCTTTACCGGCGCCAGCCCGCGCTACCTGCTGGACTTCTCCCGCCGCTTCCCCGACGCCGCGGTGGTCCGGCTGGAACGCGACTACCGCTCCACCCCGCAGGTGGTGTCGCTGGCCAACCGGGTGATCGCCGCGGCGCGCGGGCGGATGGCCGGGTCCAAGCTGCACCTGATCGGCCAGCGACCGCCCGGCCCGGAGCCCACCTACCGCGAGCACCCCGACGAGGTGGCCGAGGCCGCCGGGGTGGCCCGCGCGGTCAAGGGACTCATCGCGGCCGGCACTCCCGCCGCCGAGATCGCGGTGCTCTACCGGATCAACGCCCAGTCCGAGGTGTACGAGGAGGCGCTGACCGCCGCCGGCATCCCGTTCCAGGTGCGCGGCGGCGAGGGGTTCTTCTCCCGCCAGGAGATCCGGCAGTCGCTGGTGGCGTTGCAGCGGGCCGCCGACCGGGGCGCTGAAGGTGAACTCCCGGAACTGGTGCGCGATCTCCTTGAGCCGCTTGGCCTTACCCCCGAAGCGCCGACCGGCGCCAAGGCCCGGGAACGCTGGGAGGCGCTGGTCGCGCTGGCCGAACTGGTCGACGAAGAGGTCGCGATAAGGCCCGACCTGGACCTCGCCTCACTGGTGGCCGAGTTACGGGTGCGGGCCGACGCCCGTCACCCACCGACCGTGCAGGGTGTGACGCTGGCGTCGCTGCACGCCGCCAAGGGCCTGGAGTGGGACGCGGTGTTCCTCGTCGGCCTGGCCGACGGCACCCTGCCGATCAGCCACGCCCTGTCGCACGGCCCGGACAGCGAGGCCGTCGAGGAGGAGCGCCGCCTGCTCTACGTCGGAGTCACCCGGGCCAGACACCATCTCGAACTGAGCTGGGCGCTGGCGCGCACCCCGGGCGGGCGGCAGTCCCGCAAGCCGTCGCGGTTCTTAGGCGGCATCGCCCCGCAGACCCGCGCCGAAGCCGCCAATCCCAGCAAGCCGCGCCGGCAGCGCGGCGCCACCCCGCGGTGCCGCGTGTGCAACGCGGTGCTCGCCACCGCACCGTCAATCATGTTGCGGCGCTGCGAAACCTGCTCGGTGGACGTCGACGACGAGCTGCTGGCCCAGCTCAAGGAGTGGCGGCTCAACACCGCCCGGGAGCTGAAGGTCCCGGCCTACGTGGTGTTCACCGACAACACCCTGATCGCCATCGCCGAGACGCTGCCCACCGACGACGCCGCGCTGACGGCGATCCCGGGCATCGGCGCCCGCAAGCTGGAACAATTCGGCGCCGACGTGCTGGAACTGGTGCGGGCACGCCAGTAAGCGGCGCGACTTGCCACGCACTACTGTCCTCGGGGTGATCGGTCGGGTGCTGCGGCGTGGCTGGATGGTGTTCCTGGCCGTCGCCGTGGTGGCCCTCGCCGGGTTCGCCGTCTCCCGGCTGCAGACCGCCTTCGGCTCGCAACCCGCCGCCGCCGCCGGCGGCGGCACCGCCGATCAGATCGTCCCGTTCAACCCCAAAGAGGTGCAGCTGGAGGTGTTCGGCGAGCCGAACGCGACGGCGACGATCACCTACCTCGACGTCAACGCCACCCCGCAGCGGGTCGACGGCGCCTCCTTGCCGTGGTCGTATCAAGAGTCCACCACCACCCCCGCGGTGGTGGTGAACATCCAGGCGCAGAGCGACGGGTACACGCTGGGCTGCCGCATCACCATCGACGGGGTGGTCAAGGTGGAACAGTCCGCGGACGGCCGGTCGGCCTACGTCTTCTGCCTGGACAAATCCGGATGAGGCGGGGTCGGATGAGCGCCCACGGCAAGCAGCGCTTCGCCCGCTGGATCCGCCGGCTGTGCGTTCCGATCGCCATCTTCTGGCTGGCCCTGGCCGCCTCCAGCAACGCGTTGATCCCCCCGCTCGAAGAAGTCGGCCGGGTTCACAACGTGGCGCAGGCAGCCAAGGACGCACCGTCCTCGATCGCCAGCAAGCAGGTCGGGAAGGAATTCGGCGAGTACGACTCCGACAGCCTGGTCACCATCGTCCTGGAGGGTGATCAGCCCCTCGGCGCCGAGGCGCACGCCTTCGGTGACGTCCTGGTGGCCCGGATGTCGGCCGACACCGAACACGTCCAGCACGTCCAGTACTTCTGGGGCGACCCGCTGACCGCGGCGGGCGCCCAGAGCAACGACGGCAAGGCCGCCCTGATCCAGGTGTACCTGTCCGGCGACGCCGGCAGCAGCCAGGCCAACGAGTCGGTCGCCGCCGTCCGCGCCATCGTGGCCGACACCCCACCGCCACCCGGGTTGCAGGCCTACGTCAGCGGTCCGGCGGCCCTGGTCGCCGACGAGTTCGCGGTGGGCGAGGGCAGCCACATCAAGGTCACCGCGCTGACCTTCGGGGTCATCGCGGTGATGCTGCTGGTCGTCTACCGCTCCATCACCACCGCGCTGCTGACCCTGGTGGCGGTCGCCATCCAGGTGGCCGCCGCCCGCGGGGTGGTCGCCTTCCTGGGCCACGTCGGCGTCATCCCGCTGTCGACGTATGCGACCAATCTGCTGACGCTCCTGGCAGTCGCCGCGGCCACCGACTACGCCATCTTCCTGCTGGGCCGCTATCAGGAGGCCCGCCAGGCCGGTGAGGAACGGCTGGCGGCCTACTTCACCATGTACCGCAGCACCGCCCACGTGATCATCGGCTCGGGCCTCACGGTCGCCGCCGCGATCTTCTGCCTGCGCTTCACCCGGACGCCGTATTTTCAGAGCCTGGGCATTCCGGCCGGCCTCGGCGTCCTGGTCACGCTGGTGGGCTCGCTGACCCTGACGCCCGCGGTCATCACCATGGGCAGCACCATTGGCCTGTTCGATCCGAAGCGGGCGATGCGGACCCGCGGCTGGCGTCGCATCGGCACCGCCATCGTCCGCTGGCCGGGGCCGATCCTGACCGCGTCCGTCGCGGTGGCGCTGATCGGCCTGCTGGCCCTGCCGGGCTA
Organism: Mycolicibacterium sp.; assembly: GCA_032117575.1. Lineage (GTDB taxonomy): Bacteria > Actinomycetota > Actinomycetes > Mycobacteriales > Mycobacteriaceae > Mycobacterium. The sequence goes on from JAULZA010000086.1 coordinate 10,764, forward strand.
CAAGACCTCCTACGACGCCCGCCCCTATCAACCGGACTGGGCGCCGGCCAAGGTGGGTTACGCCGCCGCCGAGCGGCACTTCTCCACCGCCCGGCTCAACCCCGAAGTGCTGATGATCGACACGGACAAGGATCTGCGCACCCCGGCGAACATGATCGTGCTGGAGCGGTTGGCCAAGGAGGTCTTCCGCACCCCCGGGGTGGCGATGGTGCAATCCATCACCCGGCCGCTGGGCACCCCGCTGGACCACACCTCGCTCGGCTTCGCGATGAGTGCGCAGAGTTCCGCGCAGATCGGGAATCTGCCGTTCCAGGAGGCCCGCGCCGCCGACATTCTCAAGCAGGTGGACGAGATCTCAAAGTCCATCACGCTGTTGCAGCAGCAGTACTCGCTGACCGAGCAGCAGTACACGTTGCAGCAGCAGGCCACTGCGGCCACCGACGAGCAGGTGACCGCGTTCCGGGAGACCTCGGCGACCATCAAGGAGTTGCGCGACAAGGTTGCGGCAGTCGACGACTTCTTCCGGCCGATCAAGAACTACTTCTATTGGGAGCCGCACTGTTTCGACATCCCGGTCTGTGCGACGTTCCGGTCGCTGTTCGACGCCCTCGACGGGGTGGACTCGCTGACCGATCAGTTCACCCAGGTGACGCAGAGTCTGGACAAGCTCAACGCGTTGCAGCCGCAACTGCTGGCGCTGATCCCCGAACAGATGGCGCTGATCCCCGAGCAGATCGCCATCCAGGAACGCAACAAGGCACTGGCCGAGACCAACTACGCCACCCAGTCCGGGCTGGCGGCCCAGCAGGCCGAGGCGCTGAAGAACTCCGACGCGATGGGCAAGGCGTTCGACGAGGCCAAGGACGACAGCACCTTCTACCTGCCGCCCGAGGTGTTCGACAACTCCGAGTTCAAACGCGGCCTGAAACTGTTCCTCTCCCCGGACGGCACGGCCGCCCGGATGATCATCACCCACGACGGGGATCCGGCCACGCCGCAAGGCATTTCGCACATCGACCCGATCCGCCAGGCGGCGCAGGAAGCCATCAAGGGCACCCCGCTGGCCGGCTCGTCGATCTACATCGGCGGCACCGCCTCGGCGTTCAAGGACGCCCGGGACATGGCGAAATACGACCTGATGATCGTCGCGGTCTCCGCGATCAGCCTCATTCTGCTGATCATGGTCTTCATCACCCGCAGTGTGGTCGCCGCACTGGTGATCGTGGGCACGGTCGTGCTGTCCCTGGGCGCCTCGTTCGGGCTGTCGGTGTTGATCTGGCAGCACCTGCTGGGCATCCAGCTGTACTGGATCGTGCTCGCTCTGGCCGTCATCATCCTGCTGGCGGTGGGGTCGGACTACAACCTGCTGGTGATAGCCCGGTTCAAGGAGGAGATCGGCGCGGGCCTGAACACCGGGCTGATCCGGACGATGGCCGGCACCGGTTCGGTGGTCACGGCCGCGGGTCTGGTGTTCGCGTTCACCATGTGCGGCTTCGCCTTCGGGGAGCTGATGGTACTGGCGCAGATCGGCACCACCATCGGCGTCGGCCTGATCTTCGACACCCTGATCGTGCGGTCGTTCATGACGCCGTCGATCGCCGCGCTGCTGGGCCGCTGGTTCTGGTGGCCGCTCACGGTGCGGCCCCGTCCGGCCAGCGTGATGCTGCGGCCGTACGGGACTCGCACCTCGGTGCGTGAGCTACTGCACGACAATCAGTAGCCGGGCATCATCGGGACGGCCGGCGGCGGGGGTACGGCCGGCACCACCGGGACGGCCGGCGGCGGCGGTACGGCCGGCATCATCGGGGCCGGCATCATCGGGGGCGGCGGAACCGCGGGCATCGGCGCGGCCGGCGGCGGCGGCGTGACGGCCGGGCCCGCGGCAGTCGGGCCCACCCACAACATCAGGTCCATCATCCCGTCGTTGTAGGCCACCGAGTTCGGCGCCTCGCCGGTGACGTCGAAGTACAGCTTGCCGCTGTTGCGCTGGCCCTGCATCAGCATCATCGGGGCGACGCCCTGCGAGGTGGGAACACTGGCGAGTTCGCGGTAGGTCTGCCCACTGGCCGAGCGCGCCAGGAACGGCGGGATGACGGGCATGGTGCTGCCGCGAAGAGCCTCCACCGTCAGGTTCGCCTCGTACAGGCGGCCCATCGCCCGGTAGGGGATGGCGTCGTTGCTGGGCGCGAGCCCGGTCACGGTGTACCCGGTGACCATCATTCCGCCCGGATCGCCGAGGGTCTGCTGGGTGCCGAACGGCTGCACGGTGGCCGCCGTGACGACCGCTGATCCGCTGAGTGCGATGGCAGCCGAGGCGGCGATGGCCCCCGCGGTGATGCCGAATCTGTTGAGCGTGAAAGTTGTCATGCCCGCCGGGCTACCCCCGATTCCCGGTGGGAAACCCGCTCAGGCGGGCACGATCATGGTGTCGGAGGGCTGCATGGTGGGCATCCGCGGCGTGCGTTCGGGCGCCGGGGGCGGGCCGGGTGTGGTGTCCGAAATGCCGTCCCACCTCATCAGATCGGCCATCCCGTTGTTGCACACCACACTGTTGGGGGTGTCGGCGACGACGTTGAAATAGATTCGGCCGGTCGCTTTTTCGCCGGGCTTCAAGGTGTCCCGGCTCAGGCCCTGGGCGGTGGTGGCGTAGCCCAGCACCGGATAGGTCAGGCCGCCGGCGGCGCGGGCGTAGAACATCCCCACCAGCGGGGTGGCGCTGCCCCGCACCGCCTGCACCGTGACCGTCGCCGCGAACAGCCGGCCGGTCACCGGAATCGGGTCGATGCTGGGCCCCAGCTGGGTGACCGTGTAGCGGGCGACGGTGCCGTCGGAGGCGGTCAAAGTCTGTGCGACGCCGAACGGGCGTCCGGACTGCTTCTGCGGCGGCATCGCGGTTCCCAGCGCCACCACCACCGCGACGCCCACCGCGGTGGCCACCAGGGGCAGGCTGCGAGTAGGCATGCCCGTCAGATACCCGGCGCCACGGCGACAAAACCGCTGGTCGGAAATTCGGTTGTGGCAGCAGCGCAGGAGCCGATACGCTGCCCCCATGCTGTTCGCCGCCGCGCATCACGCCGCCGCTACCTCGTCCGTGGACGGGAGCGTCTGTTAGCGCACGCGAACAAACTCCCAGGCCACGGACATCGAAGTCCGTGGCCTTTTTGTTTGTCCCGAAGAAGAAATCACAGTAAGGAGGAGACCATGCGCATTCCATGCCGGGACGGTGATCCCGATCTGTGGTTCGCCGACAATCCGGTCGAGCTTGAGCGGGCCAAGACCCTGTGCGGAGCCTGCCCGGTGCGCCGCCAGTGTCTGGCCGCCGCGCTGGACCGCTCCGAGCCGTGGGGGGTGTGGGGCGGCGAGATCCTCGATCGCGGAACGGTGTTGGTGCGCAAGCGTCCCCGTGGACGCCCCCGCAAGGAGGTGGCGGCTTAGGCCGGCTCGGCGTACCCCGGAATCAGCCGCTCGGCCATCTCCCGCACCGGGACGCGGCAGTTCAGCTGGCAGGAGATCGCCACGTTGGAGGCGATGACCCGCAGCGGGATCGCCAGCTCGACCGGCAGGTCCATCTGCCGGGCCATCTTCAGGTTCTGCGGGGTGCGTTCCATATTCGACGCGGCGTGCTTCTGCAGCCACTTGCGGGTGTAGTGGAACACCGGCACCTCGACCGGCTCGACGTACTGGGCCAGCATCTCGTCGATATCGGCGATCGACAGCTGCTCACCCTTCTGGACGAAGCCCACCTTCTCCATGGTCGGCAGCAGCTCGTCGTACTTGCGCTGCTGGGCAAGGCGGATCATCTGGCCCATTTCCACCGGCAGGCCGTTGGGCAGTGGGGCCACCGCGCCGAAGTCGATGACGGCCATCCGGCCGTCTTCCATCAGCATGAAGTTGCCGGGATGGGCGTCGCCGTGCATCAATCCCACCCGCGACGGCGCGTCGAACGTCAGCTCGAAAAGCCTTGTGCCGGAAAGGTCCCGCTCGTCGGGGGTGCCGTTGCGGATGATCTCCGAGAGCGGCTTGCCCTCGATCCACTCGCTGACGACCACCTTCGGTGAGCTGCCGACCACATGGGGGATCGCGAAACGTGGGTGTCCCTCATAGGCCTTGGCGAACGCCCGCTGGTTGTCGGCTTCCAACCGGTAGTTCAGCTCCAGTTCGGTGCGCTCGATGAGCTCGTCGACGACGCCCTGCACGTCGGCGCCGGGCGCAATCTGCTTGAGAACGCCGGTGAGCCGCCGCATGGTCTTGAGGTCGGCGCGCAGTGCCTCGTCGGCACCCGGGTACTGAATCTTCACGGCGACCTCGCGGCCGTCGGCCCAGATTCCTTGATGTACCTGCCCGATCGACGCCGAGGCCACCGGGTCGTCGTCGAAAGAACTGAACCGCTCCCGCCACTTGGTGCCCAGCTGGCCGTCGAGCACCCGGTGCACCTTGGCGGCCGGCAGCGGCGGGGCGTCCTTCTGCAGTTTGGTCAGCGCCTCGCGGTAGGGCTCGCCGAACTGCTCGGGGATGGCGGCCTCCAGCACCGAGAGCGCCTGCCCCACTTTCATGGCGCCGCCCTTGAGTTCGCCGAGCACGGAGAACAACTGGTTGGCGGCTTTCTCCACCAGTTCGGCGTTGACTTCGTCCTTGGATTTTCCGGACAGCCGCTTGGCCGCGCCCAGCGCAGCCCGCCCCGCGATGCCGACCGGGATGCTGGCCAGCTTTGCGTTGCGGCGGGCACTTCCACGCTTGATGTCGTCAGCCACGTCACCATCATGCTTTATCTGCCGCCCCGGTCAACGGCTGATGCCAACAACCACATAACGGATGTCTGACCCTTCGTCGGTCGACCACTAATACATGTGCCCGCCTCCGAGCGACAGCGAGGCCACCTCCTCACGCAGCGCCGCGACGCGCGTGGTGATCCGGTGCTCGGTGGAGCGCGGCATCGCGCCGGCGCGATACACGCCCCAGCCGATCGCCGGACCCGGTCCCGTCGCCGTTCCCAGCGCAGGGCGTCCGAGACCGTCTTCGACGGCCGACCCTCGACGGCGAATCCCCAATGGTCCAGTGCATCGAGGATTTCGGGGATGGTCGACGGGCCCAGCAGTTGCAGCAGTCGGATCAGGGTGTCGCAGTTCGGTGCCGCGCAGCAGGCGGCGGACCCCGCCGGGTGCGTCGCTTTCGCACGTCACCAGACGTCCCTTCGGTCGATGTCGCTCGGAGGCGGGCACAAGTGTTAGTGGTCCTCAGCCGGGTGGGGCCAAAGCGGGCCAGCACCCACACAGCGGATGACGAACCCAGCGCCGGGCCGAGATGGTCGACGATGCGACGTCCACTTCCAGCGTCGCGTCCAACGTCGCCGGGGGAGACGAGACCGGGTCGCCTCGGGTGGCTGCGATGATCTGCTGCAGCTGACTCAACGCCAGGGCGGCGGTGGCCAGCACGGTGGGCCGGTCCGCGGAGCCGACGACGTCGCGCAGCTGCGCGGCCAGCGCCGGCCACGCCGGATCGCGATCGGTGCGGTGCAGGTCCGCACAGCTCAAACAGCTGGTCAAGCCGGGAATCACCAACGGCCCCACCACACCGGCGCCGTCGCGCACCCGCACCGGTAGGTGCGGCACCCGGTAGCTCTGCAGGTCACGCACCAGCCGCGGGTCGGCGGCCAGCGCGTCGGCCAGCACCACCAGGTCCACCCCGGCGGCCGCACCGGTGGCGGCGCCGCTGCGGCTCACCCGCGCGGCCGAACAGCGCAGCCCGTCGGCCAGCAGGTCCGACAGCGGGCCCCGGCCGTGCACCCGGATCGACAATGACCGTCCCGCTGGGCGTTTCGCGCGTTCGCGCACCACTCCGGACGCCACCAGGCTGTCGAGCACGTCGTCGAATCCGGCGACGCCGCCGGCCATCCGCTGCAGTTGCGTCCGCGTCATGGGGGAGGACATCGCCCGCAGCACGCCGGCCAGCCGGCCCGAGCTCAGCCCGGCGGGCGGACGGACCAGCACCGCCCGGCGCGGATCCCAGCCGATCTGCACCGCACCGTCGGGCCGCAGCAGAACCGGCATCGCGGAATCCAACGCATACACACCGGCGACTGTCGCACCGCAACGCCGTGCGGCGTCTCAGCTCTCCACAGGCCCTTCAGGTTTATCGGACGATCCGCCGGATGAATCGCCCGACGATCCCAGGTCCTTCTCGAACTCGGCGATCGCGGCGTCGATGTCCAAACCGCTGGTGTCCCCGCCGATTACCCGGTCGATGAACCCGGCCGGCTCGTCCAGATCGGACGACGAGGGCAGCAGGTCGGGGTGGTTCCACACCGCGTCGCGGGCGTCGATGCCCGCCGCGTCGGTCAGCCGCTCCCACAGCACCGCGGCCTCGCGCATCTTGCGGGGCCGCAGCTCCAGGCCCACCAGGGTGGCGAAGGTCTGCTCGGCCGGCCCGCCGGTGCCCCGACGCCGCCGCAGCATTTCCGACAGCGCCAGGGTGCCGGGAATCCGGTCGCCCAGGGCGGCGGCCACCACGGTGGACACCCAGCCCTCGATCAAGGCCAGCAGGGTCTCCAGCCGCTCCAGGGCGGCGGTCTGCTCCGGGGTGGCCTTGGGTTCGAACATGCCCCCCTCTAATTGGGCCTGGGAGAGAAGCTCTTCCATCTTCGACGGGTCGGCCAGCGAGGCCGGGTCGAAACCCGACGCCATCTGCTCGATGCCGCTCATGTCGACCTTCATGCCCTTGGCGTAGGCCTCCACCGCGCCCATCAGCTGGCTCGACAGCCACGGCACGTGGCTGAACAGCCGGTGGTGCGCCGCCTCGCGGGCGGCCAGGAAGGTCAGCACCTCGCTGCGCGGATTGTCCAGGCCCTCGGACAGCTCCTCGATGGCGGCCGGCATCAGCGCGGCCACGCCCTTCGGGCCCAGCGGCAGCCCAATGTCGGTGGAGGTCAACACCTCCCGCGACAGCCGGCCCAGCGCCTGACCCAGCTGCGAGCCGAAGGCCATGGAGCCCATCTGCGTCATCATCGCCATCAACGGCCCGGCCATGGCCCTGGCCTCCTCGGGAAGGCTGGCCGACCACACCGACGAAATCTGTTCGGCCATCGGGTCGCACAGCCGCTTCCAGGTCGGCAGGGTGTTGTCCACCCAGTCCTGCGGGGTCCACGCCGCGGATTTGGTGGCCCCGGCGGGCAGGGCGGTGGCCCCGTCCAGCCAGGTGTCGGCCAGGTGCACCGCGTCGGCGACGGCTTTGGAGGTGGATTCCGACACCGGGGCGGTGAAGCCGATGGAGCTCGACGCCAGTTTGCGGGCCAGGTCGTAGTTCACCGGCCCGGCGCCCGCGCCGCCGGCCATGGCGCTGCCGGCACCGGAGAACATCTCGCCCAGCTTGGAGAACAGCTGCCCGATGTCGGCGACGTTGAAGTCGCCGCCGCCGAAACCGAAGGGGTCTTGTCCGGCTCTGTCGTCGCCTCTATCGTCTTTGCCGCCCTTGCCGCCCTTGTCACGCGGGTCCGGGTCGTCGCCGGGGGAGAAGCCGAAGGGCACGTCAGCCATAGCCATCACCGTACCGACCTCTACTGTGTGGTGCGTGAACAGGCGGATTCTGACGCTGGCGGTGGCCATGGTGCCCATCGTCGTGTTCGGTGTGCTGCTGGCCGCGGTGCCGGTGCCGTACGTGGCACTGGGCCCGGGACCCACGTTCGACACCCTCGGTGAGGTCGAAGGCAAGCCGGTGGTGGCCATCGAGGGCACCCCGGTCAAGCCCACCTCGGGACAGCTGAACATGACGACGGTCGCCCAGCGCGACGGCCTGACCCTGGCCAACGCGCTGGCGTTCTGGCTGTCCGGCAACGACCAGCTGGTGCCGCGCAACCTGGTGTTCCCGCCGGAGAAGACCCGCGAGGACATCGAGAAGGACCAGAGCGCGGATTTCCAGAACTCCGAGGACAACGCCGAATACGCGGCGCTGGGCTATCTCAAGTACGCCAAGGCCGTCACGGTGGAGAACGTCAACGACCCCGGCCCGTCGGCCGGCAAGCTGCAGCAGGGCGACGGCATCGACGCCGTCAACGGCACCAAGGTGGCCGATGTCGAGGCGTTCACGAAGTTACTGAAGGCCACCAAGCCCGACCAGGACATCGTCGTCGACTACCGGCGCCGCAACGGCCCGTCCGGCACCACCACGATCACACTGGGCCGCAACGACGACCGCGAGTACGGCTACCTGGGCATCGCCGTGCGCGATGCGCCGTGGGCGCCGTTCACCGTCGACTTCAACCTGGCCAATATCGGCGGCCCGTCGGCGGGGCTGATGTTCAGCCTGGCCGTCGTCGACAAGCTCACCAACGGTGAGCTCAACGGATCGAAGTTCGTCGCCGGCAGCGGAACCATCACCGCCGACGGCAAGGTGGGCCCGATCGGGGGCATCACCCACAAGATGTACAGCGCCCAAGAGGCCGGGGCGACGGTGTTCCTGGTGCCCGCCGACAACTGCGACGAGGCCCGCACCGTGAACGGCAACAGCATGCAACTGGTCAAGGCCGAGACCCTGCAGCAGACCATCGATGCGCTCACGACGTTGACCACGGGCGGCAACCCTCCGGTGTGCTGAGTGCGTAGAGTTGGCACCGTGAATTTCCTAGGGGATAACGGAGTGCGCCTGTGACCGTCCGGCCACCGGCCCGCATGCCTTCGCTGAGTCACCGCGGCCGCGTCTTTGCCGGAATCGCCGTCGCCGTGGTGCTGGTGCTGCTGATCGGCCCGAAGTTCATTGACACCTACGTCGACTGGCTGTGGTTCGGGGAGCTGGGCTACCGCTCGGTGTTCACCACGGTGCTGGTCACCCGGCTGATCGTCTTCCTGGTCACCGCCTTGCTGGTGGGGGCCATCGTGTTCGCCGCGCTGCTGCTGGCCTACCGCACCCGGCCGGTGTTCGTGCCCACCACCGGGCCCAATGACCCGGTGGCCCGCTACCGCATCGCGGTGATGACCAAACTGCGGCTGTTCGGCATCGGGGTGCCCGCGGTGATCGGCGTGCTGTCCGGCCTGGTGGCCCAGGGCTACTGGCCGCGCATTCAGCTGTTCCTGCACGGCGGCAGCTTCGGCACCACCGACCCCCAGTTCGGCCTCGACCT
>JAULZA010000087.1:0-48503 GCA_032117575.1 Mycolicibacterium sp.
GCGGGATCCTGGTCGGGCTGGGCACCCGCCACGGCGGCCGCATACCCGTTAGTGCGATCGCTTCGGTGAGCCGTCGGCGCAGGGGATTCACGGGTGCCGAGTCTATGCGGCGTGGCTAACGCGGCTTCGTTCCGACGGTTTTAGAAGTAGCGCGGGAACGGGCTCCAGTCCGGTTCGCGCTTCTCCAGGAACGCGTCGCGGCCCTCGACGGCCTCGTCGGTCATGTAGGCCAGCCGGGTGGCCTCCCCGGCGAACAGCTGCTGCCCCACCAGGCCGTCGTCGAGCAGGTTGAACGCGAACTTCAACATTCGTTGTGCCTGAGGCGATTTGCCGTTGATCGCCGCCGCCCAGTCCAGGGCGACGTTCTCCAGCTCGGCGTGGCCGACGACCTCGTTCACCGCGCCCATGTGGTGCATCTGCTCGGCGGTGTAGGTGCGGCCGAGGAAGAAGATCTCGCGGGCGAACTTCTGACCCACCTGCCGGGCCAGGTAAGCGCTGCCGTAGCCGCCGTCGAAGCTGCCGACATCGGCGTCGGTCTGCTTGAACCGCGCGTGCTCGCGGCTGGCCAGGGTGAGGTCGCACACCACGTGCAGGCTGTGCCCCCCGCCGGCGGCCCACCCGTTGACCAGACAGATCACCGGTTTGGGCATGAACCGGATGAGGCGCTGCACCTCCAGGATGTGCAGCCGGCCGGCCCGCGCCGGATCGACGGTGTCGGCGGTCTCCCCGGCCGCGTACTGGTAGCCGCTGCGGCCCCGAATGCGCTGATCCCCGCCGGAGCAAAACGCCCAGCCGCCGTCTTTGGGGGATGGCCCGTTGCCGGTCAAAAGCACCACTCCGACGTCAGGCGACATCCGGGCGTGGTCGAGGGCCCGGTAGAGCTCGTCGACGGTGTGCGGCCGGAAGGCGTTGCGCACCTCGGGGCGATTGAAGGCGATCCGCACCGTCGGCTGCGATGCGCCTTCGGTGATGTGGCGGTGATAGGTGATGTCGGTGAGATCCTCGAAGCCCGAGACGATCTGCCAGAGTTCCGGGTTGAACGGGTTGTCGCTCACTCCGGTGACGGTACGCCAGACGTCGGGAAAGCTCAGAGGGCTAACCCCCACTCGCGCAACGCGTCCAAGAGCCCGGTGGGTCGCTCGGAGGTCGGCAGCGGGTCCACCAACGCGAAAGAGCACCCCAGTTCGGCGGCCGCACCGTCGTTCTCGTCGCTGTCGCCCACCATCAGAGTCTCCTCGGCGCTCACCCCCAGCCGGTCCAGAGCGATCTGGAAGATCCGTGGGTCCGGCTTCATCACGCCGGCCTCGAAGGACAACACGTAGTCGTCGGCGCCCGTGCCGGCCGCGTCGAACGCATCGCGGATGTCCCAGGCGATGTTGGACACCACCGCCGTCGGAATCCCGTCGGCGCGCAACCCGTCGAGCACCTGGACGGTGTCCGGGTAGGGGGTCCACGAAGCCGGGTCGATGACTCGCTCATACAGGGCTTCGGCATGCCGGGCGGGCAGACCGGAGACCGTCAGCACATGCAGATAAGCCTCGCGGTGCAGGTGCGGCTTCAAGTCTCGGTTGAGCCATGCCTGGTAGGCCGGCCCGGTCATCTGCACCCCGGGCCCGGTGGGGTGGGTGAGCCGATCCATCAATTCGGCCTGTACCGCCTCGTCGACACCGTCCATGCCGGCGAACCAGCCGTCGTCCTCGTCGAGGCGGAACAGCGTCCCGGAGAAGTCGAACAACACCGCTCGCAACTCAGCCAACCGACCGCTCCGTCCCAACCCAGAACGGTGCGCGCACCGCTTTCTTGTCCGGTTTGCCCAGGGCGGTCACCGGAACCGAGTCGGCCACAATCACCTGTTTGGGCGACTGCACCGACCCCTTGCGTTCCTTGACTGCGGCCTGGATCTCCGCCGTCACCACCGCGATCGCCGCGTCGTCGGTGGGATGGCCCGGCCGAAGCACGATCACCGCGGTCACCGACTCGCCCCACTTCTCGTCGGGGGTGCCGATCACGCACACCTGCGCGACGGCCGGGTGTTCGGCGACCACGTCCTCGACTTCCCGGGGAAAGACGTTGAACCCACCGGTGACGATCATGTCCTTGACCCGGTCGACGATGTAGTAGAAGCCGTCCGCATCCTCCCGGGCCATGTCGCCGGTGTGCAGCCAGCCGTCGCGGAACGTCTCGGCCGTCGCCTCCGGCAGGTTCCAGTAGCCGCCCGCCAGCAGCGGACCCGACACACAGATTTCGCCGACTTCGCCCGGCGGCACCGGGTTGCCGGCGGTGTCCAGCAACGCCACCCGGGCGAACAGGGTGGGTCGTCCGCAGGATGTCAGCCGCTGGGCATCGTGGTCGCTCTTGGCCAGGTAGGTGATGACCATGGGAGCTTCGGACTGCCCGTAGTACTGCGCGAAGATCGGCCCGAACCGCGCGATCGCCTCCGCCAGCCGGACCGGGTTCATCGCCGAGGCGCCGTAATACACCGTCTCCAGCGACGACAGGTCCCGGGTGTGCGAATCGGGGTGGTCCATCAGCGCATAGATCATCGACGGCACCAGCATGGTGGCGGTGATCCGGCGTTCCTCGATCACCCGCAGCACATCGGCGGGGTCGAACTTGGGCAGCACGATCATCTCGCCGCCCTTGACGATGGTCGGGGTGAAGAACGCCGCCCCGGCGTGCGAGAGCGGGGTGCACATCAGGAACCGCGGATGCTCGGGCCATTCCCACTCGGCCAGCTGGGCGGTGGTCATCGTCAGGATCGACGACACCGTGCCCATCACGCCCTTGGGCTTGCCGGTGGTGCCGCCGGTGTAGGTCAGGCCGCCGATGTGCTCGGGCGGAAGATCGGCCGCCGCCAACGGTTTCGGCGCATATCCGGCCGCCGCGGCGATCAGGTCCACACCCACCGCGGCCAACTCCGGCGGCACCGGGCCCAGCGTCAGCACCTGCCGCAGCGAGGGCACCCTGTCCAGCAGCCCGACCGCCCGCTGCACGAACATCGGATTCGGATCGACGATCAGCGACGTCGCACCGGCGTCGGCCAGCACGTAGGCGTGGTCGTCCAGAGAGCCCAGCGGGTGCAGCGCGGTGCGGCGGTAACCCTGGGTCTGCCCGGCGCCGATGATCATCAACACCTCCGGCCGGTTCAGCGCGAGCAGACCGACGGTCTCGCCCGTCCCCGCGCGGAGCGCCTCGAACGCCTGGATGTACTGGCTGATCCGATCGGCCAACTCGCCGCCGGTCAAGGTGGTGTCGCCGAGGAACAGCACCGGGCGGTTCCGGTTGCGTTTGAGCGCACCGACGGTGAGGTGGCCGGTATGCACCGCACGGCGCAGTAAGTCGCTCATGAGTGACACAGTAGAACGGCGATGGATCTCACTGAACCGATCGAGGTACGGCTGGGTGCGGCGATCATGGGCCTGCTCGCCCGCCGCGCCGGCAGCATCTGTCCGTCGGAAGCCGCGAAAGCGGTCGGTGGCGAACGGTGGCGGGAACTGATGGAGCCGACCCGCGCCGCCGCCCGCGCGTTGGCCCGCGACGGGGCGGTCGAGGTCACCCAGCGCGGCGTCGTCGTGGATCCCGACGGGGATTGGCGCGGACCGATCCGCATTAGGTCCGTCGCAACCCAGCCCAGGGCATAGCATCGGCGGGTGTCGCAGTCTGAGCAGCATTTGATGTCGCCGAAATCGTTGACCAGGGCAGCAATTCGGGCGCCGTTGTTATTGCGAAGCAGATGGTTCAGCAAGGTGGTCTTGCCGGCGCCCAGATAGCCCCCGATGACCGTCAGGGGAAGATTCACTTGGGTTCTTTCCGGTAGACCGTCTTGCCTTCCTTGAGTGTTTCCAGCACGGCGATATTCAGTAACGCTTCCGGGGCGGCGGTGAGGGGATTGACGTCCAGGATCACCATGTCGGCGAGCTTGCCGACTTCTAGGCTGCCCTTGGTCTTCTCTTCGAAGATCTGCCATGCGGCCTCGATCGTCTGGGACTTCAAGGCCTTCCAGTTGTCGATTCGCTCACCGGCTCCCAGAACCACGCCCTTCTTCGACGTGCGCACCATCGACGACCACATGACACGCATCGGCTCCATCGGGGTGACGGAGAAGTCGGAGTGGTTGGAGCAGCGCAGCCCCTTGGCGAAGGCCGACGCCATCGGGCTGATGAAGTCGGCTCGCTGTGGACCGAGGTTGGCCAGATGCTCGTCGCCCCAGTAGAAGGTGTGCGCGGAGAAGAAGCTGGGGGAGAAGCCCAACTCCACATAGGGATCGAGCTGGTCGGGACGCATGCACTGCGAGTGGATGATCACTGTGCGCCGATCGTCGGCCGCTTTCACCCCGGTTGCGCGCATACCGTCGATGGCCAGATCGATGGCCGCGTCCCCGTTGGCATGGCAGAACACCTGGAGTCCCTTGGCGTGAACCGCTGCCATCGTCGTGAAAATCGTCTCCGGGGGAATCACCGGCTGACCGCGCCAGTCCGGCTCACCGCCCGGTCCGGGGGTCAGCAGCGGCTGGGTCCAGAACGCCGTCTTGCCCTGGGGGGAACCGTCGATGACGAACTTGATTCCCTGCAGTTTCAGACGGTTGTTGTAGGTGCCGAACGCCTTGGCGGCTTCGTCGGGTATGTCCGCTGGACCACCGACGAAATCTGGGGCGAAGTCCTGGGCCAGTTCCGGAAGCTCCAGGAAGACCGGAAGGGACACCACATCGAGGTAAAGCAGGCCCTCGTCGGCGCCCTTGCGCAACAACCGCAGGTCCTTGGCGGCGGTGGCACCTTCTTGGACCGTGGTTACGCCCACGCGCGTGTAGATCTTCTGGGCCTCGTCGAGGGTGTCGAGCAACTGCCGTTCGGTCGGTTTGGGTGCGTTGGTGAAGATCGGCAGGAACGCGGTCTCCATGATGAGCCCGGACGGGATGTTGGTTCCCGGCTTGCGGACGATGATCCCGCCGGGTGGTGTCGGCGTGTTCTCGTCGTAGCCCACTGCGCGGAAGGCGGCAGTGTTGAGAAGTGCCCCGTGATTGGAACTGTGGATCAACATAATTGGGTTATCGGGGAAGGCGGGGTCGAGGTCATCAACGTTCAGTTCGCGGCCCTCGGCAAGGTTCGAGCGGTCATAGCCGTAACCGATGATCCAGTCGCCGGGCTTAAGAGCGAATTTGCGCACATGCTCCTGCAGGACGGGAACGAAATCCGCGATGCTGCTGATCGGCCCGGCCGGCACGCCCTGAACGTTGGCCCACTTGACCACCTGGAGGGCGTTCATGAAATGGCCGTGGGCGTCGATGAACGAAGGCATCAGTGTGTGGCCGGCCAGATCGACGACGACGGTCTTGGGGCCCTTGGTCGCCATCACGTCCGCCTCAGAGCCCACCGCCAGGATCTTGCCGCCGGCCACCGCGACGGCTTCGGCCTGGCGGCGATCGTCGACCATCGTCAGCACGGTTCCATTGCGGTAGATGGTGTCAGCCGGGGTCTGGGACGTCCCACCTGAGGACGCGCTCGGATTACGGTCACAGGCGGCGATGAACGCCGAGCCGGCCGCGGCGCCCATACCCAGCGCTGCGAGCCGCTTGAGCGCTTCGCGTCGGGAGATGCGGCCCCGGCTGAAATCGACGGCGACATCGTCGATACTTTTTCCGATCATTTTGCCTATGGCCGAAACCCTAATGGAGGCAAGGGCGGCAAGAACGCCTTTTAGCCGGCCCTACTTCTGTGAGGCAGGCCAGGCAGGCGAGCCGGAAACATGCCCATGGCGCAGAACTCCAGCATCATGCCGCCAAGGTTAGAGCTGCCAAAAGGCAGTGGAAAGTCCGAACCTAAACTGCTGCTGCGCCCGCGGCAATCTGACGGGCACCGAGACGGACTGGGACACGCCTAGGGACTTTGGCCTCTATCCCGCCCCGGTGTCCGGGAACGAGGATTGTCGCCATGACCCTCCTTGACGCAAGCTCGGCTGTTGTCCCGACCGACGCGGCGTTGCCCGTACAGGTCGGCAGCGGCGTGTGCGTGTGTCGGCACGGACGGGTTGCGCATGATCACTATCGCGGCGGGGCCGAGTGCGCGGTCTGCCCGGCCGGCGCCTGCGGCCGCTATCGGGCAAACACGCTTGCCCGTCGCGTATTCGCCTCGCTGCGCGCCGCACTGTCACGCTGACGGAACCTTCCGTCCAGATTGCTGAACTGTTCGCCGTAATCGTCGGCCCGCTGGACATTATCGACGCCGACAAGTCGGCACTGATTTCCGTGAAATTGCTCAATCGCCCGCGCTACTGATGGCACCCTGTGCGATATGGAGCAGCTTGCCGAACCACGTTTCCTCGATGACCGCCTCGCGCACTGGGCGGAGCGCAAACCCGACGCCGTGGCGATCAGATACCTCGATCGCACGTTCACCTGGGGGCAGTTCAACGACCGGGTTCGGCGACTGGCCGGCGCGCTCGCTGAACGCGGCATCGGTCGCGGCGACGTCGTGGCGTTCCTCGACAAGAACCACCCGGCCTGTGTGGAGACCGTCATGGCTGTGGCCAGCCTGGGGGCTGCGACGGCCGTCGTCAACTTCCGGCTCGCCGGCAGTGAGATGGACTACGTACTCAACGACTGCGGCGCCAAGGTCATCATCGTCGGCGAAGAACTGCGGCCCTCGGTCGACGCTATCCGCGACCGGCTCAGCCACGTCCAGCACATCATCGATGTCACCCCCGGCGGCGGCGACGGCGACGAGTACGAGGCCATGCTGGCTTCGGCGACCCCGCGCGGGCGCAGCGCCGACGTCGACCCGGACGACGTCTGCGTGATCATGTACTCCTCGGGGACCACCGGAAACCCCAAGGGAGTCCGTCTGAGCCAGGCGGCTTTGAACGCGCACAGCGTCAATTCCCACATCTTCGACGCCTCCGACGGTGACACCAGCTTGGTGGCAATGCCGCTGTTCCACGTCGGCGGCACGTCATTCATGCAGTACGGCATTTACGCCGGAATGCCGACGATCATCACCCGCGAGGCTGACGGCGCGACCCTCGGTGCCGCGATCATGTCCGGCGCCACCCGCACTTTCCTGGTGCCCGCGGTGCTGTCCAAGGTGATGGAGAGCCCGGACGCGATCAAGGTGTTCAACAAGCTGCGTACGTTCTGCTACGGCGCGTCGCCGATGCCCCAGGCTCTGCTGCGCCAGGCGTTGATCGATTTTCCCAACACCGATTTCGTCCAGGTGTACGGGCTGACCGAGGTCTGCGGCGGGGTCACCCTGCTCTCGGCGGAGGCGCACCGCGACGCGGACCACCCGGAACGGCTGTCCAGCGCCGGCCAGCCCTACCGCCAGGCGGAGGTTCGCGTGGTCAACCCCGACACGCTCGAGGATGTCCCGCAGGGCCAGCCCGGCGAACTCTGGTTCCGCACTCCGCAGACGATGGAGGGTTACCACAACAAGCCCGACGCCACCAACGAGGCGATCCACGACGGTTGGTTCCGAACCGGTGACATCGGTCGCGTCGATGACGGTGGTTTCGTCTTCGTCGAGGACCGGCTCAAGGACATGATCATCTCCGGCGGAGAGAACATCTATTCCGTCGAGGTGGAGCGGGCACTGACCGAACATCCGGCCGTGTCCGACGCCGCGGTGTTCGGCATCCCCGACCCGAAGTGGGGAGAAACGGTCAAGGCCGTGGTGGAGCTCTCCCCAGGTCAGGCGACCACCCCCGAGGACCTCATTGCCTGGTGCAAAGAGAGGCTGGCCGGCTACAAGTGCCCGCGCAGCGTGGACATCATGGACGTGCTGCCCCGTAACCCCACCGGCAAGCTGCTCAAGAAGGATCTGCGTAAGCCCTACTGGGACAAGGCAGACCGCGCCATCTGATGCCATCGGCGCGCTGAGTTAATGCTGCCGCCGCTCAGCGACATCCTGGAACGCCTGCACGTCGTCGCGCTGCCCATGCGGGTGCGCTTCCGTGGCATCACGGTGCGCGAAGTCGCTCTCATCGACGGGCCAGCAGGCTGGGGTGAGTTCGGCGCCTTTCCGGAGTACGAGCCCGCCGAGGCCGCGCACTGGCTGGCCGCCGGGATCGAATCCGCCTACCGCCCAACGCCTTCTGCGGTGCGTGATCGGGTACCGGTCAACGCCACCGTGCCCGCGGTCGAACCGGAACGGGTGCCGGAGGTGCTGGCCCGGTTTCCCGGGGCCCGCACGGCCAAGGTCAAGGTGGCCGAGCCGGGGCAGACGTTGGCCGACGACGTCGCCCGGGTGAATGCCGTCCGAGCCGCCATTCCCGCTGTGCGGGTCGACGCCAACGGCGGCTGGACGGTGGACGAGGCGGTGGCTGCGGCTGCGGCGCTGACCGCCGATGGGGCACTTGAGTACATCGAACAGCCGTGCCGGACGGTGTCGGAACTGGCTGAGGTGCGGCGCCGGCTCGCGCCCCTCGGAGTTGCCGTCGCTGCAGACGAGAGCATCCGCCGGGCCGATGATCCGCTGGCGGTGGTGCGGGCCGGCGCCGCCGATATCGCGGTACTCAAGGTGGCACCCCTGGGCGGCATCAGCGCCATGCTCGCCATCGCGGCGGCGATCGACATCCCGATAGTGGTCTCCAGCGCGCTGGATTCGGCGGTCGGCATTGCCGCCGGGGTGGCTGCCGCCGCCGCACTGCCCTCCCTGGAGCACGCCTGCGGCCTGGCGACCGGCGGCCTGTTCGTCGAGGACGTCGCCGACCTGCGGCCCGTCGATGGATACCTTTACCTCGGCGCCGTCGCACCCGAACCCGAGCGGCTGACCGCGCTGGCCGCCGCCCCGGACCGCCGCGACTGGTGGATCGCCCGGGTCCGGGAATGCCTGCCGTTGACGGCCCCGGTGTAGCCTCGCGCCGTGACCAACCTGGCCTTCGACGACACCGGCTCCGGCGACCCGGTGCTGTTCATCGCCGGCACCGGTGGTGCCGGACGCACCTGGCACATCCACCAGGTGCCGGACTTCGTGCGCGCCGGATACCGCTGCGTCACTTTCGACAACCGCGGCGTCGGTGCCACCGAGAACGCCGACGGTTTCACCACCGAGCAGATGGTTGCCGACACCATCGACATGATCGAGACGGTGATCGGCGGCCCAACCCGCCTGGTGGCCATGTCGATGGGCGCGTTCATCGCTCAGGAACTCATGCTGGCCCGTCCGGACCTGGTCCGCCAGGCGGTGCTGATGGGTACCCGCGGCCGTGTCGACACGACCCGCATCGCGTTTCGCACCGCCGACGTCGAGCTCGCCGAGGCAGGCGTCGAACTTCCCAACAGCTATGCGGCGAAAGTGCGCGTCCTAGAGAATTTTTCGCCGAAGACCATCAATTCTCCCGCCATCGAAGAGTGGCTGCAGATGTTCATCGCCTTTCCGCTCAAACGCACGCCCGGTTGGCGCGCCCAACTCGGCGTCGCGCCGCTGGAGAACCGGCTGCCCGCGTACCGGTCCATTACGAACGAGGTGCTGGTGATCGGCTTCGCCGACGATGTCGTCACTCCGCCGGCTCTGGGCCGCGAGGTGGGGGAGGCCATCCCCAATGGTCGCTATGTGCAGATCGCTCATACCGGCCATCTGGGATTCCTTGAGCGGCATGAGGCCGTCAACAAGGCCATGCTGGATTATTTTGCCGGGCGGCTCATTTAAACGCAGGCCGCTCGTGCGCCAAAACTTCTGTGCCACCCTGTAGGGGTGAACCCTTCGACGACTCAGGCCCGAGTGGTCGTCGACGAGCTCGTCCGCGGCGGTGTCCGCGACGTCGTCCTGTGCCCCGGTTCCCGCAACGCCCCGCTGGCCTTCGCCCTGGCCGACGCCGACCGAGCCGGCCGGCTGCGATTGCACGTGCGTATCGACGAGCGGACGGCCGGTTTTCTGGCGATCGGTCTGGCGCTGGGCAGCGGGCGGCCCGTTCCGATCGCGATGACATCGGGCACCGCGGTCGCCAATCTCGGCCCTGCCGTTGTCGAGGCGAACTACGCGCGGGTGCCGTTGGTCATCCTGTCCGCCAACCGCCCCTACGAGTTGCTGGGCACCGGCGCCAACCAGACCATGGAACAGCTCGGCTACTTCGGCAGCCAGGTCCGCGCGGCGATCAGTCTCGGGCTGGCCGAAGACAACCGCGGGAATCTCGACGCGCCGACCGCGCCAGGGGTGTTCGATGTGCAAAATGCGTCGTGGAGATCGGCCACCTGCCGGGTGCTGGCGGCGGCCACCGGCGCCCGCAGCGCCAACGCTGGGCCGGTGCAGTTCGACATTCCGCTGCGCGAACCCCTAGTGCCGGAACCGGATTCGTCCCCCGACGACTTTCCGCCCGGGCGTCCCGACGGTCGGCCGTGGACCTACACACCGCTGGTGAGTTTCGACGAGCCGCTGCCTATCGACCTCACCCCCGATACGGTCGTCATCGCCGGCCACGGGGCGGGCGTGCACCCGAACCTGGCGCACCTGCCCACCGTCGCCGAGCCCACCGCCCCGCCTCCGCTGACCCCGTTGCATCCGCTGGCGCTGACCAGGCTGCGGCCGCGGCAGGTGATCATGTTGGGTCGGCCCACCCTGCATCGTCCGGTCTCGGCTCTGCTGGCCGACCCATCCATCTCCGTCTACGCCTTGACCACCGGTCCACGCTGGCCGGACGTATCGGGCAACTCGACCGCGACCGGCACCCGGGCACAGACCTTCGGTAGCGCCGACCCGGGGTGGTTACGCCGCTGCGCCGACGCCCACGCCCGGACTCTGGCGGTGGTTAGCGAGCAGTTGGCCCTCCATCACCTGACCACCGGTCTGCACGTGGCCGCCGCGTTGGCCGCAGCCCTGCGGCCCGGCGATCAGTTGGTGCTGGGCGCGTCCAACCCCGTCCGCGACGCCGCCTTGGTCGGCCTGCGCACCGAGGGCATCGCGGTGCGCTCCAACCGCGGGGTGGCCGGTATCGACGGCACCGTGTCGACGGCTATCGGCGCCGCTCTGGCGCATGACCGCACCCGCTCGGTCGGCGACACCGGTCGGTGCCGGACCGTGGCGTTGCTGGGTGACCTGACCTTCGTCCACGACGCATCGGGACTGCTGATCGGCCCGACCGAACCCGCGCCGGAGGACCTCACGATCGTGGTCTCCAATGACAACGGCGGTGGGATCTTCGAACTGCTCGAACAGGGCGACCCGAGATTTGCCGACGTCTCCGCACGGATCTTCGGCACTCCGCACGACGTCGACGTCGGGGCCCTGTGCCGTGCCTACCACGTCGATGCTCGCCAGATTGAGGCCGACGCTCTCGGCGAGGCCCTCGCCGAGCCCCCGGGTGGCATGCGGGTGCTGGAGGTCAAAGCCGACCGGTCGTCGTTGCGTCAGTTGCACGCCGCTATCCGGGCCGCGCTGTGATCGCCCGGGCGCGTGTGCTCTTGGAGTCGACGCTGCCCGGACGGAATACGGACGTGCCGGACACGTTCGAGCGAAAGATATTGCGCTGGTCCAAAGTTGTGGTCTGGGTGCTGCTGGGCATCGTCACCTTGCAGTCCATCCTGCTGGTGGCGGGTGCCTGGCGGAACGACAGGCAGATCGAACGGAATCTCGGTGTCGCCGAGGCCGAGGTGCTCTCCGCGGGCCCGCGCCGGTCGACCATCGAGTTCGTCACCCCCGACCGTGTCACCTATCGCCCGGAGCTGGGCGTGCTCTACCCCTCCGAGCTGGCTTCCGGCATGCGGATCTACGTCGAGTACGACAGGAACAGTCCCGACCTGGTTCGCGTGCAGAACCGCAACGCCACGCTGGCGATCATCCCGGCCGGGTCCATCGCGGTGGCCGGCTGGCTGGTTGGCGCAGCCATGCTGGTGGCTCTGGTGCGGCTGGAATCCAGGGTGCCGCAGAGCGATTCCGCGGAAAAATTGGTGGTTTGAAAACCCGCAAATCGGGTTGCCAGGGCAAACCGTTATGAAACACAGTGTTCACCTGAGATCTTGGTAAGAGCCCTTCCGGTCTCCCGCTCAGGCAGCGCACAATGGTGCCCAGGGTTAGGGAAACCGCAAGCAGAGCAAGCACTTTCGGAGTAGGTAGCAAAGAGATCGGGGAGGGTCCTTCAATGGCCGATCACACATTTCAGCAGGAGCTGCAAGGCTTCGCGGTCGAACTCCGCAAGCTGGCTTACACCATGCCGCCCGGGCATGAAGACCGGCTGATTCACCTCAGCGATCGGATGGTCGCCCGTTCGCGGCAGGCGGTGGAAGCCCGGAAACGCCGCGCTTGATACCGTCGGGCGGGTGAGCCGCGCGTCTCTGAACAAGGATCCCCACGATGTGGCTTCGATGTTCGACGGTGTGGCTCGCCGCTATGACGTCACCAACACGGTGCTCTCGCTGGGCCAGGACCGCTACTGGCGTCGGGAGACCCGATCAGCGCTGAACATCGGCCTGGGCGAAGCGGTGCTGGACCTGGCAGCCGGAACCGCGGTGTCGACGGTCGAATTGGCGAAGTCCGGGGCGTGGTGCCTGGCCGCCGACTTCTCCGTCGGCATGCTCCGCGCCGGTGGCCACCGGCCCGTACCCAAGGTCGCCGGCGACGCAACCCGGCTGCCGTTCGGCGATGACGTCTTCGACGCTGTCACCATCAGCTTTGGCCTGCGCAACGTTGTCGACCCCAGCGCCGGGTTGCGCGAGATGGCGCGAGTGACCAGGCCGGGCGGCCGGCTTGTGGTCTGCGAATTCTCCACTCCCACTGTGCCGGTGCTGTCCACGGCGTACAAGGAGTACCTGATGCAGGCGCTGCCGCGGGTGGCCCGGGCGGTGTCGAGCAACCCCGAGGCCTACGTCTACCTCGCCGAGTCCATCCGGGCCTGGCCCGATCAACCGACGCTGGCCCGCCGCATCGCCGACGCCGGCTGGTCGCAGGTGCGCTGGCGCAACCTGACCGGCGGCATCGTGGCTCTGCATGCCGCCGTGAAACCGGGCTGAGTCTGAGACCGAACGTTCTAAGAGTTGATTCGTAAGTCGGCTGGTGGGGACTGTTGAATCGTTGGGTTGTTGCTTGTCCGCCTGGTCCGCCGACGTCCCCAGGTGTAGCCGTGGGGTCTGGTGCGGGGTAGGGCGGGGCGTTCCCCTTGTCCGGCAGGGGCTCCATGTCTGGGGCTGCCATCCTCACTAGCATCCGGTGTGGTGGTCGGGTTGTGGTGGATGGTTGACCGGACCGGCCCCTCGTGCTGGGCCGTTTCCCGGGTGACCGGGACGTTGTGGATGCGCCGGCGCGCTGCGGCCGGACTCCATTGCTACTGCCGCCGCGACAGTGGCGCCCTGGTGGCCCGCATGAAGGACCGGCAGATAGCTGCGCCAATGCCGACGGCGCGGCAACGCGATCAACCTCGCCGCCCGCGCAGTCGCCTACCTCTGAAACTCCAAGCTCGCACACTTATGAATCAACTCTTAGCTGAACGGCTTCCGCCGGTCGGCGATGCGTGATCCGGCGCCGGCGAAACGCCAGGCCCGGGCCACCCAGTCGGCGTCGTCCTCGGTCACCAGATTGGCCATCATCCGTACCGCGACTTCCATCAGCGCCGCCGACCGCATCGCCCTCGGGCCGGTCAGTGGCAGGAATCGGGGCAGCGTCAGCAACAGGGCCAGGCGGCGGGCCACGGAGAAGCCGCGACCGTAGTGAGCCTGCAGCAGCGCCGGCCATGCCGCCGCGAGATCGGTAGCGCCCAGCAGCTCCGCGGCCAGCCGTCCGGTCTCCAATCCGTAGTCGATGCCCTCGCCGTTGAGGGGGTTCACGCACGCGGCGGCATCGCCGACCAGCACCCAGTTAGGCCCTGCCACACCCGACACCGCACCGCCCATCGGCAGTAGCGCCGAGGACACCGCCCGCGGCGGCTCCTCAAAGCCCCAATCCTTACTTTTCAGTGACGCGTACTGCTTGATCAGCGGCCGCAGCGCCACGTCGGCCGGACGTTTGGCGGTCGCCAGCGCCCCCACGCCCAGGTTCACCTCACCGTTGCCCAGCGGAAAGATCCAGCCGTAGCCGGGCAGCACGTGGCCGTCGTGCGACCGCAGTTCCAGGTCCGAGAAAATCCAGGGCTCTGATGCCCGCGGCGAAGCCAGGTAGGCGCGGGCCGCCACCCCGTACACGGTCTGCTGATGCCATTGACGGCCCAGCACCCGGCCCAGCGGCGAGCGCGCCCCGTCGGCGACGATCAGCCAGCGGCACGCCAACCGTCGCCCGTCGGCGAGCACCACCGCCGTCACCCGGCCGGCCGAATCCCGCACCACGTCGACGGCCTTGTGCCCCAACAACATCGACGCACCCGAGTACTCGGCGACCTTGCGTATCCGGTCGTCGAGCTCGGTGCGAGGCACCGCGGAACTACCCTCCGGAAATGACGGACCCGGCCAGCGCACTTCGACCGAACTTCCGAACCCGTCCAGTTGCAGCCCGTGGTGGCGGATTCGCCCGGCCAACCAGTCACCCAGGCCGAGCCGCTGCAGCTCCAGCACGGCCCGCGGCGTCAGCCCGTCACCGCACGCTTTGTCCCGCGGGAACTCGCATGCGTCGACCACCAGCACCTCGCGACCGGCGCGCGCCGCCCACGCCGCTGCCGCCGACCCTGCGGGGCCGGCGCCGACCACCACGACGTCAGCTCGGCGGTCCACCTCAGATGAATTGGATTCCACGGTGACAAGTATGTTGGCACTGTGAAAACTCCGGCGAGCGTGGTGGCTGGAGTCGACTTCGGCGACCCGGCCTTTGCGGCACGTGTGCGCGACGGTGTCGCTCGTGTTGAGGATCTCATCGCGACCGAACTGCGCGGGGCCGACGAGTTGATGACCGAAGCCGTGTTGCATCTGTTCGAGGCCGGTGGCAAGCGGTTCCGCCCGCTGTTCACCGTACTCGCGGCACATGTGGGGCCAGACCCGGAGAACCACGACGTGACCGTGGCCGGCGCCGTCATCGAACTGGTGCACCTGGCGACGCTGTACCACGACGATGTGATGGACGAGGCGCTGGTGCGACGCGGCGCCCCGTCCGCTAATGCCCGCTGGGGCAACAACATCGCGATCCTCGCCGGGGATTATTTGTTCGCCACCTCCTCGCGGTTGGTGGCGGAATTAGGCCCCGACGCGGTTCGGATCATCGCCGAGACATTCGCTCTCCTGGTAACCGGGCAGATGCGGGAAACCAAGGGTCCCAAAGACGGCGACGACGCCGTCTCGCACTACCTCAAAGTGGTCTCGGAGAAGACCGCCTGCCTGATTGCCGCCGCGGGCCGATTCGGTGGCACCTACTCCGGTGCCACCCCGGACCAGGTGGAGCGACTCGGCCGGATCGGCGGCATCATCGGCACGGTCTTCCAGATCTCCGATGACATCATCGACATCGAGAGCGACCCCGACGAGTCCGGCAAGCTGCCGGGTACCGATCTTCGCGAAGGGGTGCACACCCTGCCAGTGCTCTACGCCCTGACTGAGACCGGACCGGCCGCCGACAGGCTGCGTGAACTGCTCAAAGGGCCGGTGACCGACGATGACGCGGTGGCCGAGGCGCTGATGCTGCTCCGGGAGTCCGGCGGTATCGCCGCCGCCAAGGCGACCGTCCAGCAATATGCCGCGCAGGCCCGCGCCGAACTGGCTGAGCTGCCCGACGTGCCCGGACGTCGGGCGCTGGCGTCGCTGGTCGATTACACGGTTAACCGACACGGTTGACCGGTCGGAACTCCTACGACGCCCCGAGGCGTTACTCTGCCGACAGACCGCTCGGAGGAGGACCTCAATGACCTGGCATCCCACTGCCAACCGGATGAAGACGTTCCTGCTGCTCGTTGGGATGTCCGGGCTGATCGTCTTCATCGGCTCGTTGTTTCAGAACCGTTCGGTGCTGTGGCTGTCGGTGCTGATGGCCGTCGGCATGAACATCTACGTGTACTTCAACAGCGACAAGCTGGCGCTGCGCGCGATGCAGGCGCAGCCGGTCACCGAAGTGCAGGCGCCCCAGATTTACGCGATTGTCAAGGAGCTGGCCACCACGGCGCATCAGCCGATGCCCCGGCTATACATCAGCGACACTGCCAACCCAAATGCCTTTGCCACAGGGCGGAATCCGCGTAACGCCGCGGTGTGTTGCACCACCGGAATCCTGAACATCCTCAATGAACGTGAACTGCGTGCGGTGCTGGGCCACGAGCTGTCCCATGTCTACAACCGAGACATTCTGATCTCCTGCGTAGCCGGCGCGATGGCGTCGATCATCACCGGTCTGGCCCAGATGGCCATGTTCGCCGGCGCCTTCGGCGGTGGTCGCAACAGCAACGGCGGCGGGGTGAACCCGCTGGCGATGCTGCTTGTCTCGCTGCTCGGTCCATTCGCGGCCACACTGATCAAGATGGCGGTGTCACGGTCGCGGGAGTACCAGGCCGACGAGTCGGGCGCGCAACTGTCCGGCGACCCCCTGGCGCTCGCGTCGGCGCTGCGCAAGATCAGCGGTGGGGTGCAGCAGGCGCCGCTGCCCCCGAGCCCGCAGCTGGCTGATCAGGCGCACCTGATGATCGCCAGCCCGTTCCGGTCGGGTGAGAAGATGACCCGGATGTTCTCGACGCATCCGCCGATCGAGGACCGCATCGCGCGGTTGGAGAAGATGGCAGGCGGGCGCTAGCTAGCAGCCCCTACCGGGGCTGTTCCCCGGCGCCGCTGCGTGCATCGTCGCTCGGGCCCGACTTGCCGGGGTCGCCGGGCTTGCCCGCCGCACCGGGGCCAACTGCCTTGCCGATCCCGTCCTTGACAGCGTCGACAACCGAGTCCAACGCATCCTTGACCTTCCCCAGGCCCGGAAGCTTGGGCATCGACGGGGGAGCCATGGACGGGGGCGGCACCGGCTGGTCGGCGTCTGGGATGAAGGCCGGGCCGAAATCCTCAGGCGCTCGCGTCACGTTCACCCTCGGGCCCCGCGGAAGATCGATGCCCGATTCCAGGATCGCCGTGTCGGGTGCCGGCGGACCCGGATCGATGGCGGGGATGGGTGGCTGTTGTTCGGTCGGTGTGGGTGTGGGTGCGGGTGCGGGTGCGGGCGCCTGGATCTGCCACGACGGATCGGCAGTGGGGACGGGCGCCGGCGCGACGAGGACCGGAGGGGTTGTCTCAGGAGCCGGTTGAAGTATCGCCTGAACTTCGGTGCGCAGATTCATGCCGATCCGCTTGTAGGCCACCACAGTCAAGTCGTTGACCTTCTGCACGACCGCGACCACACCGTCGGGATAGGTCACCGTCGTGGCCTTGGTGACCGGATCGGTCTTGCAACTCAGCGCACCGGCGCAGTCCACTCGGCCGCTGGCATCCACCACCGGCTTCGACGGCAGGGGTAGAGCGTCGTCCTCGGTGGTGGGCGTGACGGTCGGGTCGACTGTGGGAAAGACGTTGACAGTCGTGGCGTTGGAGGACTCCCCGTCCTGAACGGTGACCCGGAAAGGCTCATTGGGGTTGTCTTCTAGGCCCGCTCCGGAGGTTTTCAGCAGAGCGGCCAGTTCCGAGGCATCGCCGGCGCCGTCGCCGATGGCGAAAACATCGGACGTCGTCGTTGCGAGGATGTCCAGTGGGCCGCCGAAGCTGGCGTGAACGAAACCGTCGGGGGTCTGCGTCGTGGAAGCCAGCACCATGAAGCCTGCGGCGACGCTGACGGCGGTTGCGCCAGCGCGCAGACCGTCCTTCACACGTCGATCCACGACTCCCTCTCTGGTTCTCAGTCCCCACTAAGATGAGTCATAGTTTAGGCCATTGGCCTCGGTTCGAAACATCAAGTTTTGCTGCGACTTCGGTTCGGTACGGTGTTGTGATGTTCCTCAGGTTAGCTGTCGTCGGGGCGGCACTTCCCCTGCTGGCTTTGCCTGTAAACGCCTGGGCGGATCCCAGTCCCGCACCCTCGCCTCCTGTACCCAATGTCAACGCATATAAACCTCTGAATCCCTCGGACTATGCGGTCCCGGGCACCACCTGGTACGGCTTTGCTGGCCCGCCCGGCGTGATCTGCATCATCAATAGGGCGAACAGCGACTACGGCTGCAGCGGCCCGCTTCCCGGCGCGCCGTACGGCGCCAATCTGGTCAGTGGAGGGCCCGTCGGCGCGCCGGGTTTCTCAGCGACGGCGCAACCGTTGTTCTTGTCCGCCGGTGGGGTCAAAGCCCTTCCACCTGGCAGTCGCTTGAGCTTCCGCGACATCAGTTGCGGTGTCGATGAGACGGGTACGGTCGCGTGTTGGAACAGCCGCGATCAGGTCGGCTTCGTTGTCAGCTCGACGGGCTCATTCGTCAATACGAGCAACCCGATGCTGGACCGCCCCGACGGCACCTCGGTCCTGCCCGGGTTGCCCCCGATGATGCCCGGACTGCCGCCAGGCTGAGTTGGGTCAGAACGGCGTGCCGTCGACCTCGTGGCCGGGTTTCTGCGCCATCAAGCCACGGTAGGCCTGCTCGACGGTGGAGCCGTGATTGATCACCGCGTCGACCTCTTTGGCGATCGGCATATTGACGCCGTACTTGTCAGCGAAGTCCATGATCACGCTGGCGGCCTTGACGCCTTCGGCAACCTGATTCATGCCGGCGATGATGTCCTGGACGCTCTTGCCGGAGCCCAGTTCCTCGCCGACGTGGCGGTTGCGGCTGCGCTTGGAGGTGCACGTGACGATCAGATCGCCCATGCCGGCCAGTCCGGAGAAGGTGTCGCGGTGACCGCCGATGGCTTCCCCGAGCTTGGACATTTCGCGCACCGCGCGGGTCATCACCATGGCGCGGGTGTTTTCGCCGATGCCCATGGCATAACCCATGCCGACGGCAATGGCATAGACGTTCTTGAGTGCCCCGGCGATCTCGACGCCGGTCACGTCATCGCTGGTGTAGGTCCGAAATCGGCTGGTGCGGAACATGCTTGCCAGATCCGAGGCGAGGTTGCGGTCCGGCATGGCCAGCACCGCGGCCGCGGCGTAGCCCTCGGCGACCTCCTTGGCGATGTTCGGTCCGGCCAGGATGCCGGCCGGATGACCGGGCAGCACCTCCTCGACGATCTGGCTCATCCGCATGTTCGTGCCTTGTTCAAGACCCTTGACCAGGCTGACCACCGGCACCCAGGGCCGCAGTTCCTTGCCCAGTTCGATGAGCACACTGCGGAACCCGTGCGACGGCACGCCCATGACGATCACGTCGGCGCTGTTGGCGGCCTCGGCGAAATCGTTAGTCGCGCGGAGGGTGTCGGGCAGTACGACCTCCTCGCCGAGGTACTCCGAATTGCGGTGGTTGGAGTTGATGTCGTCGGCGGTGTCCGCCGATCGCACCCATTGCAGGGTGGGGCCGCGGCGGGCGCAGATCGATGCGACGGTGGTGCCCCAGGAACCTCCGCCCAGCACGACCACTTGCGGTTTGCGGCGATCAGTTGTCATGGCCACCAACGTAGTGCTGGCACCGCGCTTTTACTGCCGGTTTTGGGGATGCGGCTAACCCCGGCTTACCCCCATCAGCTGTGCCGGCGTCCGCACTCGCCCGAACACCATGTCCTCCTCGATCTTGTCGAGGAAGCGATAGTCCAGGGTGTCGGCGAGGAAGTCCTGGCGCACCACCCACGGCCGCTTGGTGGCGGACTTCGGTAGGGCGTGGGCGTTGCGCAGCACGTAACTCGACTGCAGATCCCATGTCGGCTTCTCCGGCATGGGGCCGCCAGCCGGGTGAGGATAGGCGTGCGTGTAGCCGTGGGTCTTCATGTACTCGATCAACTTGGCTGTCGCGCGGGCGGTAATGTCGGCGCGCAGCGTCCACGATGCGTTGGTGTAGCCGATGCACCAGATCAGGTTGGGCACGTCCTCAAGCATGTGGGCCTTGTAGGAGAACCGGTCCTGCGGCTTGACCTCGGCGCCGTCCATGCTGATCCGAACCCCGCCCAATGCCAGCAGGTTCAGGCCGGTCGCCTTGACGACGATGTCGGCGCCGATGTGGCGTCCCGACGCGCACACGATGCCCGACTGATCGAAGTGGTCGATGTGGTCGGTGACGATGTCCAGGCTGCCATCGCTGATCGCCTCGAAGACGTCGCCGTCGGCCACCAGGCACAGGCGCTGATCCCAGGGGTTGTAACGCGGCTTGAAGTCGCGGTCGACGGGGTAACCGGCGGGCAGCATCTTGGTGTTCTGTCGCCGCACCACTTTCTTCATTGCGGCCGGCAGCGTACGGGCGAACATCCACATGACCTTCTCGAAGGCCAGCGCCACTGTTCGCACGAACCAGTAGGAGAGCTTGTTGGGCAGGACTTTTCGCAGTGGCTGCGTCCACCGTGCCACCCGCGGCATCGAAAACAGGTAGCCGGGGGAGCGCTGGAGCATGGTGACTGTGGCGGCCTTGCGGGCCAGCGCCGGTACCAGCGACACCGCGGTGGCGCCGGAGCCGATGACCACCACCTTTTTGCCGGTGTAGTCCAGATCCTCCGGCCAGTGCTGAGGATGGACGACGGTGCCGCCGAAGTTCTCGATGCCTTCGAAATCTGGGCTGTAGGGCTCGTCGTAGTTGTAGTAGCCGGAGCCGAAGAAGACGAAGCGGCCCCGGTAGGTGCGGGGCGTGCCGTTCTCCTCGGTGTGCACCGTCCAGGTGTCGGTGCCCGAATCCCAGTCGGCGGAGATCACCGTGGTGTTGAACCGGATGTGGCTGGTAATGCCGTGCTTGCGGGCGGTGTCCTCCATATAGTCGCGGATCACGTCGCCGTCAGCCACATATTCCTTGCCGGCCCACGGCTCCCACGGCCAGCTCAATGTGAAGATCGAGGAGTCCGATCGCACGCCCGGGTAGCGGAACAGGTCCCAGGTACCGCCGATGCGCTCGCGTCGCTCCAGGATCACGTAGCGGGTGCCCGGGTCGGCCTCGGCGATACGGTAGGCAGCCCCGATCCCGGAGATGCCCGCGCCGATGATGACGACGTCGTAGTCGCCGGCGGGCTGCTCGGCGGGTCGGGCGTCTTCCTGGGGGCTGACGGTCATCGCGGTCCTCGCTGAGTGCGTGCTGGGCTGACCTCAACCAGCTTATGCATTGACCGGTTTCGCCGGCCAGGGTTGGCAGGTCTGCCCGCCGATGACGGTTGGCGGGTTACCGGTAATTGACGAACTGAAGCGCCACGTCCAGATCCGCGCCCTTCAGCAGGGCGATGACGGCCTGCAGATCGTCGCGGCTCTTGGAGGTCACCCGCACCTCCTCGCCCTGGATCTGGGTCTTGACGTTCTTGGGCCCGTCGTCGCGGATCAGCTTGGTGATCTTCTTGGCGTTCTCGCTGGTGATTCCCTGCTTGATGGTGCCGCTGACCCGGTAGGTCTTGCCGCTCGGCTGGGGGTCTCCAGCGTCGAAGGCCTTCATGGAGATGTCCCGGCGGATCAGCTTCTCCTTGAACACATCGACGGCCGCCTTGGCGCGCTCCTCGGTGGAAGAGACGATCTCGATGACCTCGTCGCCCTTCCAGCTGATCGAGGTGTCGGTGCCGCGGAAGTCGAACCGGGTGGCCAACTCTTTGGCTGCCTGGTTCAGGGCGTTGTCGACCTCCTGCCGGTCGACCTTGCTGACGATGTCGAATGACGAGTCCGCCACTTCGGTGCCTCCTGGTCATCGGCCGAGACCGGCCCGGTTTGTGTCCGGGGTACATCCTCGTTGTACCCTGCTACTCGCATCAAGCCGCGCTGTTCGGTTTGTGCCCCAGGCAGGTTGCCCGAGCGGCCAATGGGAGCGGACTGTAAATCCGTCGGCGAAAGCCTACACAGGTTCGAATCCTGTACCTGCCACCCTGTTCGGGAAGCCGCGCGCCAGTCACAAGTCGAGTTCGATATCCGAGCACGCCACGCTGTCGCACACCGTGATGCGCTCCATGGACCGTCCGCCGACCTCACGTTGAACCGAGCCGCTCAGTTTCGGCGTGACGCACGCCCGGCACAGGCCGCTCCGGCAGCCCGTGGGAACCCGGATACCGACCCGGTTGGCCGCTTCGAGAAGCGTTGTGTTGCCGTCGATCTCGACGGTGCGACGACTTCGGGCGAACGAAACGAGATAGCGACTGCCGTCATCGGCAGGCCGGCGGCGCTCTGGTGCGGCGAATGATTCGGTGTGGAACAGCTCCGGCGCCGCGCCCAGAGCGGTGAGGTATCCGCGGACCGACTCGACCAGACCGCTGGGCGCGCAGACGAAGGTCTCCCGGTCGCAGGAGTCAGGTACCAGAGCCGCGAGCAGATCCGGCGAAGGCCGCCGTCCGCGGAACACGTGCACGTCGATGCCGGCCAGTTCGGCGAGTTCGGCGATCTCCTGCTCGAAGAGAATCGAAGCGCCGTCGCGGTTGAAGTAGAGCAGAACGGCGTCCCGGGGTTGCGCAGTTCGTGCCAGGCTGCGCAGCAGGCTGATGATCGGGGTGATGCCGACTCCGCCGGCGATGAACAACGCCCGCGACGGAACATCCGGGGTGGCCAGGCCGCCGCTGGACACCGGCGGCCGCAGCACCGTGAGGTAGTCACCGGCACGCAGGTCGTCGTTGAGTGCGGTGGAGACGCGACCGCCGGGCATCCGCTTGACACAGATGTCCATGGTCTCCGAACCGGTGCTGTCCTGCAGCAGGCTGTACTGCCGGATCAGTGTCTCGTCGCCGTCCGGCACACACAACGAAACGAACGCTCCCGGATCCCAGCACACGTCATCCCAACCGCGCGGCTTCTCCAGCCGGATCAGCCGAGCGTTGCCGCCTGCCAACGCTTCGGTGGCCACCACCCGTACCGGCACGTTGTACCAGCGCGGCTTGTCCAGATACGGGGCCTCGGGCAGCGCCCGGTACCGCATGCCCGACGCCACTCGGCGAGCCAGGCCGGCCGGCCGTTTCAGCAGCATCAATGGATGACCGGCCTCCCGTTCACCCACGGGAATAGACAGTCCGGTAAGCGCTTTGAGCATCAACGCAGCTGTCTCGCCCAGCGGTGTCTGGTGGTACGGAAGTCCGTGGCGGGTGACGATTTCCTTGACTCGGGGCGCGATCTCACGCTGCCGATTCGGCGGCAGATCGGGGAAAAGGTGATGCTCGATATGGGTGTCCAGGCCACCGTAGAAGATCTGGAAGTCGGGGCGGTTCTCGAACGGCACTTCGTCCTCGAGTATCCGTTGCAGAGCCGCGTCCAGCTTTGCGCTGCGCAGAAAGTTACGAGTTGCCCGGACTTGGCGGCGGTAGTAGTCGTCGCGCGTCTCGTCGGGCCCCGGGTCGGTGAAGACCTCGGTCTCGCCCGCGTGGTGCTCGATCGCCACCAGGAAGAGAACCGCCAAATAGCCTGCGACTCCGCCGATCTGGTTCACCGCCGCGGCCGGCAGAAAACGTGGGCCCATCGACAGCGGTTCGGTCAGCAGTCGGCGCTTGGTGTCGGCAAGTGCGATGCGCGCCGGTGCCCGCAGCGTCTCGCGTGACCAGAACCGTTTCCCCTCAACCTGTCTGGTGATGTTGGCGATGAGGAAGGGTGCCAGTTGGGTGAAGAACGGCGAGACGGCGGTGAACAGCAGCAGCTGTATCGCATGGTGGCCGAACCAATCCTGCCCCGCCTGACCGCGCAGCACGCTGTAGCCCAGGTCGTGATCCTTGCCGACGATATTGGTGTTCGGGTGGTGGCCCTCGTGGTGCATCACCTTCCACTGCGCGGGGTCGACGTTGAAGTCCCATACGTAGCGATCGGAGTGAAAGTCGCCGTTGCCCGGCAGATCGTCATAGGTCCCGTGCAGGACGTTGTGCCCGAGTTCGGAGAACTGCAGCAGGCGATAGAGCGTCTCCAGCACGGCCGCGCGGCCCATGGCCCGCGGGCCACCGTCTGCCAGTAGCTCCAGGCGCCGGGCATTGATCGCCTGGCCGTAGGCGGTCACGGTGCGGATATGGGCCAGATCGGCCGCACCCATCGCTGCGCGGGTCTCGTCGTAGAGCGCCTGAAGTTCATCGGCGAGCCCTGAGGCCGAGGACGACTCGGCCGATCCTGGGGTGACCACGACGGACGCACTGGACGGCATAGGTCAAGCCTAGGGAGGACGGACGCGCAGGTTAATGTGCCGATCGGGCGGCAATTTGATATTTTCGGGCAATGCGCGGGTTCGCTGTGCCGGTATGGGCCGTGCCGCGCGGCACGGAGGGCGTGCGCATCATGACCGAAGCTGTCGCCGACTCGATGACGATCGCCGCCTGCCTGGCCGGCACCGGCCTCACCGAATCCACCCTCGCCGATGCCGACGCCGAAATCTGGGCTCATCAGGAGTTCATGGTGGTGGGCAATATCATCGCCCGACTCGGGGACCGGCCCGGACTTGGCGTCGATGTCGGCGGGTTCAGCACCCTGGGTCGACTAGGGGTGTTGGGCTTCGCCTTTCTCACCAGTGCCACGGTCCGGGAGGGCTTCGAGCGCATCCTGCCGTACCAGGCCCTGCTGCCGTCCCACGTGCGGTTCTCAATCCAGAGCGACGGGGCGCGGGACTACGTCGTCGCCGACGACTCCGACATTCCGCCCGAAATCCAGCCGTTCATCGTCGAGCGGGATCTGGCCGGGCTGGCCGCCGTCCTGGCCGGTGCCAACATCCCGGTCGAGGTCGAATGGGTGGAAACCACGCTCGACGAGCAGCGGGCGAAGCGTCTGGCGAAGAGCTGGTCTTTGACGTCCGATGTGCGGGCAGGCTGTCCGGTCAACCGGATCGCCGGCGCCCCGGGCACGCTGGATGTGCCTTTGCCACAGGGCGATCCGAACACCACCCGGGTCTTCGAGCGCCAGTGCCGGGAACTCCTCGACGGACGCCTATCCCGGGTGGGGGTTGCCGGTCAGCTGCGCAGCCGGCTCATGCACCATCAGCACAGCCTTCCGTCAATGCAGACCATCGCTGACGAACTTCATCTCGACCCTCGCACGCTGCGCCGGAAACTCACCGATGAGGCGACGTCGTATCGCGACGTGATCGCAGAGGTCCGCCGCACCCGTGCCGAGCAGCTGCTCAGCGGCCACGACTCGATCGAGATGATCGCCCGCCGACTCGGTTACGCCGAGACCGCGAGTTTCACGCATGCGTTCAAGCGGTGGACGGGCTTGACACCCAGCGAATTTCGCCGCACCTCACGCGACGAGCGCCCCGTCGCATGAATCAGCCACCTATCGTCAACGCTTCATCTCATACGTGCCGCTGTAGGACAGCACCTCGGCGACGAACGCGTTCTCGGCGGCGGATTTGATGACGGGTTTACGCACGATGGAGAGTGCCGCCTTGGCCTGGTCGTCGGTGGCCGACGCCTGCCCGTGCAATTCCACCGCGTACGTCGACATGTCGTTGACGAACACCGCGACCATCCGGTCGAGGTGGGCCTCGGTGAGGTCGCTCAGGTCGCTGACCGAACCAGGCCGGGTCTGCCCGTGGTCCAGGGCCATCGCAGCCGATTCCAGGATCAGCTGGGCGTAGACGATCTGAGTGAACAGCTGGCCGAGGACCTGCAGGTAGTCGAGGTCCTTCTGCTGCTCCTCGGTGGGCGGCGCGGTGAGCACCAACTGGGTGAAGGCGTCGATCTGTTCGCGGAATACCTGCACGTTGGTCAGGTCTGCGAACCGGTCGAACGCCGGCCGCCAGTCGGCGAAACCGATCGACCCGAGTCCCTTGGCCGGGCCCTGGTGGAACAGGTAGGCGTCGTCGCCGGCGTCCTGGCGGACCGGGATCTCCGGGTATTCCTGCGCCGCGCCGTGAGCGGCGCCGAGGTAGCGCGGCATGAACTTGAGCACCAGGGCGATGTTGACGTGGACGGTGCCCTCCAGCTTGGGCAGCGCTCGGATGTCCGAGGCGGCCCGGCTGAAGTAGGTATCGCGCTCGAATCCGCGGGCGGCGATCACGTCCCACAGCAGGTCGATGACCCGTTCGCCCTCGCTGGTCACCTTGGCCTTGGTGATCGGATTGAACAGCAAGAACCGGCGGTCGTCCTCGCTGGCGCTGCGGAAGTAGTCGGTAGAGCGGGCGGCGAAGATCTTCATGGCCACCAGCCGCGCGTAGGCGTCGGCGAGCATGCGGCGCACGTGCGGGAAGTCGGTGACCCGGTTGCCGTAGAGGATCCGGTTGTGGGCGTGGGTGACGGCCTCGTAGAACGAATGCTCGCAGATGCCGATGCTGGCCCAGCCCAGGTTGACCTTGCCGACGTTGACCGTCGCCAGCGCGGCGTCGAAGGCGGCCTTGCCGACGTGCAGGATGTCATCGGCCGCCACCGGATAGCCGTGCAGATTGAAAGCAGCGACGAACATCTGGCCCGCGACGACGTTCTTGATCAGTTCGTAGGTCGGGTGGCTCGGGTCGACGAGGAAGAAGACGTGCTCGCCGGGATGCTCCGGATCGTCGTCGGCGAACTTGCCGTAGACCGACAGCCGGCCTGCCGCGTTGCCGTTACCGATGTACCACTTGCCGCCGCTGGCGGTGAACCCGCCCTCGGCGGTGCGGGTCAGGATCATGTCCGAGGAGTAGATGTCGGCGCCGTGTTCGCGCTCGGACAGCCCGAACCCGAAGATGTGGCCCTCGGCCAGCAGTTCGGCCACCCGCTTGCGGGCGTCCTGGTTGGCGCTGAGCCACACCGGCCCGAGGCCGAGCACCGAGACCTGCCAGGCGTACCAGTGTGCCAGCGAGTAGAAGCCCAGGATCTCGTTGAGCTCGTTGATGCGGGCCAGGTCCCAGCGGGCCTCATTTTTGCCGGGGTCGTCGCCGACGAGCCGGCCGACCTCGGCGGGGGTGCCGAAGTCGGCGAAGATCCGCTGGTCGGCGATCAGTGTGAGGTAGTCGGTGTACCACTCACCGGAGTAGTACTCCTCCTTGTTCTTGGCCAGGCCCTTTGTCTCGAAGAAGTCGACCAGCGCCAGCAGTTTCAGCCGGGTGCCCTCGTCGAACGAACTCGGGTCATAGGTACTGGGGTTGAACAGCAAAGACATCGATTCCTCCTGGAGCGGCAACGGTCACCGAAGCTTTAAGCGTACTTCCGTCCGGGGTGCTTGGATAACGGGCGTGGAGCACCTCTTCAAAACTGTTCTCGCCCTCAAAGAGCGCGGCCTGCTGCCCGACGCCGTCATGCGGATCCTGGTCCGCCAGATGTGCGGCGCCTGGGTCAAGACCTTCGAGTGCGGCGGGGACACCGACAAGCAGGCGCACTATAAGAAGAAATATTTCGAGAAGCTGCGCGCCAGTGCCGGCGCCACCCACCAGGGCGACGCCAACGTTCAGCACTACGAGGTGCCGACCGAGTTCTTCCACCTGATGTTGGGTCCGCACCTGAAGTATTCCTGCTGTCTGTTCCCGCAGTCGTCCACCAGCCTGGCCGAGGCGGAAGTCGCCATGCTGCACACGTTCCTGGAGGAGCGGCTGCGGCTCAGCAAACTCGTGAGGCGCACAACGACGCTGCGTGTACTCGATC
Source organism: Mycolicibacterium sp. (assembly GCA_032117575.1). Lineage (GTDB taxonomy): Bacteria > Actinomycetota > Actinomycetes > Mycobacteriales > Mycobacteriaceae > Mycobacterium. Next base: position 27,395 of record JAULZA010000087.1, read on the forward strand.
TCGGCTGCGGATGGGGATCACATGGCAGCTACGTGCTGGACAACTACGACAACGTCGACGTTACGTTCCTGTCCAACAGCGCAACTCAGCAGGAATACATCGCCTCGAAGAACCAGAAGCACGCCGGACGCTTTACCTGCGTCAAAGCCGATGCCAGTTCGTTTGATGATCCCGGCTTTCGTGACGCCTTCGACGTGATCGTGTCCTGCGAAATGCTGGAACATATGAAGAACTACGACATGGTGCTCAAAAAGGTCAGCTCATGGTTGAAGTCCGACGGCCGAATGATGGTGCAGATTCTGGGTAATCGGCGATTCGCCTACGACTTCAAGACCACCGACTGGATGGGGAAGTACTTCTTCGCCGGCGGGACCATGCCCAGCCGGGACCTCTTCGAGCACTTCCTCCCGCCGGATCTCAAGCAGGCCAAGGTATGGGATGTCAACGGGCGTGAGTACACCAAGACCCTCGACGCCTGGCTGCACCGCCTCGACACCAACAAAGCTCAGTGCCTGCAAGCCCTGGAGGGCGGACCGACCTCAGCGTCTATCGCCCTGGAACGCTGGCGGATGTTCTTGCTGTTCTGCTCGGAGGTCTTCGCCTACCGCGGTGGGAACGAATGGATGGTGTTCCACTATCTGTTCGAGAAGGTCAAGGTGTGAGGGGTAGCAGAGTCCGACGCAGCTCAACCAGAGGATGCAAGGAAATCGTCGAATCGTTTCGCGAGTCGCGCTTGGGATGGCCTGTCGGCCGCCCTCGGCGGAAGGCTAAGCGCACGTCCGTCCATCTCCTGCAATCCGTGTCGCAGCATGGGGCCATCTGACTCCTCCATCAATGAGGCGTTGATTCGAACTATGTAATCCGGCGAAACACCCAGAAGGTTTGTGTCGTAGGCGGCGTGATGAATCTTGCAGAGACTCAATCCATTCGGGACGATCGGTATCCCGTCTGGCTTACCGTCGCCGATGATGTGTGCGGCATCCAGCAGTTCTCCGTGTCTAAGGCTGCAGACCGCGCACTTCTGCTCGTAAGCCAGTAGTACGCGCCCTCGAAACTCCGGTTGGTGTAGGCGTTGTTTGACGGCCCTCAGCGCGTAAGCCCTCTCGATCGGATCGAGATGAAGGGGGTCGGTGACGAATCTAAGGCTTTGTTCCAGCGCAAGCATGAAACGACGGTTGGGAAGGTCATCAGCGACAACATAGACCGGAAAAATCGGAACGAAGATTCCAGCCCTGACGGTTCGAAGCAAAATTATCGGCAACCCAAGATCGCAGGCTCGGCGCAGCTTTCGGTTGTCGCCATCGACACTCCCGGCGCGGTAGTCGTAGGCGAAGAGCGACTCGGTAAGCTCTGAATCACTATATGGTCCTGCGGGATTGGAAACCACTGACAGGGTGGCGGCTAGGTCGCGGGGATTCCAGATACCGCGGTTGCGATCAATCAGCCGGCGCGGCCTGCCGTCAATCTCAAGATTTTCCCATTGGTTGCGGGTGACGACACCATGAGCGGAGCGTAGTTCCGCGAGTCTCTCGAAGATCAGCTCTCGAAGACGCAGCTCGACCTCGCTGTCCACGCGGAGATTGTCGCATCTCGATCGTCACCAGCGATGGTTTCTTCAGCTGAAGAACTCTCTTCGAGCTAACCTGCGGGGATTTCTCCGCCCTTGCGGGGTCACAGCGTTCTCAGTACGGGCCGTCGACGGAGGGGTCGGCCTGATGACGCTATAAAACACCAGTGGGCCCGCGGGTTTACCCCGCCGGCCCACTGGTTCTGTTGGTACTTCTTACTCCGGCCGGACGGCGAGGGCCTGCGGGCCCTTCGCTCCTTGTCCGATGTCAAAAGTGACGCGCTGGTTCTCCTGCAGCGAGCGGTAGCCGCTTCCACTGATCTCGGAGAAGTGGACGAAGACATCGTCCGCGCCGCCGTCGGGAGCGATGAAGCCGAAGCCCTTTTCGCTGTTGAACCATTTCACGGTTCCCTGTGTCATTCTTGCTTTCCTTAACTCATGGTCCGGATGCACTTGTTGCAACCAGCACCCATCCGCGGACTTGTTAAGCCGCGAAACTTAATGTGCAGCAGCGATCTACGTCTGCTTGTCGGAGAACACCGGGTTCTCGACAGGGTCTGAGGAGCTCTCGTAGGTGAGCCGAGCGTATTCGGACTGCACCGGGTGAGAGAACAGATTGTTGTCCATAGGGTTTCCTTCTTAGCACCGGAAAGAGATGTCCGGTTAGGAATGGGGAGAATCGCTTGGCGGGTTGGGGGTCCCGTTCTGGGGCCCGCTATTCGCATTGCCGTCACGCATTGCGACTCCGACTACCAGAGTACACCGCGCACTGCAGATGCGGGCGAACGCCTATCGCGTTGCGGATTCGGCTTGACACGGCCAACTGCGCAGGTGCCGGACACATGGTCGCGACAGTGGCGAGTGTAGAGTTAAAGGGCCTACGGGGTTCGTTGCCGGTGAACTCAGTGTAACGGCGCCACCGACGCGAGGAATCGCCAATGATATTGCGGCCCTTTTCTATTCGCAGATCTCTATGGTCTGTCTGCGGGCCGGTTCCGGCATGACCGCCCCACGCAACGTCCGGCGGACCGCTAGTCCGGTTCGGGTATCGCTGGCCACCAGCCTCACCGGCGATCTCGACGGCGCATGGTGGCCCCGCACGGGAACGATGGTTCGTGAGCTGCCGGACCTGATCGATGCATTGCACCCCGCCCTGGGTGAGGTACTCGACATCAAGATCAACTGGTCTGCGGCATCGGTGACGCCGGTGCTGAGCACCATGCCGGCCCTGCTGGCGGCGAAGATCCGGCGCACCGGACCGGCGCATCGACTGATGTCGCTCGCCGGCAGCATTGCCGGCACGCGGCTCCTCGTAGTTCCCGCCGCCACCCCGGCCATTCTGGCGAACATGCTGTTGCGGCATGCGGCCGGCCGCCATGTCCACGACGTGGAGAGCGGAACTCCGACCTACGAGGCGGCCCAACGAATCGTCGCCGCCGCGCGGGCGGAAAGCATGTCCTGGTCGGGTTAAACGGAAGCCACCCCTGCGCCGCGGGAAGCCCGGCGGCGGTTGCCCGGCCGTGACATCGAAGCACCACGGCGTGCCTGTCCGCTGTTGGAGCCGCCGTTGGAGCGACGCGGTTGCGCGGCGCGAGGCGGGGCCTGCTGGACGATCTTCGGAGCCTGGAAGGGCGCGATCTCCCCGACCAGGTCGAGCACTGCGGGCGAGTCCGCCGCCACCGCCTGCGGCGCGGCGGTAATCCCAGCCTTACGCAGCAACACCTGGGTGTCCTTGCGCTGTTCGGGCAGCACCAGCGTGACGACATCGCCGCTGCGGCCGGCGCGGGCCGTGCGGCCCGATCGGTGCAGGTAGGCCTTGTGCTCGGCCGGCGGGTCGATATGCACCACAAGCTCGACGTCATCGACGTGCACGCCGCGGGCGGCGATATCGGTGGCCACCAGCACCCGGGCGCTGCCGTCGGTGAACGCCGCAAGGTTGCGGTCACGGGCCGGCTGGGACAGGTTCCCGTGCAGGTCCACCGACGGGATGCCCGACTCGGTGAGTTGCTTTGCCAGCTTGCGGGCCTGGTGTTTGGTACGCATGAACAGGATTCGCCGTCCGCTCCCGGACGCGAGCGCCCGCACCAGATCCTTCTTGGCTTCGACCCCTGACACGTGGAACACGTGGTGGGTCATCGCCGCGACGGGGGAGTTCTGGCTATCGACGGAATGCGACACCTCGTCGGCGAGGAATCGGGTGACGAGCTTGTCCACGCCGTTGTCCAGCGTCGCGGAGAACAGCAGCCGCTGGCCGCCCTTGGGGGTAGCGGCCAGGATGCGGGTGACGCCAGGCAGGAAGCCCAAGTCGGCCATGTGATCGGCCTCGTCGATCACGGTGATCCTGACGCACTCCAGGCTGATCAGCTTTTGGCGCATCAAGTCCTCGAGGCGGCCCGGGCAGGCCACCACGATGTCGGCGCCGGATTGCAGGGCTTTGACCTGCCGGCCCTGCGGGACACCGCCGAAGATCGTCGTGACACGCAGGCCGCAAGCGGTAGCCAGCGGTTCCAGCGTTGCAGTGATCTGGGTGGCCAGTTCGCGAGTCGGTGCCAGCACCAGTCCCGCCGGCCGGTTCGGGCGGCCCTTGTTGTCGGCCAGCCTCGCCGCCATCGGGATGGCGAAGGCCAGCGTTTTGCCGCTACCGGTTTTGCCGCGGCCGAGTACGTCGCGGCCGGCCAGGGTGTCGGGCAGGGTGGCTGTCTGGATGGGGAAGGGTTGAGTCAGGCCGCTGTCGGTGAGAGCTCGCAGCAGGGGTGCGGGTACGCCGAGATCGGCGAAGGACGAGGTGGCGTTCGGGGTGGTCATGTTGAGGTGTGCCTTTCCGGCATCGGTTGTGCCGGGCGCGGATGACGGTCGTCGGTGCGCAAGCCCCAGCACAGGGTTGGGCGAGATTGCCAGTGGGCAATATCGATCGCCGCGAGACGTGTTGCGCTGCTAGGCGCGAATCAATCGAAGGAAACGCTGTGGACCCGGGAACATCAAGGACAGCGCCGCAAAGAGTGAAGTCGTTCCACGACGTGTTGGCATCGCAAGCGCGACGCCAACGTTGACCCCAGTGTAACAGGCGTCAATTCCTGCACTCTGGCACAGGCTGTGATTGCGTCATCTCAGCAAATTGGTCCAGCTGCTCTTGCTGCTGGACTCGAAGCCGCTGCCAGCATCGACGCGCAGAGTCGTGCGCCACGTCACATCCCTTTGCTAAGGAAAGTCTCGCGGTAGGCCACTCGCCGGGTTCTCTCCACGCATGGGCTGTGACTATGATTTGTGTCGTCAACGGTGACGTCTGACCCTTCGACAACTGTCCTGGAGTTATTGGTGACCTTTTCTCGTCGCGCACGGACGATGAGCCTCGCGGCCGTAGCGTTGCTGTGCGGTGGGCTGGCCAGCGACGTCGCTGGGCTGCCGGGCTGCAAAGAAGGCTGCAAGACCGCCACCGCTACCGCTGCGGCGCCGGTGATCCCAGCGCCGGCGAAGCCGCCCGTGGTTGGTCTGTCGCCCTTCGACGGCGCTGAAGGCATCAACCCGCGGCGCAAGCCGGTCGCCGACGTCATCAACGGCAAGATCACCAGCGTCTCGCTCACCGACGACTGGGGCAATGAAGTGCCAGGTCTGATCGGCGACGACGGCAAGACGTGGTCGCCCACCGAGCGACTCCAGTTCGCCCGGACCTACACCATGACGGTCAACAGCAAGAACGACGCCGGCATCCCACTCTCGCGCACCAGCACCTTCAGCACCCTGGTGCCGGACAACTACATTCACCCCTACATCGAGGTGCAGGGCGGTTTCGCTCCGAACCCCGACGTCCGGTACGGCGTCGGCACCATCGTGATCGCGCACTTCGATGAGGCGGTCCAGGACAAGGTGCTGGCCGAGAAGAACATGCTCGTGCGCACCGACCCGCCGGTAGCCGGTTCCTGGAACTGGATCAGCGATTCCGTCGCCCATTGGCGCCCCGAGCACTACTACCAGCCGGGCACCCGCATCAACGTGGACCTCAACGTGTTCGGGCTCAAGCTCGGTGACGGCTTGTACGGCCAGACCGACGCTCGCGCAACCATCAACATCGGCGACTCGCGGGTAGCCGTCGCCAACGACATCACCAAGCAAGTCAGCGTCTTCGACAACGGTCGCCTGGTGCGGACCATGCCGACATCGATGGGGCGCGGCGGGACGACGCTGGTAGCCGGCAAGACCTTCCATTGGTGGACCCCACCGGGCGTCTACACCGTGCTGGACAAGGGCGAGGTCGTCACCATGGACTCGCAGACCTACGGCATTCCCCCGGGCAACGCCGACAGCTACAAGCGCAAGATCGGCTGGGCTACCCGGATCAGCACCGACGGGATTTACCTCCATCAACTTGACGACACGCTGTGGGCGCAGGGCAACACCAACCTCTCGCACGGCTGCCTGAACCTGAGCGGCGAGAACGCCAAGTGGTACTTCAACTTCGCCCAGCCCGGCGACATCGTCGAGGTTCGGTACACCGGGGGCCCGCCGCTGACCATCGCCGAGGGCGGTAGCTGGGGCGTTCCGTGGACGGACTGGGTGAAGGGCAGCGCTCTGTCGCCTGACCATGCCGCGCTGCCGCCTCCGTCGAAGATCGAGACGTTCACCGCTCCCGGCCCCTAGTCCAGTTGCGCTGCGCTTTCCGCAAAGAGATGGCACGATTCCCAGATCGTTACGGGAGGCGCCATGGACTTCATTCAGGCCAATCTGATTGACCCGATCGGCAACGTGCTCTACACCTACGTGCTGGTGTATCTGCTTGTCGCGGCGGGCGTCTACTTCACCATCAGGACCCGCTTCGTGCAGTTCCGCTACTTCCGGCGGATGTTCGGCCAGCTGTTCAACTCCCGGGTGGGAGACGGCGGCATCTCCTCATTCCAGGCATTCTGCGTGGGCCTGGCCTCCCGGGTGGGCACCGGCAACATCGCGGGTGTCGCCATCGCGCTGACCGTCGGTGGACCTGGCGCAATCTTCTGGATGTGGGTGGTGGCACTGATCGGCATGGCCACGGCCATGGTGGAGGCGACGCTGGCCCAGATCTTCAAGGTGCGAGCCGGTGACGGCTCCTTCCGTGGTGGGCCGGCCTTCTACATCCAGCGGGGCCTGGGCTCCCGGCCCGGCGGGGTTCTGTTCGCGGTGCTGCTGGTGTTCACCTTCGGTTTTGCGTTCAACATGGTGCAGGCCAATGCCATTGCCGATGTGCTGAACGCCTCGTACCACATCGAGGTTTATTACACGACGATCGGTCTGGTCTTGCTCGCGGCCCCGGTGCTCTTCGGCGGCGTCCGGCGGGTCGCCAAAGTCGCCGAGATCGTTCTTCCGAGCATGGCCGCGGCTTACGTGTTGCTGGCCTTCGTGATCATCGCCCTCAACATCGGTAATCTGCCGCAAGCCTTCGCGCAGATCATCGGCGGCGCCTTCGGCTTGGATCAGATGACGGGCGGCTTCGCCGGCGGGATCGCGGCCGCGATGCTCAACGGTGTCAAGCGCGGTCTGTTCTCCAACGAAGCGGGTATGGGCAGCGCCCCCAACGTAGCGGCCACCGCGACGGTCTCCCACCCGGTCAAACAGGGCTTGATCCAATCGCTGGGTGTCTTCGTCGACACCATCGTCATCTGCACCGCGACGGCGCTGATCATTCTGGTCTCCGGTCCGGAGATTTACGATCCGCAGGCTCCCGGCAAAATGGCCGGAGCGTCGCTGACGCAGTCCGCAGTGGCCGCCGGTCTGGGCTCTTGGACCACGTGGTTGATGACCGTGCTGGTATTCGTCTTCGCCTTCTCCTCCGTGCTCGGAAACTACGTCTATGCGGAGGTAAACCTCTTCTTCCTCGGTGCAAAGAAACAGGCAATCAACATCTTCCGGGTTCTGGTGCTCGCCGCCGTCGGGATAGGGGCACTGGCTAGGCTGGACGCCGTCTGGGGCATTGCCGACATCGCCATGGGCCTGATGGCGATCGTCAACCTGATAGCCATCGTGCTGCTGGGCAAGTGGGCGTTCGCGGCACTGCGCGACTACCACGTCCAAGCCGAAGCCGGCGAGGACCCGGAGTTCTACGTCGAGGACGCTGCGCTGCCCGGCGAACTGGAAGGCGATATCTGGTCGCGGCGGCGGGTCACTGCCGCGGTTGACGGTGAGATCTCTGCGTAGATTGAGGTCGTGGACTTCCTACGCACCCCGGACTCCCGGTTCGACGGTCTGGAGGGCTACTCCTATGCGCCGCACTACGTCGACGTCGCCGCCCCCGGTTGTCCGGCATTGCGGATGCACTACATCGACGAAGGTCCCCGCGACGGAACTCCGGTGGTCCTGTTACATGGTGAGCCGACGTGGAGTTACCTCTACCGCAGCATGATTGGCCCGCTGGTTGACGCCGGGCACCGGGTTCTCGCCCCCGATCTGATCGGCTTCGGCCGGTCCGACAAACCCACCCGGATGCAGGACTACACCTACCGGCGTCACGTCGACTGGATCAGCTCGTGGATCACCCAACTGGACCTGCACGACATCACGGCCGTGGTGCAGGACTGGGGCTCGCTGATCGGTCTGCGGATCGCCGCCGAACATCCCGACCGGTTTGCAAAGCTATTGGTTGCCAACGGCTTTCTGCCCATTGCCGACCGACCCACTCCGCCGGCGTTCCGTATCTGGCGCGCCTTCGCCAGATATTCGCCCTGGCTCAGTTCTGGCCGGCTGGTCGACGCCGGCACCGTGCACAGGCTGTCGCCGGCGGTGCGCGCCGGGTACGACGCCCCGTTTCCGGACAAGCGCTATCAGGCCGGTGCCCGCGCGTTCCCGCATTTGGTTCCCACCTCGCCCGACGATCCGGCCGTTCCGGCCAATCGTGCTGCGTGGGAGGTTCTGGGTCGCTGGACCAAACCCGTGCTGTGCGTGTTCGGCACCCGTGATCCGATCCTCGGTAAGGCCGACCGCGCGTTGATCCGCCACATTCCCGGGGCAGCCGGTCAGCCGCACGCACGCATTCGCGCCGGCCACTTCATTCAGGAGGACGCCGGGCCGGAACTGGCCCGGCGCCTGCTGCAGTTCTGATCTCGGTGCGATTTCGTGCGCTCAGCGCACGAAATCGCACCGAAACGGGCCCCTAGAGCCCGAACTCGGTGTGGATGTTGTCGATGCCGTGCCGGATCGCGTCCAGGGTCTCCTGCCGGGCGCGCATCTTGCAGGCGTGATGCGCGCGGGCGTCCAAGGTGGTCGCGAACTCGCGGGCCGCCTCGGATGCGCGCTCGAGCACCAGGTCCGGCATCGCCAACTCGTCCACCCAGCCGCCGGCCAGTGCGGTGTCGCTGAGGAAGGTCTTGGCCAGGCCGACGGCCTGCTGGTAGGCCGAACGCGTCAGCCGCAGCTTCATGATCTCCAGGGCCGGGTAGGGCAGAACCATCCCGATCGCCACTTCGTTGGCCTGGAAGTTGTAGCCCGGCGCGGCGATTCGGTGGTCGGTGCTGCATGCCAGGAACGAACCCATGGCGATGGCGTGGCCGGTGCAGGCCGCCACAACGGGCTTGCGGAATGACAGCAACCGGTGGGACAGCTCGAAACCACCCTTGAGCATGTCGATGGCGGCCTGGACGTCCCCGGACCGGAAGACCTTCAGATCGAAGCCGCCGCTGAACACCCGGTTGTTGCCGGCGATCACCACGGCGCCGGCGTCCTCGGCCTCGGCTTGGTCCAGGGCCTTGTTGATCTCGGCCAGCATGGCCGGACCCAAGGCGTTGACCTTGCCGTCGTCCATGGTGATGACCGCGATCGCTTCGTCGCGGCGGTAATTCACGCTCATCTTCACTCCCTGCGGTGTCTTTCGCTGCCTCGTGTCGGCGATGAGGTTACTCAGCCACCCATCAGACTGCGCCACTGCTCCAGGTTGGACACCCGATAAACGTAATTACTCCGCTTGACCTCCGAGAGGCTTGCGCTCGGATCGACCGAGTACCAGTGGCCCGGGAACACCGTCGGATCACCGGGCAGCGCGGCGAGTTGCTGAAGGCTGCGGAACATCTCGTCGACGTCGCCGCCGGGGAAATCCGTGCGCCCGCAGCCGTCCAGGAACAGGGTGTCGCCGGCCACCAGACGGCCGTCGAGCAGGAAGCATTGGCTGCCCGGGGTGTGGCCCGGGGTGTGCAGCAGCTCGATGTCGATGTCGCCGACGTTCACCTTGTCCCCGTGGTGGTGGGCGGTCAGATCGCTCATCGGAATTCCGGTGACTCGCGAGACCCATTGCGCTTCGTGGGTGTTGACGTGGACGGGGACGCTGACCCGTTCCAGCAACTCGGCCAGGCCTTTGAGTTCGAAGCCCATCATCGACCCGCCGACATGATCGGGGTGGTGATGGGTGACCAGCACCCCGGCCAACGTCATCCCGTCGGCTTCAAGTGTGTCCAGCAGCTCGCCGGCGGCGTACGCAGGGTCGACGATCAACGCCTCACCGGTCTCACGATCGCCGATCAGATAGGCGAAGTTGCGCATCTGTTGGGCGATCGCGTCGTCGGCCGCGAAGTCCCGGCCGGATAGCAGTTGACGGAAATACAGACGGTCGGATGCCATGCGCCAACCCTAGGCCAGCTATCAGCGGATGTCGGCAGATGTGTTTCGACACAGTTCCAGGACTGGCGGCAGCATCTCCGCGATGACGGACCCGATGTGGCTAAAGAATTCCGCGTCCTGACCTATCGGATCCGGGATGTCCGCTTCATCGCCGTGCCTCAGTTGTGACCGCAGCATTGCGAGTTCCCGGACGTTCTGCGCGCCGAGTTCCGACACGAGTCGGGCGGCTTCAGGCAGTGTGAAGGTGCGATTGAGCTGGCGCGGCGCCAGTTCGAGTACCGCGTCGCGGTGCGCGCGTGTCATGGCCAGAATGAGGTCTGCGCTGGAGGCAATTCGCGCGGTGAGCTGCCTCGCTGCGAACCCAGCGGGGTTACCTCCCAGCTCCTCGACAACTCGCGCTGCCTCAGGGTGCACAGGATGGCCGATCATCGCCCAGGTGCCCGCGCTCGAGGCCGCGAAGTCCGGGATGCCGAATTCGTTCCCGTATGCCGCGGCGAGTCGCTCAGCGGTCGGGGAGCGACAGATGTTTCCGGTGCAGACAAAAAGAACGTGCAGGGCCGGGCTCCTCCTTCCTATCGGTGTGGAGGTTTTCTGCCCCCGACAGTGGCGATCTCTTTACCCAATTCTGCTCCTGGCAAGGGGTCTTCGCGCCGGTTTGGCTGCGTCCAACCGCAGGCTGTAGTCTCTCTAGGTCCCGCAGCGCGGGTCAGGCCCCCTTAGCTCAGTCGGCAGAGCGTTTCCATGGTAAGGAAAAGGTCAACGGTTCGATTCCGTTAGGGGGCTCGGTGGACGCCGTTCCTTCGGCGGCTCCGGCACGGCGGTGTAGCTCAGCTGGTTAGAGCGCACGACTCATAATCGTGAGGTCGGGGGATCGAGCCCCCCCACCGCTACGCAGATTTAGATGCAAGCCTGAAAGAGAGCAGTTGACGTGGCGTCCAGTACCGATGTGCGGCCCAAGATCACCTTGGCCTGCGAGGTGTGCAAGAACCGCAATTACATCACCAAAAAGAACCGCCGCAACGATCCCGACCGGTTGGAGCTGAAGAAGTTCTGCCCCAACTGCGGCAAGCACCAGGGTCACAAAGAGTCCCGCTGACACGTGGCTCTGTCGAAGTCGTTGGTCGGAACCCACTACAGGTATCCGGGCTACTACCGAGTCGAGCGTGAAAAAGTCCGTGAGTACGCCAACGCCGTGCAGAACACCGATCGGGCCTTTTACAGCGAAGATGCCGCGGCAGAACTCGGCTACCAGGGCCTGCCCGCTCCGCTGACCTTCATCTCGATGCTGGGCTACGCCGCTCAGACGGCGTTTTTCGACCATGCGAACATCGGTATCACCGACAAACAGATCGTCCACGTCGACCAGGTGCTGAAATTCCTCAAGCCAGTCACCGCGGGTGACACACTGCATTGCGACGTTTACGTGCATGATGTCCGGCAGGCGCACGGCACCGACATCATCGTCAACAAGACCGTGATCACCAATCAGGACGGCGAGATAGTGCAGGAGACCTACACGACGCTGGCCGGGCGGAGCGAGGAAGACGGAGAGAGTGGCTTCAACGATGGCACTGCGTGAGTTCAGCTCGGTCAAGGTCGGCGACCTGTTGCCCGAGAGGACCATCACCCTGACTCGGGCCGATCTAGTCAACTATGCCGGTGTCTCCGGCGACTTGAACCCGATCCACTGGGACGACGAGATCGCCAAGCAGGTCGGCCTGGAGACCGCCATCGCGCACGGCATGCTGACGATGGGTCTCGGCGGTGGTTACCTGACCGAATGGATCGGAGATCCCGGAGCGGTCACCGAGTACAACGTTCGTTTCACGGCCATCGTCCCGGTGCCCAATGACGGTGTGGGCGCCGACATCGTCTTGAGCGGCCGGGTGAAGGCGGTCGACGAGGACAACAAGACGGCGACGATCGCGATCACGGCCACCCACAACGGGAAGAAGATCTTCGGCCGCGCTGTCGCGATCACGAAGCTGGCCTGACCTATGGCGCTCAAGACTGACATCCGCGGGATGGTGTGGCAGTACCCCGACCCGTTCATCGTGGGCCGGGAGCAGATCCGCCAGTACGCCAAAGCCGTCAAAGCCCATGACCCTGCCAGTGTCGATCCGGAAGCGGCCGCCGCGATGGGCTACGACGGGCTGGTCGCGCCCCTGACGTTCGTCTCGATTATCGCCGTGATGACTCAACGGCACTTCTTCCAGCATGTCGACGTGGGCTTCGAGACCATGCAGATCGTCCAGGTGGACCAGAAGTTCCAGTTCATCAGGCCGATCCTGGAGGGCGATGAGGTCATCGCCACGATGTACATCGACTCCGTCGACGAACGGTTCGGGGCCGACATCGTGACATCGAGGAACGTGCTCACCGACGCGAACACCGGTGAGGTGGTGATGATCGCGTTCACGACGCTGATGGGCCACGAGGGCGACAATTCGATCTCAGCGGGCTGGGACCCGGAAACCGGGCAGGTGCTGCGCAAGCCCGTCACTCACGATTAGTACCTGGGACTAGTCTCGCGCTACACTCGAGCGTCGGGATTTCCCCACGTTAGCGCGCTGTCCGTCGGCTGGACCGAACGGGGAGCGCGCAAACTGTGTAGACGGTCCTCAGCGCCGTCGACTCAGACCAAGGGGCGTAGCTCAACTGGCAGAGCAGCGGTCTCCAAAACCGCAGGTTGCAGGTTCAAGTCCTGTCGCCCCTGCTCAACTGAATAGACAAAAGCGAGGCAGTGCCGGGGAGCCATATGGTGGACACTGGACAGTGACACCACCCGGTGCCGGGTTGACCCGGGCCCAGACGAATGAAGGAGCATGCGGTGAGCGACGATCGCGACACTGCCGGCGCCGCGGGCGGCGCGGATAACACTGCCGCCCTGACTCAGCCGCAGCGGCCGACGGGCAAGCGGTCGCGGCAGCGCGCCGGCGCGACGGCACTGGCCGACGTCGACGACCTGGAGACCACCGGCCTGGAACTGGGTGCAGCTGACGACGGCGACTCCAAGAAGGCGAAGAAGGCCGGGACCACGCGCAACCCGTTCCTGTTCGTTTGGAACTACCTGGGACAGGTCGTGGCCGAGCTGCGGAAGGTCATCTGGCCTAATCGCAAGCAGATGGTCAGCTACACGACGGTGGTGCTGCTGTTCCTGATCTTCATGGTCACACTGATCGGCCTGGTCGACCTCGGTCTGGCCAAGCTGGTGCTGCTGGTCTTCGGCCAACAGAGCTGATCGCGTAAGCGTCGAGAGAGGACTGACTACCGTGACAACTCCCGAAGGCGACGTGCCCGCGGGTGACGCCGTCGTCGACGTGATTGACGATGCCGCAACGGCCGCGACCGTCAGCGACGATGCTGCCCCCGAGACGGTCGAGGCACCCGCTCCCGAGGAGGAACTGGATCCCGCCACCGCGCTGAAGAACGATCTGCGCAGCAAGCCGGGCAAGTGGTTCGTAATCCACTCCTACGCCGGTTACGAAAACAAGGTGAAGGCCAACCTTGAGACCCGTGTGCAGAACCTTGACGTCGGAGACTACATCTTCCAGGTGGAGGTGCCCACCGAAGAGGTCACCGAAATCAAGAACGGCCAGCGCAAGCAGGTCAACCGCAAGGTTCTGCCGGGCTACATCCTGGTCCGCATGGACCTCACCGACGATTCGTGGTCGACCGTGCGCAACACTCCCGGTGTGACGGGTTTCGTCGGGGCCACCTCGCGGCCGACGGCGCTCTCGCTCGACGACGTCGTGAAGTTCCTGCTGCCCCAGGGTGCCGCCAAGAAGGCCGCCCGCACGACGGCGAACACCGCATCGTCGTCGGAGGCGAGCTTGGAGCGCCCGGAGATTCTGGTCGATTTCGAGGTGGGCGAGTCGGTGACCGTCATGGATGGGCCGTTCGCCACGCTGCCGGCCTCGATCAGCGAGGTCAACGCAGAGCAGCAGAAGCTCAAGGTGCTCGTCAGCATCTTCGGGCGTGAGACCCCCGTCGAACTGACCTTCAACCAGGTCGCAAAGATTTAAGCCCCGAAAGGACACCACAACCATGGCCCCGAAGAAGAAGAAGGTCGTCGGCCTGATCAAACTCCAGATCAACGCCGGCGCAGCCAACCCCGCGCCGCCGGTCGGCCCCGCGCTCGGCCAGCACGGCGTCAACATCATGGAGTTCTGCAAGGCCTACAACGCCGCGACCGAGAACCAGCGCGGCAGCGTCATCCCGGTGGAGATCAGCGTCTACGAGGACCGCAGCTTCACCTTCATCCTGAAGACGCCGCCCGCCGCGAAGCTGCTGCTGAAGGCCGCCGGCGTGCAGAAGGGCTCGGCCGAGCCGCATAAGACCAAGGTCGCCAAGGTGACCTGGGATCAGGTGCGCGAGATCGCCGAGACCAAGAAGGCCGACCTCAACGCCAACGACATCGATCAGGCTGCCAAGATCATCGCCGGCACCGCCCGGTCCATGGGTATCACGGTCGAGTAGCGAAGTCGTGTAGTACTTTTCGGCGCCGCCCGGCGTCGACGTGGGAGGGCCCGCTTCGGCCCGTCAACCACAACTCCCATCGCAACCAAGGAGATGCAATGAGCAAGAACAGCAAGGCATACAAGGAAGCCGCTGAGAAGGTCGACAAGACCCGGCTGTACACCCCGTTGGAGGCCGCGAAGCTGGCCAAGGAGACGTCCTCGAAGAAGCAGGACGCCACCGTCGAGGTCGCCATTCGGCTGGGGGTCGACCCCCGCAAGGCAGATCAGATGGTGCGCGGCACCGTCAGCCTGCCGCACGGCACCGGCAAGACCGCCCGCGTCGCGGTGTTCGCGGTTGGCGAGAAGGCCGAGCAGGCCATCGCGGCCGGTGCCGATGTGGTCGGCAGCGACGACCTCATCGAGAAGATCCAGGGCGGCTTCCTGGACTTCGACGCCGCGATCGCCACACCCGATCAGATGGCCAAGGTCGGCCGGATCGCCCGCGTGCTGGGTCCCCGTGGTCTGATGCCGAACCCCAAGACCGGAACTGTCACCCCGGATGTCGCCAAGGCCGTGGTGGATATCAAGGGCGGCAAGATCAACTTCCGCGTCGACAAGCAGGCCAACCTGCACCTGATCATCGGCAAGGCATCGTTCGACGAGAAGAAGCTGGCAGAGAACTACGGCGCCGCACTGGACGAGGTCCTGCGGGCCAAGCCGTCGTCATCCAAGGGGCGTTACCTCAAGAAGGTGACCGTCTCCACGACCACCGGCCCGGGCATCCCGGTCGATCCTGCGGTCACCCGGAACTTCACCGAAGAGGCATAGCGGTCGCAGCGGTGCCGCCTCGGCGGCACCGCTACGGTGCGCCTTTAATTCGATACCGGACTGGCACAGCACGTAGCTGTGCCAGTTCATGTTTGTTGGTGGCGGACGGGCCCCTTGGCGTCAGTATGCGCCGGAGTGGCCCAGGATGGCCTTGATGGTCTTCAGTGCGATCAGCAGGTCGGCCATCATCGACCAGTTCTCCACGTAGAACAAGTCGAGGCGAACCGAGTCCTCCCAGGAGAGATCCGAACGGCCGCTGACCTGCCACAGTCCGGTGATGCCGGGGCGGACGAGCAGCCGCTTTCGGGTGTTGTCGTCATAGTTGTTCACTTCGTTGGCCAACGGCGGGCGCGGGCCGACGACGCTCATGTCCCGCTTCAGGACGTTGATGAACTGCGGCATTTCGTCCAGGCTGTACTTGCGCAGGAACCGGCCGACGACAGTGACGCGAGGATCTTCCCGGATCTTGAACAAGACCCCGCCCTCACTCTCATTGAGGTCGGCGAGTTGGGCCACCATCTTGTCGGCGCCCTCGACCATGGTGCGGAACTTGATCATCTTGAACGCTTTGCCGTCCAGTCCGATACGTTCCTGCCGGTAGAAGACCGGGCCCTTACTGGTCAGCTTGATGGCGGTGGCCATGGTGAGCAGGAACGGCAATGCGCAGATCAGGACCGCACCGGAGAAAATGATGTCAAACAGCCGCTTTTGGAACTGCTGTGCGCCGTGGTACTGCGGCTTTTCGACGTGGATCAGCGGCAGTCCGGCAACCGGCCGCATGTGCAGACGCGGCCCCGCGATGTCCACGACGCCGGGTGCGACGAGCAGATCAATGTTGAGCTTCTCCAGTTCCCACGAGAGATCCCGAATGCGGCGGGAGTGGAGATGCTCGGTCGCGGTGATGGCGACGGCTTGACTGCCGGTGGCGAGGATGGCGCTGACGACGTTGAGTTCATTGCCGAATGTCGGGATGGTGCCGACACCGGAGATCACCATCTCGTGCGGCGACTTGGCCCCGGAGACACACGCCCCGACTACCTCGTAACCGGACCAGGGTTCGCGGGCGAGGGCGGCGGTCAAGTCATGAACGGCGGGGGCGCTGCCCACGGCGAGAACGCGCGTGATGCACTGTCCGCGCTTCTCACGTGCTCGGATGACGACCCGGCGGGCCGCCCAGCGGAATAACATGAGGAGCAGCACGCCGGCGGGAAGCGCAACCATCAGATAACCGCGCGCGATTTCCAGTTTGAACAGCATCGAGATGATGGCAATGCCGCCGAAGACTGACATGGTTCCAAGCCATACCCGGCGATATTCTTCGGCGCCGGACCCGATTACCCGCTGCGAGCGCGAGCGGTTCGCCCAAAGGGCACCCAGCCAACTCACTGCGATGGCGACGGAAATCTCGCGGTACGCCTCTAGGGAGCCGCCGAACCGGACCCGTTGGGCAAGGGCGAGGGAGAAGGCGATGGCGATGGCGTCGGTGACTACAAGCCAGCGTGCGTAACGATGTTGCCAAGAAGGGACGAGCGTCTGATTGACGGCGACGCTGCTAGCCGAGGTGCGCTGATCGTTGATCGCAGTCACGTGTCCCGGTACCTCTCCGTTGCGGCCCGGGGCCCCATCCCAAGCTGCCGTTAAGATCACTCTAATAGTTTTTTTATGTTGTGGAGCTGTTCAAAGACATGATAAGCCACGGGGCTAATTGAGCTCCATCACCAGATGAGGCCTAAGAACAGGGGAGATACTACCTCAGACGCGGCCTTTAGCAAAGTTTTAGCACAGGCCTCAGCTGTTCAGCTATCTCGGCTCCGATCTCGTCGAAAAACGCCGAGCTGTGAGAAATCGGATCCCTGATGTCAAGAGAGACGTCCGGCGGCAAGTGCGGCCGCAGGGCGGGCATCTCGCCGAACGTTTTTGCACCGTAGTGCGCCACCAGGGTCGCGGCTTCGCGCAGCGTATACGCGCGGCGCAACTGGCGGGGCGCTATTTGAAGGAGTGCGTCGCGATGTTCTTTGGTCATGGCGAGAACAAGATCTGCTTCCGACGCGACCCTTGGCGTCAGCTGGCGAGCGTGGAAGCCGGACGCGTCCGCGCCGAAACTCTCGACGACCGATACGGCGTACGGGTGCATCGGATCTCCGACCAGTGCGCTCGTTCCAGCGCTGGATGCCCGGAAATCCGAAATCTCAAGCTGGTTCGCCACCACGTAGCTGAGGCGCTCCGCCATGGGGGAGCGGCAGATGTTTCCCGTACAGACGAAGAGAACGTGCAGTTTTAATCCCTCCCTTCGATCTGGACGGCCGAGGACTCACGCCGGCTCGTGCACGCGACGCGCTACCGCACCGGCTTTCGGACGTAGATATCCAGCATGGGCAGCACCGCGTCAGGTGCGTGCTTGTTCACAAACTTGATGACCCGGTACATCCATGGCCGGCCGAAGTGATAGTCCGGCTCCGAGGCCTTGCGGACGAGATAGATCTCGGCCTCCTCGCCGAAAGCTTCGCTCAGCGCGGTCCGGGTGTTGAGCAGGTAGGTCGTCGGGAATACGTCCTCGGGCTTGCGTTCCGGCTGGCTGTGCGAGAGCACCTGAACGTGATGCCGGCTGGGGACCATACGCGCCGCGACCCCGATGTAACCCCATTTGTTTGGTGTGGTGGCCGCAATGTATCCGCCGGGCTTCAGAATTCGGAGCAGTTCCCTGGCAACGAATTTCGGGTTCGCGATATGTTCGAATACGTAGCGGGCAATGATCACGTCGAAACGATTATCCTCGTACGGCAGTGGTTCATCTATGCGAATAATTTTTGCGTCGTCCAGGAATGGATTCTCGAGTACAACCGGGTCGATATCGCAGCCGTCGACCTCGCGGCACCGACCCTTGAAGTTACCTATGTTGCGGCGGTAAGGAACCTCGTCGTCCAAGAAAAGCTCGCCACGGCCGGCGCCGAAATCCAAGATCACGTCGTCGGGTCCGACGGTGGCAGCAATTTGATTATAGAAGCTCAAGGTTCCGTCTACGTGGCTGAAGCCGCTAATATTGGCTTCCGGAAAAAATCGTCGCTTCAGGCCGTCGTCTTCCATGACCGAGCACTCTACACACCGTGTTTTTAACGACACCCATTAACCGATCGATGTTTCCGCCTGCGCGGACATGGCCACAGGCTTTGAACGGAGCCGTACCGGTGGATCCGTCCCCGGCGCAAACTCGCCCGTTTGCGGCGGTGATAGCCTCTTCCCCGTGGCATTACCCTCCCTGAATGAACACGAAGGCCAGAAGAAGCTGAGCCCGCTGACCGGCCCGGCAGATCCGGGCCCGACCATTTCAGGCTGGCTCTCTCATGTCTCAGCCGGGCGTGATCGATCCACCCTTCGCGTGCTCGATGTCGGATGCGGCCGGGGAGACACGGTCGCCTGGCTCGTCGCGGAGGGTTTCGACGCCCACGGCGTGGAATTGCGGGAGAGCTATATCGCCCATGGGCGTGACTACCTCGGACCGGACCGGCTCACGCTTATCGAGAACGGTTCCTATCCCTACCCCGACGATTACTTCGACATCGTCATTTCCGATCAGGTCTTTGAGCATGTGAGTGACCTGGACGAGCTCGCGAAGGAAGTCGCGCGGGTCACGAAGCCGGGCGGGGTTGGGCTTCACGTATTCCCGGCGAAATGGACACTTGTCGAGCCGCACTTACATTCGCCGATCGTCCACTGGTTCCCTAAAGGCCCGATTCGGCGTGCGGCAATTGATGTGGCGCTGAGAGCGGGATGGGCGGCCCCTTACTTCTCCGATCGGCCGAGGGCCGAGCGGCGAGCTATCTTCTCCGACTACAGCGAAGATGAAACCTTTTACCGTCATCCGGCTCAAATACGTCGGATATTGGATAAATCGGGTCTCTCCGCCGACTTCCGGGAGGTTTCCAGGGAACGGGTTCTGATGCAACTTGGCAATCCGAACCTGCCGTCGTCGGTCAAGCGCATGTTGGCATGGGCCTACCGAAGCACTCGAATGATGTACCTGACGACAGTGAAGCGCGACTGACTGCTGATCCGCCGATCATGATTGTTGACACCGAGACACGGCGCAACTTCTTCGCCTACTACGCAAATTTCATCGCTACCGCTGTAATTGGCCTTTTGATCAACCCCGCGCTCCTCGGTGCACTCGGTCCCTTGATGTTCGGACTGTGGAAGTCCCTCCAGCGCTACCTCGACTTTGCGACTCTTGCGGATGGCCGGTCGTCCCAGGCGCTGAAATGGATCGTCGCGGGCCGAGACGGACTCAGCCCAGAGGAGAAGCGACGCGACGTCGGCGCTGCAATCCTCGTATGGTTCCAGTGGTTCCCTGCGGCCGCGCTGGCCGTCGGAGGAATCACCCTTGCTATCCCATTCCTTGTTAAAGATATTCCGCCCGAGGCGATGAATGTCGCCTATGTGACCGCGGCCATTCTCTCCGCCAACACGGTGTTGGTCGGTCTGCTGTCGACGCCGGATTCGGTGCTGGTCGGGGTAAACCAGGGCTACAAGACAATGCTGATCAGCATTGGGGCACTCGTCGTGGGAAATGCCGCGGTCTTCGGTGTCGCGTACCTGGGAAGCCCGCTATGGGCGTTGGCGCTGGCGCTGCTGTGCGTGGCTGTCGTCAAGGCGGTGTGCACGCTGTTCGTCACTAGGAGAGCTGTCCCGTGGTGGGGAGTTGCGCGGCCTACTAAGTCCGATTTGAAACGAGTGCGCTCCTTCAGTGCGTGGACCATCGGAAGCACAATTGTCGACAAGCTCTTCAGCGCGACGGAATTCATCGTTATCAGTATCATGATCGGTGCCGTCGCGGTGTCGCAGTACACATTCACCACCTACGTCATGCAATTCGTATTGACAATCGCACTGGTGACCGCAAGCGGCTTCATGCCGGTCCTGGGCAAGCACTACGGTGCATCTGAACTCGGCGCCGCCGCTGAGGGCGCTCGTTCAGTTCGGCATTTCGTTGTGGGAGTAGCCGCGTTGGGCAGCGCAGCGGTCATGGCTTTCAACGGAGCTTTCGTCAACGCTTGGGGCGGCGCCGGCCAATATATGGGAAATACGATCAACGCTCTGCTTGTCCTGTGCGCGCTCCAGTTCGCGCTAATCAGGATGGATGGGCAGATCCTTGACGTCACGATGCGGGTGGCGCCGAAGGTGCTGGTCGGATTGGCAAGCAGTGCTGGCGGAATCGCTGCCGGTTGCACGGCATTCGTCCTGACACACAGCCTCACGGTGGCGCTCATCGCCGTGATCGCCGCCAGGATGGCCGGTAGCGTCATGTACCCGATTTTCGTGGCCAGGCTCATACCCGGCTCAGGTGTGCCGTGGCGTCCGGTAGTGCTGTCGGTGATATTGCTGCCGGCCTCCGTGGCCTTGGGACCGATCGTTGAGGACGGGTCGGTGCTACTCAAGGCAGCGCTTGCGTTGGCGTGGTTGGCAATGGCCGGGTTAACGGTCTGGTTGGGGATCGTCCCTCGAAGTATGGTGTCAGCCCTGCTGTCGAGAAGCCGTAAATCCGAGCCGGTTGACGATTAAGTGCTAGTTGCCGCGGTCGAGGCATTCCGGCTCTTCGCAGTTAGCAGTGGCATTGGTGCCGGCTGGGTGTGACTCGCCGTGATTGGCGGGTGCAGGCCCACCGTACGCGGCGGCGTTGGTTGTCGGG
>JAULZA010000088.1:0-28914 GCA_032117575.1 Mycolicibacterium sp.
CCCCACCCTCGCCGACCCTGCGCCCAGATCACCCCCTCCGCCAAAACAACGCTCTCACCGCAGCCTCGAAGCACCCGATCTGAAGTCAGCCCACATCACAAACTTCACTTAGCCGATTAACGGAAGTTAAACTCACCACGTGACTTCACTTCGCCCCATCACCTACGAGAAGGTTCGGTGGGAGCCGCAGGGGATGCGTCACGCGAGCCGGCGGCTGCCCGAGTACGGCACCTATCACCCCGCCGTGCCGGCCGACATCGCCGACGTGAGTCTGGACCTAAAGCCCTCGGTGCTGGCCGACGCCGAGTCCGCCAGCCGCGAGATCGCCCGCTTCGACGCCGAATTGGGCGGGGAGATAGCACCTTTCGCCGCCGTGCTGCTGCGGTCGGAGTCCGCGGCGAGTTCGCAGATCGAAAACCTCACCGCCTCGGCCCGCGCGATCGCCGAGGCCGAGTTGCCCGGCGGCAAGGCCAAGCGGAACGCCGAGACGATCGTCGCCAATACCGCTGCCATGCGTGCCGCAGTCGCCCTGTCCGACACCATTGACGCCGACGCCATCCTGGCGATGCACCGCGCCCTGATGGTCAATGAACCACGCCATACCCCAGGCGAATTCCGCACCGAGCCGGTGTGGATCGGTGGCGGTTCCACCCCCGTCGGCGCGACGTTCGTCGGCCCGCGCCATGAGTTGATCCCAGCGGCGATCGACGACCTGATCGCCTTCGCGCGGCGCGCCGACGTTCCCGCGCTGCCCCAGATCGCGGCGGCCCATGCGCAGTTCGAGACCATCCACCCCTTCACCGACGGAAACGGCCGCACGGGTCGCGCGCTGGTACAAGCCATGCTCCGCAACAAGGGTCTGACCCGACAGGTGACGGTGCCGGTCTCCGCGGGCCTGCTGGCCGACACCGGTGCCTACTTCGCCGCGCTGAGGCGCTACCGCGACGGTGACGCGGCGCCGATCGTCGAACGCTTCGCCGAAGCCTCCCTTCTGGCGGTGGCCAATGGACGAGAACTGGTCAGTGAACTCCGCGAAATCCGGGCCACCTGGAACACCGTCATCACCGCACGGTCGGACTCGGCCGTCTGGAAGGTCGCCGATCTGCTCATCCGCCGCCCGGTCGTGAACGCCGTGCTGCTGGCACAGGAGCTGGGCATCGAGTCCACCAACGCTCACCGCTACCTCAACCCGCTCACCACGGCGGGAATCATCGTCGAGGCGACCAGCGGACCCCGCAACCGGGTGTGGCGTTCGCCGGAGGTGCTGGCCGCCCTCGACGCGTTCGCCGAGCGCGCCGGCCGGCGACGACGATAATCAACCCATGACCGACACCTCCCTGGAGCCCATCGGCGAAGTCCACCGCACCAAGATCGGTCGCGAAGCCACCGAGCCCATGCGCGCCGACATCCGCCTGCTCGGCGCCATGCTCGGCGACACCGTCCGCGAACACAACGGCGAGCAGGCGTTCGACCTCGTCGAGCGCGCCCGGGTGGAGTCCTTCCGGGTCCGTCGCTCCGAGATCGACCGCGCCCAGCTCGCCGAGTTGTTCCACGGCGTCGACATCCACCTGGCCATCCCGGTGATCCGGGCGTTCTCCACCTTCGCCCTGCTGGCCAACGTCGCCGAGGACATCCACCGCGAACGCCGCCGCGAGGTCCACCTGGCCGCCGGCGAGCCCCCGCGCGACAGCACCCTGGCCGCCACCTACCGCAAGCTCGACGCCGCCGGGCTGACCGCCCACGACGTGACCGACGCCCTGCGCGGGGCGCTGGTGTCCCCGGTCATCACTGCCCACCCCACCGAGACCCGTCGTCGCACCATCTTCGACACCCAGAACCGCATCACCGGGCTGATGCGCCTGCACATGCACGGCCACACCGAGACCGACGACGGCCGCCCCATCGAAGACGAGTTGCGCCGCCAGATCCTCACCCTCTGGCAGACCGCGCTGATCCGGTTGTCCCGCTTGAAGGTTCCCGACGAGATCGAGTCCGGCCTGCGCTACTACCCGGCGTCCTTCTTCGAGGCCGTCCCCAAGGTCAACGCCTCAGTACGCCACGCCCTGCGCTCCCGCTGGCCCGGCGCGCAACTACTGGAACGCCCCATCCTGCGGCCCGGCTCCTGGATCGGCGGCGACCGCGACGGCAACCCCAACGTCACCGCCGACGTGGTGGCCCTGGCCACCGGCAGTGCCGCCTACACAGCGCTGACCCACTACTTCGACCAGCTGCACCTGCTGGAGCAGGAGCTTTCCTTGTCGGTGCGGCTGGTCGGCATCGACGACGCCCTGGCCCAGCTGGGCGAGCCCTGCAGCGACCAGGCCCGCACCGACGAGCCGTACCGCCGCGCCATCCGGGTGGTGCGCGCCCGGCTGACGGCCACTGCCGCCGCCATCCTGGACCGGACGCCCGAACATACCGTCGACCTGGGCCTGCCGGCCTATGCGACGCCGGGGGAGATGGCCGCCGACCTCGATGTCATCGACGCCTCACTGCGTGCCCACGGTAGCGCCCTGCTGGCCGACGACCGGTTGGCCCGCCTGCGGGAAGCCCTGGACGCCTTCGGTTTTCACCTGTGCGGCCTAGACATGCGGCAGAACTCCGAGATGCACGAGCAGGTGGTGGCCGAGCTGCTGGCCTGGGCCGGGGTGCACCCCGACTACGCCGCGCTGGGCGAAGACGAGCGGGTGGCGCTGCTGGTGGCCGAGCTCTCCACCCGCCGGCCGCTGGTCAGCGAGAGCGCGGAGCTCTCGGAGTTGGCCCGCAAGGAGCTCGACATCGTCGCCGCCGCGGCCCGCGCCGTGCGTACCCTGGGCCCCGAGGCGGTGCCCACCTACATCATCTCCATGTGCAAATCCGTCTCCGATTTGCTGGAAGCAGCGCTGCTGCTCAAAGAGGCTGGGCTGCTTGACCTTTCCGGCGCGCCGCACGCCCCGGTGGGCATCGTGCCGCTGTTCGAGACCATCGACGACCTGCAGCGCGGCGCGGCCATCCTGGAGGCGGCGCTGGCCGTGCCGGTGTACCGGGCCATGGTCGACGCCCGCGGCGGCGCCCAGGAGGTGATGCTGGGCTATTCGGACTCCAACAAGGACGGCGGCTACCTGGCCGCGAACTGGGCGCTGTACCGGGCCGAGCTGGAACTGGTGGATGCGGCGCGTCGCACCGGAATTCGGTTGCGGCTCTTCCACGGTCGCGGCGGCACGGTCGGGCGCGGGGGAGGCCCCAGCTATGACGCGATCCTGGCCCAGCCGCCCGGGGCGGTCAACGGCTCGCTGCGGCTGACCGAGCAGGGCGAGGTGATCGCCGCCAAGTACGCCGAACCCCGCATCGCGCATCGTAATCTGGAAAGCCTGATTGCCGCGACGCTGGAATCGACCCTGCTCGACGTCGAGGGCCTGGGCGATGCCGCCGGCCCGGCGTACGCGGTACTCGACGACCTGGCCGCCCGCGCCCAGCAGGCCTACGCCGAATTGGTGCACCACACAGCGGGATTCGTGCAGTACTTCGAGCAGTCCACCCCGGTCAGCGAGATCGGGGCGCTCAACATCGGCAGCCGGCCGACCTCGCGCAAGGCCACCACGAAAATCTCCGACTTAAGGGCCATCCCGTGGGTGCTGGCTTGGAGCCAGTGCCGGGTGATGCTGCCCGGCTGGTACGGCACGGGCAGCGCCATCGAGGGCTGGATCGCCGCCGGTGACCGCGACCAGCGGGTGGCCGAGTTGCGCGACCTCTACGAACGGTGGCCGTTCTTCCGCACCGTGCTGTCCAACATGGCCCAGGTGCTGGCCAAGTCCGACATGGGCTTAGCCGCCCGGTACGCCGACCTGGTGGCCGATACCGACCTGCGCGAGCGGGTCTTCGGAATGATCCGCGCCGAGCACGAGCGCACCATCGCCATGCACCATCTCGTCACCGGCCACGACGACCTGCTGGCCGACAACCCGTCCCTGGCCCGCTCGGTGTTCAACCGGTTCCCCTACCTGGAGCCGCTGAACCACCTGCAGGTGGAACTGCTGCGCCGCTACCGCGGCGGCGAGGACGACGAATCCGTCAAGCTGGGAATCCTTTTGACGATGAGTGGGCTGGCGTCGGCGCTGCGCAACAGCGGGTAGCGGGTTGTCGCTGTCGAGGCGGGCGCGAATCGTCGTTGGCTACTCCGGCGGGGGAGGGGGAGTCGGAGCGCCCGCCGGTGCCGGAATCTTCGGGCCTCCGACGGCCGGGCGTGGGCGAAGGCGAAGCCGGGTGCCACCACAATGTAGGGCCCGTTGGTCTCGACGTTGTCGACCATCGCCGCGGTGTAGGCCGGACCGGCGATCCCCGTTTGTTCCAGCAGGCCTCCGGCCGCCCGCACGGCGTCCTCCCAGGTAACCGCGTCGACGTCGACGGCGATGCAGTCTTCGTTGAGAAGGCTTGTCAAACCAGGCATATTCCGGTCCGTAACATCGCGTGAGTACCCCGAGAAGTAATCTATTCCCTGTAACGGCCCAGTAAAACCTTCCGTCTGTTGTGTCGGCAATGACCGACCCCACACTCACATCTGCTGGTCGTCCGGCACCGTGTCGCTCTTGTCGGCCTTGCTCGCCTCACCGTCGCCGATCGCGTTGTTCAC
Source organism: Mycolicibacterium sp. (assembly GCA_032117575.1). Taxonomy (GTDB): domain Bacteria; phylum Actinomycetota; class Actinomycetes; order Mycobacteriales; family Mycobacteriaceae; genus Mycobacterium. The sequence goes on from JAULZA010000088.1 coordinate 4,610, forward strand.
ATACGTCACCTGGACGCTGCCCTCACCGACCGCGTGCTTTCCGGCGTCGTCCGAGCTCGTGACGTCACTCGCGAAGTTCGCAGTGCCCGATGCCACGGCGGCCCTCTCGGACTCCACCATCGCCGCGTGCGGCGACATCTCAAGATCAGGCCCCATCTCCTCCGTCCAGCAGGTCGCCGCGCGGTTGGGCGGCGGCCCGACGAACGACTTGAGCCGGCCGCGCATCCAGTCGATGCCGCCGCGCAGGTCATACGGGGAGTAGTGCGGGTTGGGCTTGTCGCCGAGGAACGCGACGCCGCTGACCAGCGCCTGGATGATGCCCATCACCGTCTCCACCGGCTGGTTGAAGAATCCGGCGAGCTGGGCGGCCAGGGAATAGGGGTTGGACCAGAAATCGCCGCGCGCCACAGCCTGGTACACCGCCGCCCGCATCTGGCTTGCCTCGTCATCGCCGTTCTCGGCGTAGATGTCGCCCGCGCGGTAGACGTCTTTCCAGTTATCGGGCTTGCGCGGGTAGCCCGGCAACCCGAAGCGGCGCAGCGGGTCGAGCCCGTGGGTGCCGGTCTGGCTTACCCACGACGTCGCCCACTCGGCGATGCTGTCGGTCTGCCGGCACGGATTGCCGTAGGCCAGAACACCTTTGAGGTCGGGGGTCCGCCAGGCCAGTGGCCTCCCGGGCGCCAGGTAGTCGATGTAGAAATCGCTGACGACGATGGCACCCTGGGAGAACCCGCCGAGCGACCACGGGGTGCCGGTGGGGAAGGGGATGAGGTTGTCCATGAACTGCGAGCCGATGAGCCGGGCCAGTTCACGCACACCGCTGTTGTTGTCGAACGGGACCGGGCCGTTGTTGTAGCCGATCGGCTGGTGGTAGCAGACGCTTTCCTTCTCCAGCTGCGTGGCGGTGTCGGCGACGGGTCCGGCGAACATGTTCGACAGATGTCCCTCGACGGTGAACATGATCGGCCGCAGGTTGGGCGCCGGCGGAACGTAACCGGCCCGGTTAGCCGTCGCGTCGTCGAAGATGCCGGTCTGCGACATGCCGTAGCGCCGCTGCATCTCCGTGACCGCGGCGGCGTCCTCGTTGCCGTAGTAGCCGTCCTTCGGCGGCGCGTAGGCGGCGAACTTACGCTTGAACCAGGACTGCCAGTATTCGATCTCCGGACCGTTCGATCCGAGCTTGTAGGGAAGCGGCATGGCGGTGTGTCTCCTGGCTGTCGTGGACCTATTCGCTATCAACAATAGGCAAGCGGTCCGACAACCGAACAGGTTCGATTTATTTTCAGGAATACCCCAGCAACCGCACACAACGAGGCCGCCACTTCCGGAGAATTCCTGCTCGCCGGACCCGGACGGTTGTTAACTGCAACCAGACGCCGACACCGGGAAGGACACCCGACGATGCTGCCCATCGATGCCCAGCTGCTGCGCGCCGTCGCGCCCCACCTCAAGGCCCGTAAGGCCCGACTCCACCAGGCCGACGTCATCGAAGCGCTCGGCGCGGTGCTCCAGGAGACGCTGAGCAGCCACGACATCACCAGCAGGCTGCGGATCGCGCATTTCGTGGCCCAGGCCTGCCGGGAGTCGCACGCCTTCACCAACGCCGGCGGTCTGCTGTGGGGCGGTGTCCCCGGCTGCGACCCCGAGCCCGCCGTCGCGCTGGCCACCGCCTGCCAGTTCTGGCAGACCCGCGGCATCAACGTCGACGCCGACAACGACGACGTGGTGGCCGTCACCCGTAGCGTCAGCGGCGGCCTGGGCGGGCTGTGGTCGCGGCGGCACTACCTCAAAGATGCCAAGACCGAGCTGGCCCGCACCGAACGGCTGACCCGCCAGATCGAGGCGTCCGACGGCCGGCCGGTGCTGGCCCGCGGGTCGCAGGGTGCGGACGTGACCCGGCTGCAGACGCTGCTCCGCGGAATCGGCTTCGCCGTCGTCATCGACCAGTACTTCGGCGGGGTCACCGAGTTGGCGGTTATCACCGCACAGCGCGAGAACGGACTGGAGGCCGACGGTATCGTCGACGCCCCGACCTGGGACGCACTCGAACAGCGCAGCGTCACAATCGAACCCACGACGGCCGCGGTCGCCCCGAGCCCGAAACGGTACTGGCCGATGGAGCGCGGCCGGATCGTCACCTCCGAGTACGGGCCGCGCCCGGGCGGCTTTCACTACGGCATCGACTTCGGCTGGCCCGGCGGCTCCGGCAACAAACCGGTGTACGCGGTGCAGGCGGGCACCGTCATCTACTCCGGTGCGGCGCAGGGGTACGGCGGGCCGGACCCGGCGGGCTGGCTGGTGATCGACTCCACCGACGCCGACGGCGGCGGGTGCCTGGAGTACGGACACATCATCCGCGAGGTCAACTACGGCGATCGTGTGACGGCCGGTCAGCGGATCGCCCGGGTCAATCCCAAGCGCAAGACCAACGGGGGAGTGGCGCCGCATCTGCATTTGTCGGCCTGGCCCTACGCCTACGGCCAGGACGGCAAGGTCAATCCGCGCAGCCGGTGGTTGCGCAACCCGTCCGAACCTGGGCCGGATCCGACGGCCTTTCCGCTGCCGGCGGGCTATTTCTACGGCCCGCTGGACGGACCGGACAACAGCGTCTCCGGCGAGTACCCCGGCGAGCCGCAGGCCTGGCGCGACGGGCTGGGGCGCTGGCAGGCGGCGCTGGGGTTGCCGGTCACCAAGAAGTGGAACGACGGCCGCACCCCCAACGCCGCGACCACCCTGCAGCGCAGCCTGGGGTTGCCGGCCACGCCGGGCATCGGCTACGGCTGCATCGGCCTGCCCGAGTGGAATGCGGTGCTGAAGGACGGCTGGCGATTGCCGCAGGGCTGGCAAGTCAAGGCGGCCGAAGTTTCCCAGTAGCTACTAGTCTTTTCAGGACAGGTATCCAGGTTCAGGGGGAGAGCGATGCGACGGCTTTTCATCTCCTATGCGCGCGAGAACAAGCCTGACATCGAGTCTTTGGTGCGTGATCTGGAGTCGCTGGGCTACGAGACCTGGCTGGATTCATCGCTGCGCGGCGGCCAGAAGTGGTGGGACGAAATCCTGCAGCGCATCGCCGACTCCGACGTGTTCGTGACTGCGGTTTCGGTGCAATCGCTCAATTCCGTTGCCTGCCGGCGGGAATTGGAGTGGGCGTCGGCGCTGAACAAGCCGGTGCTGCCGCTGGCCCTCGGCCCGCTGCCCGACGCCCTGCCCCGCGCCTTGTCGACGCGTCAGATCACCCCTTACTCGACATCCGCTCGCGAGGCGGCGTTCGCGCTCGCCGGTGCGCTGGGCAATCTCCCGCCCGCCGAGCCGGTGCCAAACCCGCTGCCGCAAGCTCCGTCGGCGCCGCTGTCATACCTGACCGATCTCATCGATCACGTCAATCAGTCCGAACCGCTCACCCATGACCAGCAGCGCGAGATCCTCGTCCGGCTGGAGCCGGCGCTTGATTCGGCCGATCCGGAGGAGGCTCGCGGCGCCCGCTACGTGCTGGAGACCTTCAGCAAGCGCGACGATCTGTACGCCGATATCGCCCAGAGCCTGGAGAAGCTGGGCATCGCCGCGCTTCCGTCGGCGGGTGGCGGGAGCCCTGCGCCGAAGCCCGTCGCGGCCGCCGCCCACTCGGCAGGCATCTCCAAAGGCGTGCTCGGTATCGGTGCGGTGGGCCTGCTCGCGGCTGCCGGGGTGGTCGGGTTCCTCCTCACCCGGGGCGGTGGTGACAGCACACCGCCGGCCACCAGCGGTTCGCCCGCCGTATCCACACCGGCTGCACCCGCGACGGACAAACCGGCATCGCTGACCGGCCGGTGGTCCGGCCGCGTCTTCGGCGATCAGACCCTGGAACTCGTCGCCGACATCAACGATGGCCCGCCGCTGTCTGCGACGGTGAGCTATCCGGAGATCCCCTGCCAGTGCACCTGGACCCAAAGCGGTTCCGCACGGGGCGGAGTCCGCTATGTCACCGAGACGGTGGACTCCGGACCGTGCTCGCGTTCACAGATCACGTTGATTCCCCAGGAGGATGGAACCATTTCCTTCAGTTCCACCTACTACTCGGCCGAAAAGCAGCGCAATATGACCATCCAGGGGACGTTGAGCCGGGATGGCGCACCATGACGCCGCCGGGAGAGATCTGGGAATGGGCGTTGGGCAGGAATGCCTTCAACGACCCTGATCTGGCCCGCTACACCGGCGGGGTCGGCCGGCAAGCCGGAGTCCCGTTGGGGGACAACGTCATCGGCATCTACACCGCCGACGAGGCGGTCAATCTCGCCGGCGGATTCAAGCTCATACCGTGGGCGGACAGCACGATCGGATCGGTTGAGTTGTACAACTCCGACGGCCAGTTCCAGGCCTATCCGGGCCGGCTGCCGGTCGGCCTGAGCTGGGACATGACCGGCGCCGACATCGAGGCCGTGTACGACGGCGCATTCCAGTTCGTCCCGTTCTCCGGCTCGGTGATGCCGATAACGTTCAAAGGAATGTCAGACGACGGACGCTTGGCCATCGAGATCGACTTCGGTACTTTCATTCCGGCGCAGACCCCTGGCGCACGGCTGCACAGGATCGCGGTCAGCCGCGGGCCGAACTGGACCCCTGATTCACCGGGCTGACTGACGCAGCCTGTCGACCAAAGCCGTTATCCACGAGACGTTTTCGCCCCGGCTGGTGCGCATGTCGGCGACGATTTGCAGATTGTCCGCGGTGGAGTCGAGTTGCCAGTTCTCCTCAGAGCTGGACAGCACGTCATCCATCGCGTCCTCGGCCGCCCCGGTGTCGCCGGCGTGCACGGCGAGTTCCAGGATGGTCGCGTCATCCCAATACGAGTGGTTGTCCCCACGCAGTTTGCGTTCGGCGGCGAAACGCACAACCGGCAGCAGCCGGTTGCGCAGTGCTAGTGCGTCCTTGTCGCCCTTGGCCTCCAGCAGGGTGATGGCGTTGATGCCCGGGTAGTAGTCCCGCCAGTCGGCCTCGAAACCGTGTACGTAGGCGTCGATAGCCTTGTCCAGGAACCTCTCCGCCCGCGCAGTGTCCTTGGCCTTCAGTGCCTTGCGCCAGCGGCTCTTGTAGATTCGCCCGATCAATCCAGAGGTCTCCGGGTCGAAGCCCTGCTCGTCCTGCAGTTCCTCCAGGATGGTCAGGGCTTTCGCCCTGTCGTCGGGCTGGCCGTCGTCGGCATCGGCCCGCCGGTTGTAGGCGAACGCGAGCAGTTGACGCTCCTTGACCTGGCGCTTCAGGATCTCCGGCATCCTGTCGTAAAGGGTGATCATGTCCGACCAGGACTCCAGCGCCCGGTAGGCCTGCATGATCTCGCTGAGCAGCGCGACGTCGAGGGTCTGGTGCGAAAGGGCGGTGTCGCGGATCGTGGCGAGCTCGCTCAGCATGGCGTCGCGACGCTCGGTGTCACTGCAGCTGCTGCGGATCACCCGGACCTGCCGTTTGATCGCTTCGATCTCTTTGACGCTCTCCGGGGAGAACTCGCTGGGGTCGACCGCCAGCGGCTCCGGGCTCCACTGGCTGATGAGCTGGAACAGCGGGCTGTCGACGAACTTGTCGTGATCGGCGCGTTCTCGCAATTGGCGCAGATGCACCGCGATGTCGTGACGCAGCGTGCGGGCGTCGACGTCGGAGAGCATGTTGTTGTCCGACAGGTGGTAGGGCTGGGTGCGAAGGTGGTTGACGTCGAAGGGCAGCGGCGTCGATGCCGCATAGATCGTCAGCGTGGTCCGCGGTCGGGCCGCATGGCGCACACCGAGTTCGTACATCACGTTGGGGTTGCTCGTGGTCAGGTCGGCCACCGCGTACTCGCAGCGCAGCAGGCGGTCGAACATCGCTTTGTGGATGATGCCGCCCAGTTGTTCCTCGTCGGCGCGGATCGGCACCATGCCTGCGTCTCTGACCCCCGGTTCGATCGCCTCGAAGTAGATCCGGTTGAAGTCGATATCCGGCCCGCCAGCTGGGTCGTGCTTGGTGCCGAACGGCATCAGCACGAAGCACAACGGACCAGTATCGTTGTGGTCCTTGGGGTTAGGGTCGGTCATCTCTCTCCTCCCCGCAGCGCGGCGCCGACGGCCGCCGCCATCGCCGCCGGATCGGCGCACGGCACAGCACTGATCAGCCCGGTGGCGGCCATCGCCGCGGCCCGCTGGTCGCTGCCGGTACCGTCGATCGCGGCGGCGATGGTGTCGGCGGTGCGCCCCGAACCGGCGGCGACGATGACCCGACGCCCCGCGTCGAGGCTGCGTTGCACATCGTCGAACGCGATTTGGCCGCCGTTGATCAGGATGGTGATCGAGGCTCGGGCCCCGGCGAGAACCGTTGCGGTCTCGGCGATCCAGGGCGATTCGGCACCCCACTCGTTTCCGGGAACGAGCAGGAAGTGGCTGTGGTTGGGTTCCAGCGGCGCCGTTTCACCGACGGGGGCCTCTCCCGGCATCTGGACCGTCCCTTCGGCGACGACCCCGAGCAGGGGGAAGCCTGCCCCCGCCGCGGAGCGGGCCTGCCCCAGCAGCCGCATCACCCCCGAATCGGTGCCGCCGTCCACACCGGCTGCACCATGCTCCCGCATCACCGGCACGATCGCCGAGGTGAACAGGATCCGCAGCCGGCTGATGTCGTCGCCGTCGAGGCCGCCCGCGCCACCGACAACGACGACGGCCGGGTGGTGGGGCAGGCCCAGTTCGTCCATGGCGCAGGGGAGTTGCCCGGTGTCGGTCACCGTCACCGCGGTCGCGGTGCGTCCGCCACCAAGGTCCATGACGAAAGCCGTTGTCACGACGTTGTATCCAAGAAACCCGCGAAGTGGTGCGGTGCCACCTGTTGTGCAGCGGCCCGGCCGACTCGTTGCAGGTCCGCGATGTGGTCGACGGAGTCCATCTTCTGCACGTCCTCCGGTTCGATGCCAGGCAGTCCGAGAGCATCCAATCCGGCTCGGGAGAGTTCGGCGTTGTACCGCACATAGCTGAACAGCCGCCGCTCCAGCAGTCCGGGACCCTCCATGAGATCGCCCACCTCCCGGTCGATGGCGGAGCCGTGGCGGCATCGGCCGAACACCCGGCACAACAGATCCTGTTCGTTCAGTGCGGCGTACATCAGGGCCGCCGGTACAGTGCCGATGTTGAACAGCAGGTTCATCTCCCCGGGGCGCAGGTGGTCGTCGGCTTTGGGGCTCAGACCGGTGCCAACCGACACCACGAGTAAGTCGGATTCGCCTGTCTTCCAGCCCAACCGGTACTGCGGCAATGCGGCCTGGAGGAACAGCTGGAAGGCGGGATTGTTGTACATCGTCACCCCGCCGTCGACGAACACGAAATCGTGCTCGCCGAGGCTGATGGTCTCCGGGGCGAAATACACCGGGGCCGCTGTGCTGGCCCGCACCAGTTGCCACAGCGGCAGAGCCAGGTTGTTGTCGTCCAGAGCGGGATCGTTGAATCGCGCTCGCGGATTGTTGCTCAGCGGCCAGGGGGAATCGGTGGTGGCATTCCGTAACACCATGAGCAGCAATGTCTTCAGGTCCGTACTGCCGAAGGTCGTCGTCGCACCCAGGACCTCCTGCAACAGCCCCCGCAGGCGGTCCGTCTCGTATCGATAGCGCAACTGGTGCAGCAGGGTCGCCTTGTCGAACATCTCGCGTCCGCGCGCGACGTAGAGCTCCAGCAGTTCGCTGACGCGCAGACCCTTGGACAGGCCGGCGGCGATCACCGCACCGGTGCTGGTGCCGCCGATATAGTCGAAATAATCGGCGAGAACGAAATCCTCACCCGCACCTGTGTACTGAGCGAGCATCGACTCCACCCGCTGCAGTACTTCCAGCGAGATCACCCCACGGATGCCGCCGCCGTCGAGCGCGAGCAGCTTCTTCGGCCCCGGGCTGTCGATGCGGTCGATGTAGGACATCGTGTCAATCTCCCCTCAGTGTTCCGGTCGGTTGTAGGACGCTTCAATCCACTGTTCGGGCACCAGTGGCAGCAGTGGCTTATGGGGCAGCATCACGTACTCCGTGGTTCCCTCTGTGTAGGTCTTCCGGTCGGGGTCGTCGAGGTCGGCGGTGCGGTAGCCCAGTGCGTGAATGGCGGATTTGCCGTTGATGCCGAAGCGGTCCTGCCGCGCGTTGGCTTCGGCCAACTCTCCCGACATGCTCGGCGCATCGGCCCAGCCGTCGTACTGCAACTTGACGTCGGTGACGCGGTATCGCGTGTCGTTAGGCGTGGGCAATCCGGGATTGCCGTCCACCTCCGGTTGTCCTATCCCCGCGCCGCCGTACTTCCTCAGCGGATTGCCGATCAGCAGGAACGAGACCCGGCCCGGATCAGGGGCGCCCGGGTCGGCCGCATGAACGCGCAGCCACCGCGAAACCACCTGTGCGCCCTGCGAATGCGCGAAAACCAGAACCCTGCCCGGTGTGTTGTGCAGACACTGGTCGAGAGCCTCGACGCCGCGGTCGATCGAACGGGGGTCCAACGATGCCGGATACTCCACGGGCACCACACCTCGTCCCGTCGTGATGGCGCCCCCGAAGTTGCGCACCATGGTGTTGCCGAGGAGGTTGAAGTCCAACGGTTCGATGGTGAGAACGGTCTGCACGCACGGGCACACCGGGCCGCTGTGGCCACATGGTTGCCACTGCCCGTCGGGCGATGAATCCGACTCGCCGGCGGTAGTCGTCATGCGGTTCCGGCACCCCCTTGATCCCCTCGGCCGACATCGGCAGGAGTCAATACCCGAGGGTAGAACGCGGCGAGAGGTTGCGGCATTGGTTGCCGGCAGGAAAGGCCGAAAGTCCCAGGTCGGCTCCATGGCGGCCGGCCTGGTTGCTCTGATACCTAGGCTCGGAAAACCGAGAATTCGACTCCGCCGGAAGAGCAGACGAGAAGCATCGGCGCGGTCTGCGCGGTTCCGGTGTAGCAGTTGAACAAGCCGATTTCCTGGTATTTCTCGCCCTGCAGGTCATAGGACGCCGCAGTCGAATACGCCTGCGCGCAGCTGATGGTGCCGGCGTGGATCTCGATCCGTCGGCCGTCTTGTGGCTCGCATCGCTCAACACCCGGGTTGGCGGCGCTGGAGGTGGCAACCTCACTTGTGGGCCGCGAACCGGGTTGAGGAGCGCTCCGGTAACAGCCCGACCCGGTCGCGGCGACGAGTGCGACCGAGAGAAAGACGCCAGGCCGCAGGGTCATAGCCATGAACGTAGTGGAGCCGGTTGCTCTCAGAGGGGCGACGGTAGCGGTGTTGCAGCCCGTTTGCCGGTGAGGAGGCGGTCACGCATCCAGTCGATGCCGCCCCTGATGTCGTAGGGCATGTAGTGGGGATTGCGCTGGTCGCCGGCGAAGGCCAATCCGCTGACGCACGCCAGGATGATTCCGAGCACCGTCTCCACCGGCTGGTCGAAGAGCCGGGACAGTTGCGCAGCCAGGGAATATGCGTTGGAGAAGCCGTCGCCGCGCGCCACTGCCTGGTAGACCGCCGCCTTCATCAGGCTGGCTTTGTCATCGGCGTTCTCGGCGAAAATGTCGCCTTCTCGATACACGTCCACCCAGTAGTCGGGCTTCTTCGGGAACTCCGACGTACCGAAACGGCGCTTGGGGTCCAGACCATGCGTCCCGGGAGTGGTGATCAACGACCGCGCCCACGTGGCGATGCTGTCGGTCTGACGACATGGATTGCCATATGTCAGAACGGCTTTGAGGTCGGGCGTTCGCCAGTCCAGTGGCTTGCCGGGCGCCAGGTAGTCGAAGTAGAAATCGCTGACCACGATGCCGCCCTGAGAGAACCCCGCCAGCGCCCAAGGGGTGCCCTGGGGGAAAGGCACGAGGTTGTCCATGAACGGTGCGCCGACCAGCCGGGCCAGTTCTTTAACTCCGCTGGCATTGTCGAACGGAATGCAGCCGTTGTTGTAGCCGATCGGCTGGTGGTGGCAGAGGCCTTCGGATTCGAGTGCGGCGGCGGTGTCGGCGACCGGACCCCGGAACATGTCCGACTTGTGTCCCTCGACGGTGAACATGATGGGCTGCAGACCAGGTGCCGGCGGAACGTAATGGGTGCGCTCTGCGGTGGCGGCATCGAACACGCCCGTCTCCGGCATCTTGAGACGACGCTGCATTTCCTTGACCGCGACCGCGTCTTCGTCGCTGAAGTAGGCGTCCTTTTCCGGAGCGTAGGCCCGGTACATGCGCTGAAACCACGCGTGCCAGTACTCGATCTCCGGACCTGTCGACCCCAGCTGGTAGGGCAGAGCCATATCACTCGCTTCCTCGGCGTTGGTGCATGTCAGTAGACCGCTCGGCACCAGCCGCCGAGAAGGGTCCTCTGGTTAGCCGTCTCAGGGACTTTGGTCATGAAAAAAGCGGCACACCTTGGTCGGCGGACCGTAATGAGCCAGCATGGGAAGAGGCCTGACATAGATGTCACGGGGTGAGGACTGAGATGCCGCCTAAAGATTCACAATTCGGGGATCAAGCGATGCTGCCGATCGATGCGCATGTGCTGCGCGCTATTGCTCCATGTGCCAACGACCCAGAGGTTCGTCGGCGGCAATCGGACATCGTCGACGCGGTCGGTGCCCTTCTGCAGCAGACTTTGCAGCGTTACGACATCACGTCACGGATGCGTATTGCGCATTTCCTGGCCCAGATCTGCCATGAGTCCGACGGATTCGCCACCACCGACGAGTATGCCGACGGCTGGTCATACGAGGGCCGCGACGATCTGGGTAACACCCAACAGGGTGACGGTCCACGGTACAAAGGCCGCGGGTTGCTCCAGCTCACGGGGCGCAGCAACTACCGCACCTATGGTCAGGCCCTCGGCGTGGATCTGGAGGGTTGTCCCGAGCGCGCGGCCGACCCGGCGCTGTCGTTGGCCATCGCCTGCGAGTACTGGAAGCGCCGCGACATCAACGCCGATGCCGACAACGACAACCTCGAGGCCGTCACCTTCAAGATCAACGGCGGACTCAACGGGTTGGACTCTCGGCGGCAGTATCTGAACTTGGCCAAGGCCGAGCTGGCTCGCATCGAGCAATTGGTCCGCCACGGGCAGGAGCCGGACACCCGGCCGGTACTGGCTCTGGGTGCGCGCGGCGATGCTGTCGGGCGACTCCAAACCATGCTCCGCCAGCGCGGTTTCGACATCGGCGTCGATCAGCACTTCGGTCCCGCCACCGAACTGGCGGTCAAGGCGTTCCAAACCGGCAGCGGTCTGAAACCCGATGGCGTCGTCGCTTCAATTACGTGGAATGCCCTCGAGGACAGGCCGCTCGGGCCGGTCGGCAACCCGCCGGCCACCGTCCCCGCGGGTCCGCTGCGCTACTGGCCGTTGGAGCGCGGCATGGAGATCACCTCTCACTTCGGGCCGCGAGGAAGCGAGGTGCACACCGGCGTCGATTTCGGCTGGCCCGGTGGTTCGGCGGACAAGCCTGTCTACGCCATCCAGAGCGGCACCGTCATCCAGGCCGGGCCGGCCGAGGGGTACGGCGGCCCGGACCCGGCCGGCTGGCTGGTCGTCGACTCCGAGGACTCCGAGGGCGGCGGCGCACTGGAATACGGTCACATCGTCCGCGAGGTCGGGCTTGGCGCCCATGTACGGGCGGGCCAGCGGATCGCCCACATCAATCCCGACAAAGCGCACAACGGCTGGGTCGACCCGCACCTGCACGTGTCGGCATGGCCTTACGTCTTCAATCAGGGCGGGCAGGCCGCCAAGGTCGACCCGGAGAGCCGTTGGCTGGTGAACCCGGCCTATCCCGGCCCGGCAGGCACAGAGGCTCCGTCCGGTCCGCCGACGCCGCACACTTCACCGGCGTCCACCCTGGAATTCCCTCTGCCACAGGGATTCTTCTACGGGCCGCTGGAAGGTCCCGATAACTGTGTCTCCGGGGCCTATCCGGGTGAACGAGCCGAGTGGACCGCCGGGCTGGGGCGCTGGCAGGCCGCGCTGGGACTGCCCGTCACCCGGAAATGGAACGACGGCAAGACCCCGATGGCCGCCTCGGTGCTGCAGCATCAGAAGGGGTGGAAGCCCAACCCCAGCTTCGGGTACGGGTGTATCTCGCAGCGCGAATGGGACGCGGTGATCAAGCAGGGCTGGCGGCTGCCCAAGGGTTGGGATCGCCAACCTGCCCACGCCCCTGAGGAATTCCCGTTGCCCGGCGACTTCTTCTTCGGGCCGTTGGACGGCCCGGACAACAGCGTCTCCGGTGAGTACCCGGGGGAGCCGGTGCAGTGGCGTGCAGCCCTGGGCCACTGGCAACAAGCCCTGGGACTGCCCGTCACGCAGAAGTGGAACGACGGCAAGACGCCGAGAGCCGCCGAAGTCCTGCAGCATCAGAAGCAGTGGCCGCCGACACCGGGTGTCGGCTACGGCACCATCCACAAAGGGGAGTGGGACGCCGTATTCAAGGAAGGCTGGTGGCTTCCCGCCGACTGGGACCAGCCGGCCAAGTCCTCGGCGAAGGCGTTCCCACTGCCGCCCGGATACGTCTTCGGGCCCATTGACGGCCCCGACAACTGCGTCTCCGGAGAGTTCCCCGGCGAGAAGCCGGAGTGGCGGGAGGGCCTGGGTCGGTGGCAGAAAGCGCTCGGGCTGCCGGTGACCCAGAGGTGGAACGACGGCAACACCCGGCAGGCCGCCATGACGCTACAGCTGGAGAAGAAGTGGCAACCCACGGCCGGCATCGGTTACGGGTGCATCGGCAAGCCCGAATGGAACGCGGTCATCAAGGACGGCTGGCAACTGCCCAAAGGCTGGGATTCCGGGAAAGTCACGGTTCCGCTGAACGCCTCGATGCTGTGGGCGCTGGTGGTCGCCAGTGGCAAACCCCGTCAGCGGGAGATCATCGAGCAGGTCGGTCCAGTCCTTCAGGCGACCCTGGAGAGCTACAAGATCAACACGTTTCTGCGCGCCGCACATTTCCTGGCCCAGATCTGCCACGAATCCGATCAGTTCAACACCACCGTCGAGTACGCCGACGGCTGGGCCTACGAAGGCCGCGAAAATCTGGGTAACACCCAGCCCGGCGACGGGCCGCGGTACAAGGGCCGTGGCCTTCTGCAGTTGACCGGTCGCAACAACTATCGCGACTACGGCAAGGCACTCGGTGTCGACCTGGAGAGCGACCCGGGCCGGGCCGCCGACCCGGTGCTCTCGCTGAAGATCGCCTGCGAGTACTGGAAGCGCAACAAGATCAACACCATGGCCGACCGCGACGATGTGGTCGCGGTGACCCGGGCGATCAACGGCGGCCTCAACGGCCTCGATCAGCGCCAGGCTTATCTCGGGCGCGCCAAAGCTGTCTTGGGCCAACGTGGTTGGGGGGGATTCCCGGTGCCCGGCGCATCCGCGGAGGCCTTCGGGCAACCACGCGATATGGGCTCGCTGCCGCGCCCGGACGCCACCGACGTCAACGATCCGGGCTCCCATTGGGCCCCGGGCTTCGATCCCGCGGTGTGGAGGGGTTCCTGGAACAACCCGCAGGTATCCGACAACCCACCGGGCTATTGCGGTGGCCCCGGCCCAGAGCGCGACGCCGCCTGGCAGAGCTACCTGGCGTCGTTTCCCGCCAATCAGCGCGGATATCTGCCCGACCCGGAGGCCGTCGGTGATCGCGGTCTCAAGCTGCTCGGCCACGCCGCCACCGAATTGGGGACGTCCTACGCCTGGGGCGGCAGAGGCATCAAGGGCCCCGGCCCCGGAACGCTGGTCAACGATTGCGGCGGTGCGGCCACTTACCGCGACGACCAGCGGATCGGCTTCGACTGCAGCGGACTGGTTTACCACGCGGCCTGGCAGACGATCGACAGTGACATCGGCACCTGGACCGGCGCCCAGGTGCGGTCACCACTGCTGGTGGACGTTCCTCCGGGATCGCCGCAGCGACCGGGAGACTTGATCTACTACGGAGCAGCGGACGCCCACCACGTCGGCATCTACGTCGCGCCGGGCATCATCCTCAACGCGCCCCAATCCGGCTATCCGGTGCAACTCGACCGTCGTCCCAACATCGCCGGTTACCACCCCAGGGAAGGCCAGATCCGTGCTCGGCGGTTGCCGTGCTGAGCGGCGGAGCCGTTGGGTGTGGTGGGTTGCACGGCGTACAACACCCACTGTCGACACCGCTTTCGAAGGAGGCCACCAATGACCACCCCGATGGGTTCGGTTGTGCTGCCGCCCGATGAGGAGCAGAACCTGGTCGCGCAGTTGACCCGGGAAGTGCTCATCGACGCTGCACCGGAGGAACTGGATTTGTTCGCCTCTGACGAACTGGGCTGGATCCACGGTTCACGAACCCAGGCGGTGACCCGTGACGAGATGCTCGGATTCGGCACCCAGGCCGCTACTCTGCTGACGCCGTATGTGATTGCCGCACTCACCGCGACCGTTCGCTATCTGAGTGGATTCGTCACTCCTGCGACGAGTTCCGGACAGCAAGCCGTGGACTGGATCAAGGGTGTGTTCGGTGTGGCCGACGTCATGCCCAACCCGGCCAACGTCCCGGCCAACCTGCGGGCCGCGGTACGCGACGTGGTCAGCAGCACCTGTCAAGGCATGGGACTGACCGCCCCGGACGCAACGATCATCACCGATGCGGTGGCCGGCCGAATCGCCCCAGCGCCGTGACAGTCCTTTTCGCCGTGCGCCGGCGCCGCGGCCTCGCCAGGTGGCCTTCGCCGCCCAGACGACGCGGATGATCGCATGCCAAACTCGCTTGGACGCATGTCGCTGATCATCGGAACACAATGCGCGACAATGCCCGAACTGTCCTTCGTCACCGACCTGGCCCATCAGCTGTACAGCGACCTGGCCGCTGCCGGCTGGGGTGCCACGCCTCCCGGTGTCAGCCAACCGCTGCTCAACCCCACCGACGCTGAACTCAAAGACGCTGTGGAAAAGGCGTTCATCGCCGCTGATGCCGCCCAGGCCACACTGTTGCTCAGCTACATCGGCCATGGGGTGGCCCGCGGCGAGCGGGACTTCTACCTGCTGGCTACCGACGCACCCGCCGAACGTCCCAACGCCCAGAGGGCATTTCACTTTTCGGAGTTCATCCGCCAGCAGCTGCAGGACTGCATGAGCCTGGACGGGCTGGTTCTTCTGGTCGATGCCTGTCAGGCCCAGGAGGGCGTTCAGGGCGCGGCGACTCGATGGACCGATGTGCTCGCCGGCAACCGCGGCCGCGTCGAACTCATGGTGGCCTCCGGCACCGGCAGCGCCTACGACGGATGCTTCACCAAGACGCTCCTGAACACCTTCCGCAGCGGGCTGTCCACCCGCGGAGACAGCCTGCTGTGCTCCGATCTACTGCCCGAGATCAGTGCCAACTGCCGTGGCCAGGCGCAAAGCTTCTCCTACAGCGGGGGCAGCCCCGGCAGCGGTGACCCGGGGCTATGGCTCGTACCCAATGCCGCCCGCTCGCGCGACGCCGTGCGCGGCCGGCCGCTAGCCGGGCTGGTCGACCAACTTACCGCCGGACTGCTGCCCACCGCATCGGTGCGGACCGCCCTGCTGGCCATCGAAGACCGCGGCCAGGACCGATTTCGGCTGGTGACAGGACCCGCCGGCTGCGGCAAATCAACCTTGATGGCCGCACTGATCCGCCCGAAAGTCGTTGACACCCTGAATATCCGCGACGGATACATCAGAGCGGCGGTATTCCTCGAACCTACTTCGACCCTCGAGTCCGTCGCTACCGAACTGGCCGCCCAACTAACTCAGACACTGCCCCGGTTCGCCGCCGCCAGCACCGCCGTCGCGGCAGACCTCACCGATGCCGACCGTACGACGTTGAGCACATTTGACACTGCGGTCAGACTGCCCCTGGCGCGCTGCCGCGAACCGGGCCTGATCATTCCGCTGATCATCGACGGTCTGGACCAGCCGCACCCGGTGGCCGCCGAACTGATCGGCGAGGCAACGCGGGCACTGTGGGCCGACCGGGCGCTCGACCATGTCCGCATCATCGCGACCTCGGCAGGCGGCAGCGCTACACCATTGCCGAGCCAACGCCAGTTCCCATCCGGCGATCCGGTCGAGATCGCCGCCCCGACCGCCGCCGAGATTTGCCAGGCCGTCCAGCAGCAGTGGAATCTGGAACTCGACGAGACCGCCATGGCGACGCTGATCGGTGCCGCCCCGGTGGGAGGCTGGCTGACCGCGCGCATCGCTGTCGAAATACTCAGGGCCGGAAACGATCTCAGCCAGGTTCACGATCTGGCCACGCTGATAACGGTGCGGGTCGACCAAGCCCTTCAGCCCGACCCGCAACTGCGGGCCACCATACTGAGCCTCGTGGCCGCAGCAGGCGCGGGACCGCTGCTGCCGATCCAGCTTCTGTGTGCCGCCTTGGCGCCCGACGGCGAGATGACGCTCAGCGCGGTTCGCGACGTCCTCGTCGAATGCGGCGCGCTGCTCACCCGTGGCAACCCCGGAACACCCAGTGAGACAGTGGGACTCGCCCACGCGGCCGTCGAGCCGCTGCTGACCGCCCGGCTTGAATCCGCCATGCCGGCACTGCAAGCCCATCAACGCCTCGTCGAGGCCTATGAGCGCTGCCATGCCGGCGCCGCCGGTCAGCCCGCTGGGGCGGCGATCGAAACCTACTGGGTGGCGCTGGGCCCGCGTCACTATCTGGGCAGCGGACACCCCGAGCAGGCCGTCGGCCTTCTAGAAGCCCTCGACACCGCCCGAGCTGCAGACAACCGCGACCGCTGGAAGGGCTGGCTTCCGTTGTTCACCGCCACGCTCGGAACCGACGACTGCTACACCTTGACTGCTCGGCACCGCCTCGCCGAATGGCGCGCAGAGAGCGGCGATCTCCCGGGTGCGGTGACGGAGTTCACCGAACTACTAGACGATCGGCTGCGTGTTCTGGGCGCCGAACATCCCGATACTTTGGCCACCCGCAACAACCTCGCATTGTGCCGGGCGCGTGCAGGCGACTTCCTCACCGCCATAGCGGAATTGGAGGCGCTCGTCGGCGATGAGCAGCGGCTGCTCGGTGCCGATCATCCGGACACCTTCGCCACCCGACTTAACCTCGCCAACAGCAGGAGCAAGGCCGGAGAGCGCACCCAGGCCATCGCCGATCTGCAATCCCTGCTGGCCGATGAACGGCGAGTGCTCGGATCCGACCGGGAGGAAACCCTGCTCACCCGCCAGAACCTCGTCACGGTGCGTGCCAACGACGGCGACATCCCGGGCGCCCTGACCGAGAGCCAGTCGCTGCTGGCTGACCAACAACGCGTCCTCGGACCCGACCATCCCGACACCCTGGCGACCCGTGCCGCCGTCGCGGCCTGGCGCGCCCAGACCGGTGATATCCGCTCTGCCATCAGCGAACTCGCCGGCCTGGTCGGTGATCGCGCCCGCGTGCTCGGTCCTGACCACCCCGACACTCTGTCCACCCGCACCAACCTCGCGATGTGGCGCGGCAAGAACGGTGATACAGCCGGCGCCATGGCCGACTACGCCACCCTTCGCGATGATCTGACCCGCACCCTGGGCCCCGACCACCCCGACACCCTGACCGCCCGGCACAACTTCGCTGTCTGGCGCGCCAAGAGCGGTGACCGAGCCGGGGCGATCACCGATCTGGAAGCACTCCTGGCCGACCGCACCCGCATCATGGGCGCCGAAGACCGCCGCACCAAAGCGACGGCCGCCTACCTGACCGCCCTCAAGACCGACCACCGATGACGCCACCGATCTGTGCCAGCCCGTCCCGGCGCGATGTCGCCGGCTTTGACGTAGGGGAGCCCTGACATGACCGCTGTTCTTGACGTTGATAGCCGAGTAGCCCCGCAGGTGTTGCGGTATCCGGCCGGAACGACGATGCGCTTCGCGCTGCTGGTGGTGATGGTCGCCTCCAGCTCCATTTTTGTCGGCAACTACCTCTATCTCGCCACCCGTGCGCAGATCACCCTGGCCAATGTCTTCCCGCCGTGGCGTTGGCTGGTGCTGCCGCCGCTGGTCGTGCTGGGAACCGCTGCGGTACTGACCATCCTTGCCCCGCTGGCGCTGCAACGTCGCTACCGCTGGGGACCGGTTCCGCCTGACCGCGGCGGCGCGGCGTTGAGCCGCTATCGCGGGCTGATCGCCGAAGCGGGCCTGGCCGCCGAGCCGGTGATGATGTGGAACCCCGGCGACACCTCCAGCCGGGCGTTGGCCTACGGACTTCCCGGCCGCTACCGGGTGGCCGTCGCTCCGGCGCTGCTCGGAGCCGCCCGGCGCCGTCCGGCCACCTTCGATGCCGTGCTACAGCATGAACTCGCCCATGTCCGCCACCGCGACGTCGCGCTGGCCTACTACGCCGTCATCGTCTGGTACGTCCTTGCCGGCCTCCTGGTGCTGCCGCTGATCGCCATGGCCGTTGGCCGTGACTTCTCCTCCTTCGGCGAGTACGTCACGCGTGTGGCGCTACTGGCGATCCTGGTGTACTGGATTCGCGCAGCCGTGCTGCGGGCCCGCGAGCACTACGCCGATGTCGCCGCCTGCTCCGACCCGACCACCCGCCAGGCATTGTGCGACGCGGTCGCCACCCAGCCCGACCAGCCCCGGCTGCGCCGATTGTTCTCGCTACATCCTTCCGCGACTTCCCGCATCCGGATGGTGACCGACCCCGACTCGCTGGGACGGCTGGACGCTGTGGAGATGTTCGCTGTCGGACTCAGTGCCACCTGGGCCGAGCCGCTGCTGGTCCAGCTGCTGTTCAGCCTGGGGATGTCGGCCACCGACGCCCCCCGCGCCGCGCGCATGCTGGTGCTGGGCATGGTCGGCGCCTATGTGGGTACGGTCCTGGCGCGCTGGGCCGGTTGTCGGGCCCCCCGCCACGGCCTGGCTCGGGCCGCCGCCGGGTTGGCTCTGGGCTTGAGCCTCGGGGTGGTGGTGTCGGTCGGACGCACCGGACTGTTTGAATCGGCCGGCGAGGAACTGCCGGCCATGACGTTGTCGGCAGTCATCACCGCGGCGTATCTGCTGTGGGCCGCCGACTTCGCCCAGGCAGTCATTGACCCCGGTGCACCAGGCCCTACCCGTGGCCGCGTCGCACTGTGTGTGCTGGCCTCAACCAGCATGGTGCTGGCGCTGACCGGTGCGGTGTTCCCGATCATCGAGTTGGTCAGCCTCGTCGGTTCAGAGCTGGTGTGGCTGACATTGCGGGCTGATCCGATCAGTGCGCTGAGTACCAGTGCGTTTCCGACGGTGTTGGCGATCTTGGCCGTCCTGTGGGGCGCTGTCGTCCTGGCCTCCCGCCGGCGGCGAGCCGTCTCAACAGCTGCGGTCGCTGCTCTCAGTCTCGGTCTGGGGCTGTTCGGGGTACTGCTCATCGCGGTGCTGCGATCGAAGGTCGACTTGTCCGGCGACCCGAACCGTATCTGGCGATACGACTTGGCGGCGGTGTGGATCGCTGTAGCCGCGGCGACACTGGCCGCTGTCGCGCTGGCGGCGGGGCGCACCGCAGGTCGGCTCGTGATAGCCCTGATGACCGCCGTGCTGGTCACCGTGGTCATAGCCTTCGGATTCGCGGCGTCCGATAAAACCAGTCACGGCGTGAGCCTCGGTCTGCCCGAAATCATTAAATTCGCTCAGGCGTCCAGCGCGCTCACGCTCCTCCTCGCGCCGCTGGCCGCCGGACTGATCTGGCTGTCCTGCAACGTCGCACCCCAGCAGCTGCAGTGGCCGCTCGGACTGCGGATCGGCGCGGCGGTGGCCGCGCTAGCCATTTTCACCGTCATGGTGATCGCATTGGTCCCGGGATACGTGACCGGTCCACCGATACCGGATTTGCCGCTCTGGGACGACTGGAACTGAGAAAGCTGACATTCAAAAGCTATGCGGTACAGCAATATCCGTGCCGACTGCAGGCCATTGTCGCTGTCGTCCGGCACGGCCGATCGGACTGCGTGGACATAGGCTGGAATCAGCCATTCAGCGCGATTGGCCCTGCTCCAGCTGCTAAATTTGACATAGAATTTGCATTCACTTGGGGAAGAAATATGGCCACAGTTGTTTTCGTGCACGGCATCGCCCAGGAACAGCTGGCTGCAGAGGTTCTGGAGAAGGACTGGCTTCCCGCTTTGGCGGGCGGTGTGAGCAATTTCGGCAATGATGCTCTGGCCGCCCGGATTTGGTCGGGAGGGGCCAAGGGCGCTATCGATGCCCGAATGGCCTACTACGGCAAGCCGTTCCTCGACCCGAACGCACAGGGTGCCGGTGATGTCGACATCAACACCGAACCGCTTACTCCCGAGGCCGAGGAACTCACCGAAGAACTCGCCACCGCCTTGCTCGAAGCCGCCGCCCAAGCGGCTCGCGATCCGCACGACCGAACCCAGGCCGCCAACGAACTGCAGGAAATCGGCGGCGTCGCCGGTGAAGCCCAAGGCCCCAAAGGAATCGTGGGACGACCAGCGCTCAACGCGCTGACCAGGATTCGTTGGTTCGCCCCCTTCGGCATGGCCGTCGCCGGCAGGTTTGTTTGGCGGGCACTGACCCAAGTCAGCCGGTATCTCACCGACGACAGCATCCGAAGGTATGCCCAGGACCAGGTGCTCGATCTAATCGGGCCCGACACTCGCCTGGTCATCGGGCACTCGCTGGGCTCGGTCGTCGCCTATGAAGCCCTGCACCGTGCCACCGAGAAACTAGCCCCCGGGCAGACGGTCACGCTGATCACCCTGGGATCACCGCTGGGTTTGGAAACCATCATCTATCAACGGCTGCAGCCCCAGCCTCCCCACGTACCCGCAGTGGTGAATCGGTGGGACAACTTCGCCGCCCAAGACGACCTGGTCGCCGCCCGGCTCGACATCGCCCCGATGTTCCCACCCTCGGACGGATCGACCGTGGTCCCGACCTTTCACAAGGTCGATACCGGTTCCAAGCCCCACGACATCACCCATTACCTCACCAAGCCATCGGTTGGAGAGGTCGTTTCCGAGACCCTAACGGGTCTATAGAACCCGCTCCGGTCACTGTCGCTTCGCACGGTGTAGCCGGACTTCGATCAGGAAAGAATCATGGCTGTCGTCGTAAACATCGAGCACTTCACGGGTACGCCAGTGCTAGCTTTTTCGGCGTGAGCGACAACTCAACCCTGTTCGGCGGCGACGCCGCACCCCAGCCCACCCCCGTCCGCACCCCGGCTCACGCGGCCCCTGAGCCGCCGCGCTGGGGAAACCCGCCGGATGCGCTCACCGAGATCCTCCCGCTGGAGGATCTGCAGCCCGAGATGAGTCTCGACACCCCCAACGTCCCGGCCCCGCTGGCCGGCACCCCGGTGCCCGCGCCCACCCGGGTGTTCGACGACTGGCAGCTGTCGTCGGAGTTCGAGGGGTACGTGCCCGCGGTGGTGGAGCTGGACAAGCTGGAGACCCGCCGCAAGACGGTGCCGGCCAAGCAGGGCTGGCGCGGGGTGGCCCACAACGTCGCGGGGGTCAACCTGGCACCCGGCAAGGATGAGCTGTACGAGATGGCGCTCAAGGACCGGGTGCAGCGCATGGTGCGCACCACGTTCCCGATCGCGGTGGTAGGCGTCAAAGGGGGAGTCGGCAAGACCGTCGTCACCGAGGTGCTGGGCTCCACCTTCTCGGCCGTGCGCGGGGATCGGGTGATCGCCGTCGACCTGGACCCCGACGCCGGCAACCTGATCTCGCGTCACGGCCGGGAGAGTGCGCTGTCGATCGCCGATCTCATCGCCGAGGGGTCCCCTGGCCGCTATCTGGACGTCCGGGCCCACACCAGCCAGAACAAGGCCACCCGGCTGGAGGTCCTTACCGGCCCGGACTTCGCTCGCACCCCGATGCCGTTGCTGGACAAGGACGTCGACGCCGTCATGCCGATCCTCGACGAGCATTACAGCCTGGTGCTGATGGACACCGGCACCGGGCTGAAGACCAATCTCATGACGGCGGTGCTGCGGAAAGCCCGCGCGCTGGTGATGGTCAGCAGCGCCTCCATCGACGCGCTGGAAGAGACTCAGGTGGGCCTGGACTGGCTGCACCACAACGGATATCAGCATCTGCTGCACACCATGGTGCTCGTGATCAACAACGTTCAGCGGGGCAAGTCCAATATCAACGTCGACGCCGCCGTCAAGCAGTTCGCCCGTCAGATCGGCCGTGAGCGCATCTTCGTGCTGCCCTTCGACACCCACATCTTCGAAGGCAGGCAGATCACCCTGGAGTTGTTGAGCGCCAAGACCCGGCGCCGCTATCTGGAACTGGCGGCCGCGGTCTCCGAGCTGTTCCCCAGGCCCGCCGACTAACGCCGACCCTGCGTCAGGATCGCTTTTCCACCGCGTTCGACGCTCTCACCGCAGAGTCGACGCGCCCGGCAGCTTGCTCGCCGCCGCAGAATCCAGCAGCCAGACCGTCTCCTCTGAGCCCACCGCGCCGGCCGCCGGCCAGTCATCCGGATCCGCTCCGCCCACCGCGGCGGCCACCGCGTCGGCCTTGGCCTCCCCGGAGGTCACGATCCACACCTGCCGGGACCGGCGTACCGCCGGCAGGGTCAGCGTGATCCGCCGCGGCGGCGGCTTGGGGGAGTCGGTGACGCCGACCACCATCCGTTCGGTCTCCCGTGTGGCGGCGGTGTGCGGGAACAGCGAGTTGACGTGGCCTTCGCCGCCCATGCCGAGCAGGTGCACGTCGAAAACCGGCGTGGGCGAATCGAACCCGGCGAGCATCTGCTCGTAGGCGCGCGCCGCGGCGTCGATATCGTCGCCGAACTCGCCGTCACTGGCCGCCATCGGATGAACATTCGACGACGGTATCCCGACGTGGTCCAGCAGCGCCTCGCGGGCCTGTTTCTCGTTGCGGTCGTCGTCGTCATGCGCGACGTAGCGCTCGTCACCCCAGAACAGGTGCACATTGCCCCAGTCCACCGGCTTGTCGCGCAGCGCCGTCAGCATTCCGATGCCGGTGCTGCCGCCGGTCAGCACCACCAGAGCCCGGCCGCGCGCCGCGATGGCCGCCGCGATCGCCTCGGCCAGCCGGTCGCCGGCAGCGGTCACCAGCGCATCGGTGTCGGGGTAGGTCTGCACGCTCACACCCATGTCAGCCACCGCTCGCGTAGTGCACCTTATCCAGAGCGGCCAGCGCCTCGTGGTACACCTCGTCGGCGTCCAGGCGGCGCAGATCTTCGGCCAGGCATTCACGGGTTTCCCTGCGCGCCAACGCCAATTGGGCGTCGGGGCGGCCGGTGCGGCTCAGTGTGGCGGTGGACCCGTGTTGCGGCCGGCTCAGCGTGATGGTCTGGCTGGGCTGCACCAGCTCCACCTTGAGCTCGCCGACCTCGCGGCGCACGGTGCCGTCGATCCGGCTGGCCAGCCAGCCGGCCAGCACGTCCAGAGCCGGTTCCTCGGCGATCCCGGATACCACCGCGCTGGTGATCGGCTCATACGGCGGCTGATCCACCGCGGAGGCCAGCAGGGCCCGCCAGTAGGTGATGCGGCTCCACGCCAGGTCGGTGTCGCCGGGGGAGTAGCCGGCCAGCCGGCTGCGCAGCGTTCCCAGCGGGTCGTCCCGTCCGGTGGAGTCGGTGATGCGCCGAATTGCCAAGCGGCCCAGCGGATCTTTGGCCGGAACCTCCGGTGCCTCCCCGGGCCACCACACCGCCACCGGGGTGTCGGGCAGCAGGAAGGGCAGCACCACGCTGGTGGCGTGGGCGGCCAGCGGGCCGTGGGTGCGCAGCACCACCACCTCGCCGGCGCCGGCGTCGCCGCCGACCCGCAGCTGGCCGTCCAGTCGCGGTTCGCTGGACAGTCGGTCCACCGGCACCACCACGATGATGCGGCACGGGTGTTCGCGGCTGGACGACACCGCGGCCTCGATGGCGTCCTCGACGATGCTCTCGGTGTCGGGTACGACGACCAGCGACATCACCCGGCCCAGGGTGATAGCGCCGCCCTCCTCGCGCAGCGCGGTGATGCGCTTGTTGATCGCGTTGGTGGTGGTTTCCGGCAGATCAACAATCATCGAGTCTGACTCCGCTCTTCGCTGGCGCTCATCGCGGTGCCTGACTTCCGCTCTTCGCTGGCGCTCATCACGCTCATGGCCTTCTCCACTCGCGTCCGGTGCGCTCCAGCATCTCCGTGGACGACTCCGGGCCCCACGAGCCGGAGTCGTACGGGTCGGGCGTGCCGCTGGACGCCCAGTACTCCAGCACCGGATCCAGTATCTCCCAGGACAATTCGACCTCGGCGTTGACCGGGAACAGCGACGGCTCACCCAGCAGCACGTCGAGAATCAACCGCTCGTAGGCCTCCGGGGAGTCCTCGGCGAATGCCGATCCGTACGAGAAGTCCATGTTCACGT
>JAULZA010000089.1:0-1625 GCA_032117575.1 Mycolicibacterium sp.
CCCAGCCGTGCCCCCACCCGATCCGACCACCGGCCTGCCGCGACGCGGCCCAGCGCCCCGAGCACCTGGGACAGGGCCACCAGTGTCCCGGCCGACCCGGCCGACCATCCCCGATCGGCCATCAGCCACACCAGTGCGAACGTCCACACCGCCACCTGGGGTATCACCAGCAGCAGTGAGACTGCGTGAATGCGCCACAGCGTCCGCGAACCCCGGTACGGGTTGGCCAGCTGCTCGGCCGGAGCTTCGTGGCGCCCAGGCCGGGGCGCGTCGAGCACACCGAGAGCGCACACCACCGCCGCCAGCGCGCACACGATGGCTGGAAAGAGCAGCGCGGCAGTGACGCTGTGGTTCTGCGCCAGCCGCGGAATCACCAAGGCCCCCAACCCGACTCCCAGCGGCTGGGCGGTCTGCCGGATGCCCATCGCCAGACCGCGCTGTTCGGCAGGAAACCAGCCCACCACCAGTCGGCCGCTGGCGGAGTTGCTGCTCGCGGCGGCCATCCCGCCGAGCACCAGGAATGCGCACACCGCCACCAGTGAGTGGCTGAACGCGGCTGCCAGGGCCGCCGCCGCCGTCAGGGCCGAACCGACCGAGAGGACGAACCGTTCGCCGAGGCGATCTACCGCGTAACCCCAGGCGATCAGCGTCGCCATCATGCCGAAGGCCGGCATCGCCGCGACCAGCCCGGCACGGGCCAGGCTGAGGCCCATCTCGGTGTGCAGCGCGGGGATCAGGAACGCCACCCCGTTGATGAAGACGTTGGCGCACAACGTGGCGAACAACCCAATGGCCAGCATCGACCAGCGGCGCACAGTGCTGATCGTTGCGACGGCCATGACGCCCATGATCGCCCGTGGTGTTCCTCCTCAGGGCCCGGGGGGCCCTGCATCGTCACACCGCTGGGTCTGATGATGGTGTTCCTCCTCAGGGCCCGGGGGGCCCTGCATCGTCACACCATTAGGCTGTCTCGACATGCGCCTGGGTCGTATCGCCAGCCCCGACGGGGTTGCTTTCGTCAGCATCGAGGGCGACGGGGACTCGGCAATCGTCCGCGAGATCGCCGAGCACCCGTTCGGCACCCCGACATTCACCGGCCGGTCCTGGCCGCTGGGCGACGTCCGTCTGCTCGCCCCCATCTTGGCCAGCAAGGTGGTCTGCATGGGCAAGAACTACGCCGCGCACATCGAGGAAATGGCCGGCATCACCGGTCCGGCGCCCGAGGACCCGGTGATCTTCCTCAAGCCCAATACCTCCATCATCGGGCCGGGCGTTCCGATTCAGTTGCCCGCCAACGCTTCCCCAGTGCATCACGAGGGAGAGCTGGCGGTAGTGATCGGCCGGCCCTGCAAGGATGTGCCTGCGGCCAAGGCCGCCGACGTCATCCTGGGCTACACCATCGCCAACGATGTCTCGGCGCGCGATCAGCAGCAGGCCGACGGCCAGTGGATGCGGGCCAAGGGCCACGACACGTTCTGCCCCGTCGGCCCGTGGATCGTCACCGACCTCGACCCGTCCGATCTGGAGATCCGCACCGAGGTCAACGGTCAAGTGCGCCAACGCAGCCGGACATCGCTGATGATCCACGACATCGGCGCCATCATCGAATGGATGTCCGCCGTCAT
>JAULZA010000089.1:1635-7769 GCA_032117575.1 Mycolicibacterium sp.
CTCCCCGGCGACCTGATTCTGACCGGCACCCCCGAGGGTGTCGGGCCCATCGAAGACGGTGACACCGTCAGCGTCACCGTCGAGGGCATCGGCACCCTCACCAACCCCGTCGTCCGGAAAGGCGCCAAATGACCCAGCCCGTGCGCGTGCGGTTCTGCCCGTCGCCGACTGGCACCCCGCACGTCGGCCTGGTCCGCACGGCGCTGTTCAACTGGGCGTACGCCCGGCACACCGGCGGCACGTTCGTCTTCCGCATCGAGGACACCGACGCCGCGCGCGACTCCGAGGAGAGCTACAACGCCATCCTGGAGGCGCTGCGGTGGCTGGGTCTGGACTGGGACGAAGGTCCGGAAGTCAGTGGCCCGTACGAGCCCTACCGGCAGTCCCAGCGGGGCGATCTCTACCGGGATGTCATCGCCAAACTGCGGGAGTCCGGCGAGGCTTATCTGGCCTATTCCACCCCTGAGGAGGTGGAGGCTCGTCACCTGGCCGCCGGGCGGAACCCGAAGCTGGGCTACGACAACTTCGACCGGCATCTGACTGACGAGCAGCGCGCCGCCTACGAGGCCGAAGGCCGCAAACCCGTGCTGCGACTTCGGATGCCCGACGAGGACGTCAGCTGGCACGACCTGGTGCGCGGCGAGACGACGTTCGCCGCGGGTGTGGTGCCCGACTTCGCACTGACCCGCGCCACCGGAGAACCGCTCTACACGCTGGTCAACCCTGTCGACGACGCGCTGATGAAGATCACCCACGTGCTGCGCGGCGAGGACCTGCTGCCCTCCACCCCGCGCCAGATCGCCTTGCACCGCGCGTTGATCCGGATCGGTGTGGGGGAGCGGGTCCCCGAATACGCGCATCTGCCAACGGTTCTCGGGGAGGGCACCAAGAAGCTGTCCAAGCGGGACCCGCAGTCGGATCTGTTTCTGCATCGAAGCCGGGGCTTCATCCCCGAGGGGCTGCTGAACTACCTGGCACTGCTGGGCTGGGGTATCGCCGAAGACCGTGACGTGTTCACCCTCGATGAGATGGTCGGCGCCTTCGATGTGGTCGACGTGAACTCCAATCCGGCCCGGTTCGACCAGAAGAAGGCCGACGCCATCAACGCCGAGCACATCCGTCGCCTGGCGCCGGCGGACTTCGCCCGCCGGCTGCGGGGCTACTTCGACGCGCACGGTCACCACACCGGACTGGACGAAGCCGGTTTCGCCACCGCCGCCGAACTGGTTCAGACCCGGTCCGTGGTGCTCTCCGACGGGTGGAACCTGCTTAAGTTCCTCGACGAGGCCGGCTACGCGATCGACCCGGCGGCCGGAGCCAAGGAACTCAAGCCGGACGCCGTCGAGGTGCTCGATGCCGCCTGCGCCGCGCTGGACAGTGTGGACCCGTGGGCCACGGCGGGTATCGAGGAGGCGCTCAAGGGGGCGCTGATCGACGGCCTGGCACTCAAGCCGCGGAAAGCCTTCGGGCCGGTTCGGGTGGCAGTGACTGGGTCGACGGTCAGCCCGCCGCTGTTCGAGTCGATGGAACTGCTGGGCCGCGACCGCAGCCTGCGCCGTCTGCGGGAGGCCCGAGACCGGGCTGCGGAAAATCTTTGGTAGTCTGCTCAGGCGTTGTTTGAGGGCCCCGTACGGTAGTCGCGACCAGCCGTTATAGGTGCCCATTGGGGTATGGTGTAATTGGCAACACAGCTGATTCTGGTTCAGCCATTCTAGGTTCGAGTCCTGGTACCCCAGCCAATGTCGTTGGTACGAGCAGCCAATGTCGTTGGTACGAGCAGCCAATGTCGTTGGTACGAGCAGCCAATGTCGTTGGTACGAGCAGCCAATTTCGTCGGCACTGACCGTTCGGCTATGCTGACTTCCGTTCTAGCCCCCGTCGTCTAGCGGCCTAGGACGCCGCCCTCTCACGGCGGTAGCGTGGGTTCGAATCCCATCGGGGGTACTTTTCCGGCTCGTTCTCTGCGGCGGATCGCCGAAAACTTCTGTGGTGCAGCAGCATTCTCAGGGCATCCGTCAGCAGGCCGTCGGGGCTGTAGAACCGGCCACCGGCATGGCCGGTAGTCCGAGCTTGTGGTGATCCCAGGACCGCACCCTATTGGCCCGTATGCGCACCGCCACCCGTTTGTTCATCATGGCGTCCACCGCGGGCTTGAGGTCGTCGGTGTAGGGGCCGTTGTAGCGCTCCCACACCGAGACGCCGACGGCGAAGATGGTGTCCGGGTCGTCGTGGATCTCAGCCACTCCCTCGAACGACACCCCACGCAGGCTGTCGTAGGTCATGCCGTCCTCGATGAGGAAGCTCACCCGGGGATTGCGCTTGAGGTTGACCACCTTCTGGGACTTGACCTTTGTCTCGACCCAGATGTCACCGTCGAGGACGCCGTACCACATGGCCACCAGGTGCGGCTGCCCGTCGGCTCCGACGGTGGCCATGGTGCCGGTGCGGTTACGTGCCACGAAGTCGGTGATCTCGTCATCGGTCATGACGATGCGCCGTCGCTGGTTGGTTCCCATGGGCGCCAGTGTGTCACGGGCGGTTAGAGCCGCCGGGTCAATTCCTCGGCGGCCGCGACCAGGTCGGCGGCCCAGCGGGGACCGGGCTGGCGGCCCATCCGGTCGATCGGCCCGGACACCGAAACCGCGGCGATCACTGCGCCGCTACGGTCCCGCACCGGAACCGAGACGCTGGCCACGCCCGGTTCACGCTCGGCTGCGCTCTGCGCCCAGCCCCGCCGACGCACCTCGGACAGCGTCCGTTCGGTGAAGGCCGCGGTAGGCAGCACCGCCTGCTGGGTTGCCGGGTCGCTGTAGGCCAGCAGTACCCGCGCTCCCGACCCTGCCGTCATCGGCAACCGGGAACCCACCGGGACGGTATCGCGAAGGCCCGCAGGCGGTTCCAGGGCGGCGATGCAGACCCGGGTGGTGCCGTCCCGCCGGTACAGCTGGACGCTCTCTCCGGTGGCCTCGCGCAGCTGTGGCAGCACGGTCGCGCCGGCGGCGAGTAGCGGGTCGGCCACTCCAGCTGACAGTTCGGTCAACGCTGGACCCGGGCGCCAGCGGCCCGCGCTGTCGCGGACGATCAGCCGATGTACCTCGAGTCCGGCCGCCAGCCGGTGGGCGGTTGCCCGTGGAAGGCCGGTGCGCTCACAGAGTTCGGCCAGGGCGCAGGGCTTCTCGGCGACGGCCCGCAGCACGACGACGGCTTTGTCAAGCACGCCGATACCGCTATCCTGTCCCATAGTGAGAAACTATCGTCCCACATTCTGAGATGAGCGCAATGGTGAATTCCGATAAGCCCCGCACCCTCGCTGAAAAGGTATGGGCAGATCATGTGGTCGTCGCCGGTTCTGGAACCGACGCATCGCGCGAACCGGACCTGATCTACATCGACCTCCATCTGGTTCACGAGGTCACCAGCCCGCAGGCGTTCGACGGTCTGCGGCTGGCCGGACGCCCGGTTCACCGGCCCGACCTGACGTTGGCGACCGAAGATCACAACGTGCCGACGATCGACATCGACAAGCCGATCGCCGACCTGGTGTCGCGTACGCAGGTGGAGACGTTGCGCCGCAACTGCGCCGAGTTCGGCGTGAAACTGCACCCGATGGGCGACCCCGAGCAGGGGATCGTGCATGTGGTGGGCCCGCAACTCGGGCTTACCCAGCCGGGGATGACGATCGTGTGCGGCGACAGCCACACCTCTACTCACGGGGCCTTCGGCGCACTGGCCATGGGTATCGGCACCTCGGAGGTCGAGCATGTGCTGGCCACCCAGACACTCCCGCTGCGGCCGTTCAAGACTATGGCGGTCAACGTCGACGGGCCGCTGCCGGCCGGAGTCGCCTCCAAGGACATCATTTTGGCCGTGATCGCCAAGATCGGCACTGGCGGCGGTCAGGGGCACGTCATCGAATACCGGGGCAGCACTATCGAATCGCTGTCGATGGAAGGCCGGATGACGATCTGCAATATGAGTATCGAAGCCGGCGCCCGTGCCGGCATGGTGGCTCCCGATGAAACCACCTACGAGTTCCTGCGTGGCCGGCCGTACGCCCCGACGGGCGCCGACTGGGATGCCGCCGTCGAAGCCTGGAGTCAGCTGCGCACCGATGAGGGCGCCGAATTCGACACCGAGATCTACATCGACGCGATGGCGCTGAGTCCGTTCGTCACCTGGGGAACCAATCCCGGTCAGGGTGTGCCGCTGGCGGATGCCGTGCCGGATCCGGAACTGATGGGCAGTGACAACGAGCGTCAGGCCGCGGAGAAGGCGTTGGCCTACATGGACCTTCGGCCCGGGACCCCGATGCGCGACATCCCCGTCGACGCCGTTTTCGTCGGGTCCTGCACCAACGGGCGCATCGAGGACCTGCGGGTGGTGGCCAACGTCCTTCGTGGCCGTCGGGTGGCCGATGGGGTCCGGATGCTGATCGTCCCGGGTTCGATGAAGGTGCGCGAGCAGGCGGAAGCCGAAGGCTTGGGGGAGGTCTTCACCGCCGCCGGTGCGGACTGGCGGCTTGCGGGGTGTTCGATGTGCCTCGGCATGAACCCCGACCAACTGGCCCCGGGCGAGCGCTGCGCGTCGACATCCAACCGGAACTTCGAAGGCCGGCAGGGCAAAGGTGGTCGTACCCACCTGGTCTCACCGTCCGTCGCTGCGGCCACCGCGGTTCGGGGCACCCTTTCCTCGCCGGCCGATCTCGACAGCTGAACCACAGGAGAAGACATCTCATGGACGCATTTCATACGCACACCGGCATCGGCGTACCCCTGCGCCGGTCGAATGTCGACACCGATCAGATCATCCCCGCCGAGTACCTCAAGCGGGTGTCCCGCACCGGATTCGAGGACGGATTATTCGCCGCCTGGCGTTCGGACCCTTCGTTCATTTTGAATCTCAGCCCGTTCGACCGCGGCTCTGTTCTGGTGGCGGGTCATGATTTCGGCACCGGTTCCTCACGGGAGCACGCTGTCTGGGCGCTGATGGACTATGGCTTCCGAGTGGTCATTTCGTCCCGTTTTGCGGACATTTTCAGGGGCAATGCGGGCAAGGCCGGATTGCTGGCCGCTGAGGTGTCCTCCGATGATGTCGAATTGTTGTGGAAGTTGATCGAGGAGCATCCGGGCCTGGAAATCACTGTCAATCTTGAGGATCGGACAGTTGCCTGCGGAACCGTGGTGGTGCCCTTCACGATTGACGATTACACCGCGTGGAGGCTGCTCGAAGGACTCGACGATATCGGCCTTACGCTGCGCAAACAGGCTGAGATAGCGGCCTTCGAAGGCGCCCGTCCGAGCTGGAAGCCAAGCATCCCGCTGTCCTCCTGAAGCCCTCGGCAAGCCGGAAACACTGTGCTCCGGTAGCGGTCTGGCGAGACCTTTGCGGGGTCTCAAGGGCCGCAAACGGATTGGGGCGGGCGGGCTGACATTTGCTGAAAACATGCGTGGCTCATGGATATCTGCGCGGATCCGGTCTACCGTGTCTGCAGTCGGTCCATCGTGGGCCGCTGTTTTCGGAGGATCTGAATGAACAAAGCAGAACTGATCGAAGTTCTTACGGCGGAACTGGATACCGATCGCGGGCAAGCGTCCAGGGCCGTTGAAGCGGTGGTCGATGCCATTGTTCGCGCTGTCCAAAAGGGCGACAGCGTGACCATCACCGGATTCGGCGTCTTCGAGCGTCGCCGGCGGGCCGCTCGCGTCGCGCGCAATCCCCGCACCGGAGAGACAGTGCGGGTCAGGCCCACCTCTGTTCCCGCCTTCCGGCCCGGAGCCCAGTTCAAGGCAATCGTTTCCGGTGCTCAGAAGCTCCCCGTGGAAGGACCCGCTGTCAGACGAGGCGCCGCTGCCGGTGGCGCAGTGAGGAAGGCTGCTGTGAAGAAGGTCGTCAAAAAGGCCGCCGTGAAGAAGGCCGTCGTGAAGAAGGCGGCCCCGGTCCGCAAGGCAGCGGCCAAGGCTCCCGCCAATAAGGCCGCTGTCAAGAAGGCTCCGGCCAAGAAGGTCGTCGTCAAGAAGGCTCCGGCCAAGAAGGTCGTCGTCAAGAAGGCTCCGGCCAAGAAGGTCGTCGTCAAGAAGGCTCCGGCCAAGAAGGTCGTCGCGAAGAAGGCTCCGGCCGTCAAGAAGGCTGTCGCG
>JAULZA010000090.1:0-109271 GCA_032117575.1 Mycolicibacterium sp.
TCGCCAAGCACGGCGCCAAGATGGTCACCGCCGTCGCCTGCGCGCGGGTGCCCAAACTCACCGTCGTCATCGGGGGTTCCTACGGCGCGGGTAACTATTCGATGTGCGGGCGGGCCTACTCGCCGCGGTTTTTGTGGATGTGGCCCAACGCCCGGATCTCGGTGATGGGCGGGGAGCAGGCGGCGGCTGTGCTGGCCACCGTGCGCGGCGAGATGACCGTCGACGAGGAAGAGGCGTTCAAGGCGCCGATCCGGGCCCAGTACGAGGAGCAGGGCAACCCGTACTACTCCACCGCGCGACTCTGGGACGACGGTGTGATCGATCCGGCGGATACCAGAACCATTCTCGGCCTGGCTCTTTCGGTCTGCGGTAACGCACCGGTCGAACCGGTCTCCTACGGCGTCTTCCGGATGTGACGATGAATTCTGATCTGTTCGACACCGTGCTGGTGGCCAACCGCGGCGAGATCGCCGTGCGGGTCATCCGCACCCTCACAGCGATGGGCATTCGCTCGGTCGCGGTCTACAGCGACGCCGACGCCGGCGCCCGGCACGTCGCCGAAGCCGACCTCGCTGTGCGCATCGGGCCGGCGCCGGCCCGCCAGAGCTACCTCGACATCGGCGCCGTGGTCGACGCGGCGCTGCGAACCGGCAGCCAGGCCGTGCACCCGGGGTACGGATTCCTTTCTGAGAATGCTGAATTCGCCGCCGCGCTACACCAAGCCGGGCTGGTATTCATCGGTCCGCCGGTCTCCGCGATCGCGACCATGGGCGACAAGATCGCGGCCAAGGCGGCGGTGTGCGCCCGCGGTGTGCCGGTGGTGCCAGGAATAGCCGAACCCGGATTGTCCGATGCCGATCTGATCGCCGCCGCGGGCGATATCGGTTTCCCGGTTCTGGTGAAACCCTCGGCCGGCGGAGGCGGCAAGGGTATGCGGCGGGTCGACGACGCCGCCGACCTTCCCGAGGCGCTGGCGTCGGCGCGCCGGGAAGCCGCGGCCGCGTTCGGTGACGACACCCTGTTCCTGGAGCGGTTCGTGTTGCGGCCCAGGCACATCGAGGTGCAGGTGCTCGCCGACACCCACGGCACCGTGCTGCATCTGGGCGAACGCGAATGCAGCCTGCAGCGTCGCCATCAGAAGGTCATCGAGGAGGCGCCGTCGCCCCTGCTGGACCCCGTCACCCGGTCACGGATCGGTGAGGCCGCCTGCGAGACCGCCCGCAGCGTTGACTACGTCGGAGCGGGCACGGTGGAGTTCATCGTCTCCGCCGACCGGCCCGACGAATTCTTCTTCATGGAGATGAACACCCGTCTGCAGGTGGAACATCCGGTCACCGAGATGGTCACCGGCTGGGACCTGGTCGAGTGGCAGGTCCGCATCGCTGCGGGCCAGCGGCTGACCGCCGCGCAGCACGACATCGCGCTGAGCGGGCACGCCATCGAGGCGCGAGTGTACGCCGAGGACCCCGCCGCCGGGTTCCTGCCCACCGGCGGACCGGTGATCGCGCTCTGCGAGCCGTCCGGCCCGGGCGTGCGGGTGGACTCCGGGCTGTCGGCCGGGATGACCGTCGGCAGCGATTACGACCCCATGCTGGCCAAGGTCATCGTCCACGGCGAGGACCGGGACGCCGCCCTGCGCGGTCTGGACCGGGCGCTGGGGGATACTGCGGTGCTGGGCGTGGGCACCAACGTCGACTTCCTGCGGTTCGTGCTGTCCGACGATGACGTGTCCGCCGGCCGGCTGGACACCGGACTGCTCGAACGGCTGCAGTACATCCCGCCCGACATCGACGACGACGCCCTGATCACCGCCGCGGTGTACCGGTGGCTGCAGTCGTGGCCGGCCGGCCCGGCCGATGTGTGGGCTGAGCCGTCGGGCTGGCGGGTGGGGGAGCACGCCGGCTGGCAGATCCGGCTGCGCGCCGGCGAGCGCGCCGACCACGTCCGCATTACCGGACATCCGCAGCAGGCCGAGGTCTGGGTGGAGGGCGGCAAGAAGCGTTCGCTGTGTGCCTCGTTGGAAGCGGACCGGCTGACTCTGACCGTCGACGGAATCCGTTGTGAGGCCGCCGTCGCCGACGCCGACCACCGGATCTGGCTGGCCGGCGAGTTGGGCACGGTGATGCTGCAGGAGGTTCGTGAGGAGCCGGTGCGCCCGGACGACGAGCACAGCGGCGACGCCGAACTGCGCAGCCCGATGCCCGGATCGGTGGTGGCCGTCGGTGCTGCCGACGGTGCGACCGTCGACGCCGGCGCCGTCGTCGTCGCGGTGGAAGCGATGAAGATGGAGCATTCCCTGCGTTCCCCGGTGGCCGGCGCTGTCGAAGTGCTCGTCGCGGTGGGGGACCAGGTCAAGGTGGGCCAGCTGCTGGCACGAATCACTGCACATGAAGGAAGTCCGAATCATGACTGAATATCTCTCCAGCGCAACGCTTCCCGACGAGTACCAGCAGCTCGCCAAGACGGTCCGCGACTTCGCCCGCGAGGTCGTCGCTCCGGTTGCCGCAAAGCACGACGCCGAGCACACCTTTCCCTACGAGGTGGTCGCCGGGATGGCCGACATGGGTCTTTTCGGTCTGCCGTTTCCTGAGGAGTACGGCGGTATGGGCGGCGACTACTTCGCCCTCTGCCTGGCCCTGGAGGAGCTTGGCAAGGTCGACCAGAGCACGGCGATCACCCTGGAGGCCGGGGTGTCGCTGGGTGCCATGCCGGTCTATCGCTTCGGCACCGAGGCGCAGAAGCAGGAGTGGCTGCCGATGCTGACCAGCGGTTCGGCGCTGGGGGCGTTCGGCTTGACCGAAGCCGGCGGTGGCACCGACGCCGGTGCCACCAAGACCACCGCACGCCTGGACGACGGGCACTGGGTGATCAACGGCTCCAAGCAGTTCATCACTAACTCCGGTACCGACATCACCAAATTGGTCATCGTCACCGCCGTCACCGGAACGGTGGGAGATCGCCGGGAGATTTCCTCGATTCTGGTGCCGGTTCCCACGCCGGGGTTCGTTGCCGAGCCGGCCTACGACAAGGTCGGCTGGAACGCCTCGGACACC
The DNA here is from genome assembly GCA_032117575.1 of Mycolicibacterium sp. Classification (GTDB taxonomy): domain Bacteria; phylum Actinomycetota; class Actinomycetes; order Mycobacteriales; family Mycobacteriaceae; genus Mycobacterium. The sequence continues at coordinate 3,054 of JAULZA010000090.1, forward strand.
CACCCGTTGTCGTTCACCGACGTCCGGGTGCCGGAGGAGAACCTGCTGGGGCAGCGCGGCCGCGGCTACGCCAACTTCCTGCAGATCCTCGACGAGGGCAGGATCGCCATCGCTGCGCTGGCCGTGGGTGCGGCGCAGGGTTGTGTGGACGAGTGTGTGAAGTACGCCGGGGAGCGCACGGCGTTCGGCCAGGCGATCGGCCGCTACCAGGCTATCGAATTCAAGATCGCGCGGATGGAGGCGCGGGCGCATGTCGCCCGGACCGCCTACTACGACGCCGCCGCGCTGATGCTCGCGGGTAAGCCGTTCAAGAAGCAGGCCGCGATCGCCAAGATGGTGGCCAGCGAGGCGGCGATGGACAACGCCCGCGACGCTACCCAGATCCACGGTGGCTACGGGTTCATGAACGAGTATCCGGTGGCGCGGCACTACCGGGACAGCAAGATCCTCGAAATCGGTGAGGGCACAACCGAAGTGCAGTTGATGCTGATCGCCCGGGAGATCGGGCTGCGCTAGCGCCCGCTTTCCCCGTCGACAGCCGCGTGTCGCCCATGCCGCGGGAGAGGCTTCTGCGAGACTGCCGGCCATGAAAGACGTTTCGCACGCCGATGAGACGACGGGGTTGGTGTCACGGCTTGGAACACTCCAGGGTGCCGCCGGAGTCGTGATTGCGCTCAATGCGCTCTACATGTTGCTTGTCGCCTTCGGCAACATCACCGACTTTGACACTAACCGGGATTTCGTCGAACACGTGATGTCGATGGACACAACCAATTTCGGCAATGATCCGGGTATTGGTCTCGATCGCGACGTCATGTGGCACGCGATCACCAGTCCGGTGGCGCACACCATCGGCTACATCGGCGTAATCGCCTGGGAGTCGCTGACCGCACTGATCCTGGTTGCCGCAGCCGTCCAGTGGTTCCGGTCGCTCAAGACAGGAGGATTCGACAGGGCGCGCAGCCTGGCCACCGTCGGGCTGGTAATGATCGTGATGTTGTTCTTCGGAGGCTTCACCGTCGTCGGCGGTGAGTGGTTCCAGATGTGGCGCTCCACGGCCTGGAATGGACTGGACCCGGCTTTCCGAAACGCGACGCTCGCGTTGTTCGGTTTGGTCTTGATCCATCTGCCCTCGCACCGCAGGGGCTGAAACGGTCTGAGGCGTCAGCGCCGTTGGGCGGCGGCCAGTCGTGCTCTGAACTCCGGGGACTCGATGGATGCGGCCTGCGGCTCCAGCTCGACGTTCTTGGCGGCCTCGTGGTGGTCGATGTCGGAGAAGCCGGGGATCGCGGTGGCGCGCATGGAGGCTTTGGTGGCCAGCACCACCTCGCGCGGAGCGGCGGCCGGACCGGCGGCCAACGCCAGCGCTGCCGCCAGTGGATCGTCGGCGACCTCCAGTGCGAGACCGTGGCGAACCGCGGTCTGCGCGTCGAACCGCATGCCGAACAACAGGGCGGCGCGCGCCACCTGGGGACCCACCGCCCGCTGCAGCATCCAGGTCGCCCCGCCGCCGGGGTGAATGCCGAGTTTCTGGAAGCGCGGATCGAACATCGCGTGCGGCCCGGCAATCCGGATGTCGGCGGTCAGCGCCAGGTTCATCCCCGCCCCGACGGCCGCCCCGTTGACCGCCGCGATCGTCGGTAGCGCACAGCGCCCGACGGCCATGAAACCGGCGTAGATGCGCTCCAAGCCCTCCTTGGCCGCTGCGCCCAGCGCCGACAGATCGGCGCCCGCGCAGAACGCTTTGCCCGCACCGGTGACGACGACGGCGTGTACCTGCGGGTCGCCCTCGGCCCGCCGCACCGAGTCATGCAGCTGCTCCGACATCGCCTCGGTGACCGCATTGCGCCGGTCAGGGTCGTTCACGGTGATCACCGCTACCCGGTCGGCCGTCTCGTAGAGCACTAGATCTGCCACGAAAGCCGAGGCTAACAGCGGCAGGGTCAGGGCAGGGAGGCGCTATCGGTGCTGGGGAACAGTTCCCGCTCGACGGCCCCGGCGTCCAACCCGACGAGGGTGACCCGGTTGGTGGTCTTATCCACCAGTGCGTACGGGCCGTACTGCTCGTACGCGGGCGATGTCTGCTTGTACTTGACCAGCCGAAGGCCCCTGCGGTAAGCGCGATAACGCCACTGCGATTCGGAATGCATGGTTTCGATCCCCCTCCATTTAGACCTATGGTCTACAAGAAAAGGGTTTCAGTTCAAGACAGGGCGCGGAGTTTCACATCATCGGCTGACATCCGGGGGGAGCAGCGGGTCGGCCGCGCCGCCGTCCGGCGCGCCGCTGAACTCGCTGAGCCCGATGATCCCGTCCTCGACGGCCCGGGCCAGCAGCGCTGCTTTGCTGTGCGCCGGGCGCCCGACGGCGGCGTACTTCATCCGGACGCGTTGCAGGTGGGTCCGGACTGTCGCCGGCGTGATGTGCAGCAGACGCCCGACGTCGTCTTTGCTGTCGGTGCGCAGCCAGGCCGTCAAGACCTGCCGTTCCCGTTCGGAGAGGTTCAGCCGTCCCGCCGTCCGCCGGCGCTCCAGCACGGCGGCCATCTGTGGTCCGATGTAGGGGCCGTCCCCATCGATGACGCAGCGCAGCGCGGCGACGAGGTGTTCAGCGCCGTCGGTCTTGGCTACGTAGGAGTGCGCGCCGGCGTCGATGCTGGACAGCATCACCTCGTCGGCGATCAGTCGCGAGTAGACGAGCACCGCGGGACCGGCAGTGCACAACTCGGCAAGGCCATCCATGTCCGGGGCGCATACATCCTGCTGGATTTCGATCACCACGACGTCAAGCAGGGGATGATCATCGACGCCGGGTCGATCGCGAAGCCAGGCCAGATAGTCGTCAGCGGTGGAGAAGCTGCCCGCAACCGTCACCACGGGATGCTGACCGGCGAATAAATGCTCCAGTCCGGCGCGGACCATGTCGTGTTCGTCGACAATGGCCACCCGCGGGTTTCCCCGCGCAGCTTCCGCGGTGCCAGATCTCACGGTGCCAGATCTCACGGTGCCAGATCTCACGGTGCCAGATCTCACGGTCCCCCCGAACGTCCCCCCGGACCGCAAACCCGTGCTTGGTGTCGCGGTGCCCCGTTGCCTGGAGCATAAATGACGGCGACAGCAAATTCAGTTCAGGTCGAGCAGAACGAGCGAGCAGTCCAGCCGTAGAGGCCGATGCCTATGCGCTTCCTCGCAGCGATTTGCACCGAGGGCGGCGGCTAGCGTCGATGGTTTTAGTCGAAAGTGAGCTTGATCAGTGAGCAGTCGTCCTCGAAGGCCCCCGACGGTGTCAGTTCCTTGAGTTCGCCAATGAGCGCGTCGAGCGTCCATTCCGGTGCTGCGGCGGCCCCTCGACTAGTCAGGGCAACGAAGTCCGCCCACGTCAGTTGTCGATGATCGGCGAGGGTGATCTCACTCGCGCCGTCGCTGCAGATCAGGATTTGGCATCCATGCGGCACCTCGTAGCCGTGTGCGGTGAACACGGTGTCCTTAAACATCCCGACCGGTGCCGAGGTCGTAGGCAACTCCGTCACTTCGACGGTCTCTCGGGTCGCGTAGGTGAATACGAGGGCCGGCGGGGCACCCGCGCTGGCGTAGCAGAGAATGCGGCTGGATGCCTGGTAGACCCCGTACCACATCGTGAAGTAGTGGTCGTTGTGCTGTTCCATCTGAAATCGGTGGTTCAGTTCCGTCAGCAAGGCTTCGGGCGTAGAGAGGGTCTCGGCGGAAATTGACCTCGCTCGCAGCATGTTGTGCACAGAGACCGACAGCAGTGCGGGTTCCACGCCGTGTCCGGATACGTCGATCAGGTAGACGAGCAGATGGTCGTCGTCGATCCAGAGGTAGTCAAAGCTGTCGCCACCGATTTCACTGGAGGGAAGATAACGCGAGGAAACGCTGACCTTGCCGGTCAGGCCGCGAGGCAGGATCGACGACATGTAGCTGGCGGCGCTGTCCAATTCGGCTTTCAATCGGTCGGCCTTCTGCTTGAGCTGTTGAGCCAGGGAGCGAACTCGTTCATCGGCTTCCACCAGGGCGGTGATGTCCTGCTGGATCGAGATGTAGGCCACTATCGCACCGCCGGAATCGCGCACCGGTGAGATGTTCCACCGAACGATGTATGGCGCACCGTCCTTGCGGTAGTTAATGGTGCTGCCCTCGAAGAACTCCCCGGCCCAAATCTTGCGACTGAGCTGATCAATGACCTTTCGATCGGTCTCGGGCCCCTGCAGGATGCGTGGGGACTGACCGATCAACTCCTCCTTCGAGTAGCCGGTCATGGCGCAGAAGGCCGGGTTGCAACGCTGAATTTGGGGGCCGCCGCCGCCGAAGTCGGCATCGGTGATGATCATCGCGTTGTAGGCGTACTCGAAGGCGGCCTCAAACACCGCCCCGTCGTCGAGGTTCACCCGCCGTTTCCCTCCCCAATCCAGCCAAAGATTACCCAACCTGAAAGCAATATCCGGCTATTCGGGCGGTTTTCTGATGGAACGGCACCACCGCGCTGGGCGTTACGCCGAGCGGAAAAAACCAGCATGAACTGGTTTTTTACCGGCGCCCCCGGCACGACTCGAACGTGCGACCTAGGGATTAGAAGGCCCTTGCTCTATCCACCTGAGCTACGGAGGCAGTGGGCGTCAGTGTATCCGCGCCGTGTCGGCGAACCGGTTTATCGGCCTTGATCTGGGAAAACGTCCTTTTGTGAGGATTGGGCTTCGTAAATGTGGTTGTCGGCGTGCGGGATTCGCTACCGTGGCGGGCGCGCCGCGCAACGTCGCGCGGCATGCCGAGGGAGTCGACAGCCGATGAGCAGAGCGACCACGCTGGTCCCGGCCAGCTGTACCCGGGCCGTGCACGCCGGGTCTCTGGTACTGCGGGGGTCACCGGCGGCGGCCGGATGGGCGCTGGGGTGGTTGGCCACCGAGTTCGCGCCGCACGTCGTCACCGGGCATGCGTTGTCGGCGCTGCCGCTGCCGTTGGAGCGGGCGGCCCGCGGTCTGGCCGGACGGCGTGCCGACACCGTGCTGGAGTCGGCGTTGGGGGAGGCTTTCGGCGAGGGTTATCTGTCCGAGGTGCACCACCCGGTGGAGTCCTACACCGCACGGCGACCGCACGTCGCCGGACTGGCGCAGGCTCTGTGGCACCGTAAGCGCTACGCCGCGACGACGACGGACATCTCCTACGGCCCCGGCGGCCGCAGCAATCTGCTCGATGTCTCGCGGCGCCCCGATCTGCCGGAGGGTTGCCCCGCGCCCGTTCTCATCCAGGTGCCGGGCGGTGCCTGGTCGATCAATGACAAGCGCGGCCAGGCTTACCCGCTGATGACGCGGATGGTCGAACTGGGCTGGATCTGCGTCTCGATCAATTACAGCCGCAGCCCGCGCAACGCGTGGCCGGCGCACATCGTCGACGTCAAACGGGCCATCGCCTGGGTGCGCGCCAACATCGCCGACTTCGGCGGTGACCCGGACTTCATCGCGATCACCGGCGGCTCGGCCGGTGGCCACCTCAGCTCCTTGGCGGCGCTGACCGCCGGCGACGCGAGCCTGCAGCCCGGTTTTGAGCACGTCGACACCAGCGTGCAGGCGGCCGCACCGCTCTATGGCGTCTATGACCTCACCGACCACGAGGCGATGCACAAGCTCACGATGCCGCTGTTGGAGCGCCTCGTCATCCAGCGCCGTCTGGCCGAGCAGCGCGAGGTCTTCGAGGCCGCCTCGCCCACCTTGCGCGCGCACCACGAGGCCCCGCCGTTTTTCGTGCTGCACGGCGAGAACGACGCCGTGGTTCCGGCAGCGCAGGCGCGCCGATTCACCACAGCGCTGCGCCGAGCGGGCGCCGGGACCGTCGCCTACGCCGAGATGCCCAATGCCCACCACGCTTTCGACACCCTGGCCACCCTGCGCTGCCAATTGACCGCCGAAGCGATCGCAACGTTCCTCGGCGTCGTCTACGGCCGCGACCGGGCGGCACGCACGGTTCGCCAGAGGGTGGCCGACCGCTCCGTCGGCTGACCCGTCCGCATGCGCAGGTGCAAGACGGGCGACCTGCGGTTACTCCTGGGTCACGGTGTCGGCAAACGACCCCGCTACCGAGTGGGGTCGGACTAGCGTGATGTGGCAGTCGAGCGCTTTGGGCGCAGGACGGCGACAGGCGGTGAGGAGGTGGCGATGAGCGGCCCCGTGGACGCGTCCGGGCTGCCGTCCGGCGAGAATCCAGAGCAGCCCCCAGTTCCAGAGCAGCCCCCAGTTCCAGAGCAGCTCAGTGCTTTCGACTTACTCATGCATCGCGGCGAGGCCAACCCCCGCACCCGGTCGGGCATCATGGCCCTGGAGATCCTGGACACCACGCCGGACTGGAACCGCTTCCGTGACCTGTTCGAGAACGCCTCCCGCAAGGTGCTGCGGCTGCGGCAGAAGGTCGTCATGCCGACGCTGCCCACGGCGCCGGCCCGGTGGGTCGTCGACCCCGATTTCAACCTCGACTTCCATGTCCGTCGGGTTCGGGTGCCCGAGCCGGGCACCCTGCGCGACGTGCTCGACCTGGCCGAGGTGATGCTGCAGTCCCCGTTGGACATCTCCCGCCCACTGTGGACGGCAACCCTGGTGGAGGGACTCAACGACGGCCGGGCGGCCACCCTGCTGCACCTGAGCCACGCCGTCACCGACGGTGTCGGATTCACCACGATGTTCGCCGAGATCTACGACCTGCAGCGCGACGCCCCGCCCCGGCCAATGGTGCCGGTGCCCGTCCCGGAGGACATCTCCGGAAACGACCTCATGCGCGAAGGCCTCGGTCACCTGCCGGGTGTCGTCGTCGGCGGTGTGGTCGGCGCCGTCACCGGTGGGCTGGATCTGGTGGGAAAGGTGGCCCGACGGCCGGGTTCGGCGGTGTTCGGTGCCATCGAGTACGCCCGATCCGGACGGCGGATGACCCGCCGGGCAGCCGAGCCGTCGCCCCTGCTTCGCCGCCGCAGCCTTTCCACCCGCACCGAGGCCATCGAGATGAGGCTCGGCGATCTGCACCGGGCCGCCCGTGCCGCCGAAGGGTCGATCAACGACGCGTACCTGGCGGGGCTGTGCGGCGCCTTGCGGCGCTATCACGCGGCACTGGGTATGCCGGTCAACTCGCTGCCGATGGCCGTCCCGGTGAACCTGCGCGCCGAAGCCGATCCGGCGGGCGGCAACCGCTTCGCCGGGGTGAACCTGGCCGCGCCGATCGGGATCGCCGACCCGGCAGCCCGCATCCGCAAGATCCGCAAGCAGATGATCTCCCGGCGCGAAGAAGCGGCCATCGACATGATCAGCGCCGTCGCGCCGGTCCTGAGCCTGCTGCCCGACGCGGTGCTGCAGTCGGTGAGCGGTTCGATGATTGTCTCCGACGTGCAGGCCAGCAACGTTCCCGTCTACGCGGGGGACACCTTCATCGCCGGGGCGAAAGTGTTGCGGCAGTACGGGATCGGGCCGCTGCCGGGCGTCGCCATGATGGTGGTTCTGGTGTCGCGCGGCGGATTCGCCACCATCACCACGCGCTACGACCGTGCGGCGATCGCCCGCCCGGAGCTGTGGGCGACCTGCCTGCAAGAGGGGTTCGACGAGGTGCTCTCCCTGGCCGGAGACCGTGCGGCCCGTGTGGTGCCCGCATCTTTTTCCAACGATGCAAGTGAACAACCGAGTTACAGAAACGGATCGGTGGCGTACTCATGACCGAGGATATGCGGCTGCCCGGCTCGGTGGCCGAGGTGCTGTCCAGCCCCCAGGGCCCCAGCATCGGGGCCTTTTTCGACGTCGACGGCACAATCGTGGCCGGGTTCACCGCCGTGATCATGACCCGCGAGCGGTTCCGCAACCGCGACATGGGCGTCGGCGAACTGATCAGCATGGTGGCCTCCGGGCTCAACCACCAGTTCGGCCGCCTCGAATTCGAAGGCCTGATCAACAAGGCCACCGACGTGTTGCGCGGACGTCCGCTGTCCGACCTTCAGCAGATCGGAGAGCGGCTGTTCGCCGAGAAGATCGAGAAGCGCATTTACCCGGAGATGCGGGAGCTGGTGAGCGCGCACCTCGAACGTGGGCACACCGTGGTGCTGAGTTCGTCTGCGCTGACCATCCAGGTGGAGCCGGTGGCCCGCTTCCTCGGCATTCCCGACATACTCAGCAACCGGTTCGAGACCGACGACGACGGGGTGCTCACCGGCAAGGTCATCAAGCCCATCCTGTGGGGCGCCGGCAAGGCCAAGGCGGTGCAGAAGTTCGCCGCCGAACGCGGCATCGACCTCGCGGAGAGCTATTTCTACGCCGACGGCGACGAGGACGTCGCGCTGATGCACCTGGTCGGTAACCCCCGTCCCACCAATCCGGGGGAGAAGATGGCGGAGATCGCCCGCAAGCGCGGATGGCCCATCCTGCGGTTCAACAGCCGCGGCCGTGGCGGTCTGGTCGGTCAGGTCCGCACTCTGCTGGGTGTGGGTTCCATCGTCCCGGCCGCCTACGGCGCGGTCGGCTGGGGACTGCTGACCGGAAGCCGGCGCCGCGGTGTCAACTTCTTCACCAGCGCGTTCCCGCAGATGTTGTTGGGCCTCAATGGTGTTCGGCTCAACGTGCTCGGCGAGGAGAACCTCAACAAGCAGCGGCCGGCGGTGTTCATCTTCAACCATCGCAACAACTTCGACCCGGTGGTGGTCGCCTCCATGGTCAAGGACAACTGGACCGGTGTGGGTAAGAAGGAGCTGGAGAACGACCCCGTCGTCGGCACCCTGGGCAAGCTCGTCGACACGGTCTTCATCGACCGGGACGACCCGAAGAAGGCCGTCGAGTCGCTCAAGCAGGCCGAGCAACTGACCAAAAAAGGGATTTCCGTCGTCATCGCGCCCGAGGGCACCCGGCTGGACACCCGATCAGTCGGTCCCTTCAAGAAGGGGCCGTTCCGGCTCGCCATGGCCGCCGGGGTGCCGATCGTGCCGATCGTGATCCGCAATGCCGAGGTGATCTCCGCCCGCGACTCATCCACCCTTCATCCCGGGACGGTCGACGTCGTCGTCTACCCCCCGCTGTCCGTCGCGGACTGGACCGTGGACAACGTCGCCGAGCGCATCGAAGAGGTGCGTCGGCTCTACATCGACACCCTCAAGACCTGGCCGGTTGGGTCGGTACCCGAGGCCCCGCTGTACAGCCGCCAGACCGAGGCTGCAGGAGCCCGGGAGCCATCCGGTACGGCCAAAAAGGCACCCGCTAAGAAGGCACCCGCTAAGAAGGCGCCCGCCAAGAAGGCGCCGGCCAAGAAGGCAGCCGCCCCATCGAAAGCCCCATCGAATCCGGAGACCAGAGTGAGGGGACGCCGATGAGCGCCGCCGATTACCTGACCGACTTCAGCACCACCGACGACGCGCTGGTGCTCGCCTCGGTGTCCTCCAAGGCCGAGTTCGGTCTGCTCAACGACTGGCTGCAGCGGCAACGTCGCGCGCACCCCGACACCAAGGTCGAGGTGCTGCGGCTGCCGCCCGCCGATCCGTCGGCGGAACTGATCAGCGAGCTCGTCGATGAACTCAACGCCGGTGAGGACCGCACCGTCGTGCCGGTGCGGGTGTTCTGGGTGCCCGGTGGTCTGCCGACCAGGGTGAAGCTTGCCGGCCTGATCTCCGGCCGCGAGACCTACCGGCCGCCCGAGATGCTGCAGCGGGCGATCCTGAAGAAGAACCCCTCCCGGGCTCGCGTCGTCGCCGGCGAGCCGGCCAAGGTCTCCGAACTGCGCCAGCAGTGGCGCGAGAACACCGTGGGGGAGACCCCACAGGAGTTCGCCCGCTTCGTACTGCGCCGGGCTGAGCTGGCGATCGAACGCATGGAGCTGCGGCTGCTGGGTCCGGAATACAAGTCGCCACGGTTGCTCACCGACGAGCTGATGACCTCCACGCGCTTCATGAAGGGCCTGGAGACCATTCCGGGAGCCACCCCCGAGCAGGCCGAGGCGATGCTCGACGAGCTGGCCACCGGATGGAGCAGGTTCTCCGTCGACCTGATCCCGACACTGGGGCGCGCCATCTTCAGCCGGGGCTTCGACCCCCACATCGACTACGACCGCGGGCAGATCGAGACCATGCGGCACAACCTGGGCGAGCACCCCGCGGTGCTGCTCTGGTCGCACCGCTCCTATCTCGACGGCGTGATCGTGCCGGTCTCGTTGCAGGAGAACAAGCTACCGCCGGCCTGCACCTTCGCCGGCATCAATCTGTCGTTCGGCTTCATGGGCCCGCTGTTCCGCCGGTCGGGAGTCATCTTCCTGCGCCGCAAGCTCGACGACCCGCTGTACAAGTACGTGCTGCGCCAGTTCGTCGGCTACATCATCCAGAAGCGTTTCAACCTGAGCTGGTCGATCGAAGGAACCCGGTCGAGGACCGGAAAGATGTTGCCGCCCAAGCTGGGTCTGCTGTCCTACGTCGCCGACGCCTACCTCGACGGCCGCAGCGAGGACATCCTGCTGCAGCCCACCTCGATCAGCTTCGACCAGCTGCACGAGACCGCCGAGTACGCGGCCTACGCCCGCGGCGGGGAGAAGGTGCCCGAAGGCGCGCAGTGGCTGGTGAATTTCATCAAGGCCCAGGGCGAACGCAACTACGGCAAGATCTACGTCCGCTTCCCCGAGGCGGTGTCGATGCGCCAGTACCTCGGCGATCCGGACGGCCCCATCGCGACGGACCCGGCCGCCAAGCGTCTTGCCATGCAGAAGATGGCCATCGAGGTGGCCTGGCGGATCCTGCGGGCCACCCCCATCAACGCCAGCATGCTGGTGTCGGCGGTCCTGCTGGCCACCCGCACCCGGGCGCTGACCCTGCGCCAGCTGCACCACACCCTGCAGGCGTCGCTGGACTACCTGGAGCGCAAGGGCACTCCGATGACCAACAGCGCGCTGCGCCTGCACTCCACTGAAGGTGTGCGCGCCGCCCTGGACGCGATGTCAGGCGGGCACCCCGTCACCCGCATCGACGGCGGACACGAGCCGGTGTGGCGAATCGCTCCGGAGGAGGAACTCGAGGCGGCGTTCTACCGCAACTCGCTGATCCACGTCTTCCTGGAGACCTCGATCGTCGAATTGGCGCTCGTCCACGCCGGACGTGCCCCGGAAGGCGAACGGGTGGACGCGTTCTGGGCCCAGGCGATGCGGTTGCGCACCCTGCTGAAGTTCGACTTCTACTTCGCCGATTCGGCGACGTTCCGCAAGAACATCGCCGAGGAACTGGAGTGGAACCACCAGTGGGAAGCTCAGCTCGCGGCTGGACCGGAAGCCGTCGACGAACTGCTGCGGGCCAAACGCCCGCTGATGGCCAACGCCATGCTGCGGCCCTTCTTCGAGGCCTACGAGATCGTGGCCGACGTGCTCTGCAACGCCCCGGCGGACATCGACGACAAAGAATTGAGCAAACAGGCTCTGGGCGTGGGCAATCAGTATGCGGCGCAACTGTTGTTGAGCAGCAACGAGTCGGTGTCGGCACTGTTGTTCGCGACGGGCCGGCAGGTCGCGGCCGATCAGAAGCTCCTGGAGCCCTCGCACGATCTGCGCGAACGGCGTACGGCATTTCTGCTGGAGTTGCGCGACATCGTCAACGACATGGAACGGGTCCATCAGCTCACCCGCGAGCAGTTCTATGCCCGGGAGGCCAAGTTGGGGTTGGATCCCGACGCCCCGCTGCGTCCGACGGCCCGGTAGGCCGATCCGATAACGTCTGTGCTGTGACTCCTTCCGCGGCGCGGCGCGGCGCGTGGCCGGTGGTCGTGGTCGCGGCGGTTCTGGCCGGCGTCGTCGCGGCGTTCATCGGTGCGCTCTCCCTCGCTGACGCTCTGACCGCCACCGGACTGCCCGACCCGGGCCCGGTGACGACGCTGGGGCTTCCGTTCGTCCGGGCGGCCGGGGAACTGGCCGCCGCAGCTGCGATCGGCGGCTTGATGTTCGCGGCGTTCTTCGTCCCGCCGCAGCAGAACGGGGTGCTCGACGCCGCGGGCTACCGGGCGTTGCGATTCGCGGCCGGCGCCTGCGGAGTGTGGACGCTGTGCGCGGCAGCCATGGTGCCGTTGACGGTTTCCGATGTGTCCGGCAAACCGTTGCACGAGCACCTCAACCCGATCCAGATCTGGCAGGTGGCCGGTCTGGTGGACACCGCGTCGGCCTGGCGTTGGACGGCGGTGCTGGCCTTCGTCGTCACCGTCGCGGCCCGGGCGGTGCTGCGCTGGTCGTGGACGCCGGCATTGTTCGCCGGGTCGCTGCTGACCATGGTGCCGCTGGCGCTCACGGGACATTCGGCGGCGGGCGGATCGCACGACCTGGCCACGAACAGCCTGCTCATCCATCTGGTGGCCGGTGCGCTGTGGGCCGGTGGCCTGATGGCGCTGCTCGGCAACGCCGTGGGCGGCGGGGGATACACCGACGTGGCGGCGCGGCGGTTCTCCGCGGTGGCCTTCTGGTGCTTCCTGGCGATGACGGTGTCGGGCATCGTCAACACCGTGGTGCGGGTTCGGTTGCCCGACTTGTTCGCCACCTCCTACGGGTGGTTGGTGGTCGCCAAAGTCGTCGCGCTCGTCACGCTGGGGACGTTCGGGTGGCGGCAGCGCCGCACCGCGGTGGCCGCGCTGCAGGCCGACCCCGGGGCGCGGAGCCCCCTGATTCGGCTGGCGACCGCCGAGATTCTGGTGTTCGGGACGACGTTCGGTATCGCCGTCGGGCTCGGGCGCACACCGCCGCCACCGCCGGCGGTGAGCAACCCGTCGCCGGCCGAGGTGGCACTGGGCTACGACTTCGCCGGGCCGCCGACGTTGGTCCGCATTCTGCTGGACTGGCGTTTCGACCTCCTGTTCGGAACAGCGGCAATCGTTTTCGCCGTGGTGTATCTGGCCGGGGTGGTGCGGTTGCGGCGCCGCGGCGACGACTGGCCGGCCGGGCGCGTCGTGGCCTGGCTGCTCGGCTGCGGGCTGCTGCTGTTCGCCACGTCCTCGGGAATGGGCCGCTACTCACCGGCGATGTTCAGCATGCACATGGCCGCCCACATGCTGCTGTCGATGCTGATCCCGATCCTGCTGGTGCTGGGCGCGCCCACCACACTGGCGCTGCGTGCGCTGCCGACCGCCGGAAAGGGCAACCCGCCCGGTCCGCGGGAGTGGTTGCTGGCCGGCCTGCACAGCCGGTGGTCGCAGTTCTTCACCAATCCCGTGGTGGCCACCGTTCTGTTTGTGTCCGGGTTCTACGGGTTGTACTTCGGCGGGATCTTCGACGCGGCGGTCAGCTCGCACGCCGCGCACGTGCTGATGAACCTTCACTTCTTGCTGAGCGGATACTTGTTCTACTGGGTCGTCATCGGCATCGATCCCACGCCCCGCGCGGTGCCGCCGCTGGCCAAGATCGGGATGGTGTTCGCCTCTATACCGTTGCACGCGTTCTTCGGGGTGATCCTGATGGGTTCGTCGACGGTGCTGGGTGAGCCCTTCTACCGGTCGCTGCAATTGCCTTGGCACACCGACCTTCTCGACGATCAGCGCCTCGGCGGATCGATCGCCTGGGCGGCCGGCGAGGTTCCGCTGGTGGTGGTGCTGCTGGCCTTGCTGATCCAGTGGCAGCGCAGCGACCGGCGGACGGCCACCCGGCTGGACCGGGCCGCCGAACGTGACCACGACGCCGACATGACGGCCTACAACGCGATGCTGGCCGAGTTGGCCCGCCGCGACCGCGCCGGCCGCTGACCTAGGCGGTAGCTGCCGTCATCCCCAGTCGCTTGTTCATCCACAACGGGTCCGGCAGGCGTCTGTTTTGACGGCTCTGCTGTCGGTGCGGTGGTGCCCAATGAAGGCACACATCGCACCGAAGAAAGGACCTGACAATGTTCGAGACACCCATCACCGTGGTCGGGCGCATCATCACCGACCTGCGCCGCCGGGTTGTCGCCGGCCAGGAGGTGATCAGCTTCCGGGTCGCCAGCAACTCGCGGCGGCGTACCGCCGAGGGCACCTGGGAGCCCGGTCAGACGCTCTACATCACCGTGAACTGCTGGGGGAAGCTGGTCACCGGCGTGGGAGCGGGCCTGTACAAGGGCGCGCCGATCATCGCGGTCGGCACCGTGCACACCAGCGAGTACGAGGACCGTGACGGCGTGAAACGTTCGTCGCTGGAGATGCGGGCCAGCACGGTCGGGCCGGATCTGTCCCGTGCGATCGTCCGGATCGAGCAGCCGCCGCAGTCGCCGGGCGGCTCGGGTGAGCCGGCCGACGAGACCGCCGAGCCCGACGAGGACACCGAGACCTCCGCCGACGAAGCGCACGACGAGGGGCTCGTCCTCTCGGCCTGACACAGCCGCCGTAGGGGGCCGACCTAGGATGGGCGGGTGGCGGAATTCATCTACACCATGCGCAAGGTCCGCAAGGCTCACGGCGACAAGGTCATCCTCGACGATGTCACCCTGTCGTTCCTGCCGGGAGCCAAGATCGGCGTGGTCGGCCCCAACGGTGCCGGTAAGTCCAGCGTGCTGCGCATCATGGCCGGCTTGGACCAGCCCAATAACGGCGATGCCTTCCTATCTCCCGGTGCCACCGTGGGGATCCTCCAGCAGGAGCCGCCGCTGAATGAGGACAAGACCGTCCGCGGCAACGTCGAGGAGGGCCTCGGGGAGATCAAGGTCAAACTCGACCGCTTCAACGAGGTCGCCGAACTGATGGCAGATGACTACTCCGACGAGTTGATGGAGGAGATGGGCCGGCTGCAGGAGGAACTCGACCACGCCGACGCCTGGGACTTGGACTCCCAACTCGAGCAGGCGATGGACGCGCTGCGCTGCCCGCCGCCGGACGAGCCGGTAACCAAACTGTCCGGCGGCGAGCGGCGCCGGGTGGCGCTGTGCAAGCTGCTGCTGAGCAAGCCGGACCTGCTGCTGCTCGACGAGCCAACCAACCACCTCGACGCGGAAAGCGTTCAGTGGCTGGAGCAGCACCTCGCCGACTACAAGGGTGCGATCCTGGCCGTCACCCACGACCGCTACTTCCTGGACAACGTCGCCGAGTGGATTCTCGAACTCGACCGTGGCCGCGCCTACCCCTACGAGGGCAATTACTCGACGTACCTGGAGAAGAAGGCCGAGCGCCTTGAGGTGACCGGCAAGAAGGACCAGAAGCTGCAGAGGCGGCTCAAGGAAGAGCTGGCCTGGGTGCGCTCCGGCGCCAAGGCCAGGCAGGCCAAGAACAAGGCCCGCCTGCAGCGCTACGAGGAGATGGCCGCCGAAGCCGAGAAGACGCGCAAGCTCGACTTCGAGGAGATCCAGATCCCGGTCGGCCCGCGGCTGGGCAACGTCGTCGTTGAGGTCGACCACCTCGACAAGGGCTACGACGGGCGAATCCTGATCAAGGATCTGTCCTTCACACTGCCGCGCAACGGCATCGTTGGGGTGATCGGTCCCAACGGCGTCGGCAAAACCACCTTGTTCAAGACCATCGTCGGTCTGGAGAAAGCCGACAGCGGCACCGTGCGCATCGGCGACACCGTGAAGTTGAGTTACGTCGACCAGACCCGTGCCGGTATCGATCCGAAGAAGACGGTCTGGGAAGTGGTCTCCGACAAGCTGGACTACATCGAAGTCGGACAGAACGAAATCCCTTCCCGCGCTTATGTGTCGGCGTTCGGGTTCAAAGGCCCCGACCAGCAGAAGCCTGCCGGTGTGCTGTCCGGTGGTGAGCGCAACCGGCTCAACCTCGCGCTGACCCTCAAACAGGGCGGCAACCTGCTGCTGCTCGACGAGCCCACCAACGACCTTGACGTAGAGACGTTGGGCTCACTGGAGAACGCGCTGGAGAAGTTCCCCGGCTGCGCGGTGGTGATCTCTCACGACCGCTGGTTCCTGGATCGCACCTGCACGCACATCCTGGCGTGGGAGGGCGACGCTTCCAACGAAGCCAAGTGGTACTGGTTCGAAGGCAACTTCGGCGCCTACGAGGAGAACAAGATCCAACGACTCGGCGCTGAAGCGGCGCGTCCGCACAGAGTCACCCACCGCAGGCTGACGCGGGACTAAGGTCGGGGCTGTGACCGGCCCGGACTACAGCGAACTAGCGCAGGCTTACGCAGCGACCTATCGCGGGCCGCACGGTGGAGCGCTACACACCGGAGCCGAGATCGCCGAGGCACCGGCGGTGCCATCGGCACTGGTCGAAGCCCAGCAGCAGCAGGCGCACCGGCGGCTGCCCGGCGAGACACTCGTCGCCGTCCGCTCCGCTGACGACCCGGGCGGATACGGCCCGGCACTGCAGATCGTCACTGATCAGGCCGACATGCTGATGGACTCCGTCACGGTGCTACTGCACCGGCTCGGAGTCGCCTACGCGGCACTGATGCACCCGGCGGTGCGGGTGTGCCGCGACTCCGACGGCACCCTCACCGGTGTCGAGCCGGCCGGCGCCGAGCCTTCCTCGGCGACCGGCGCCGGCCCCGGCAGCATCGACGAGTCCTGGATCCACATCCAGCTGTCGCCGACGGCAAACCAGCGGGCGGTGAACGAAGCGGTCCGGCTGCTGCCGATGGTGGTCGACGACGCCCGTCAGGTGGCGAAGGATTCCGCGGCGCTGTCGGCCGCCCTGCTGCACCTCGCCCACGACATCGCCGCCGACGACGGCACCCGGTTCCCCGGCGACAACCGGATGGATGTCTCGTACCTGTTGCGATGGCTGGACGGCCATTTCGTGCTGCTGGGTGCCCAGCGCTGTACTGTGCACGACGCCGACGGCACCGCCGTCGCCGATCAGTCCAGCCGGCTCGGGGTGGCCAAGCTGCGCACCGAGGTGCTGCCCGAACTCAGCCGGCCCGGCGAGACGCTGGTGCTCGCCCAGGCCACCATGCCGAGCTTCCTGCGCTACGGCGCCTACCCGTACATCGTGGTGGTGCGGGAGGCCGGCGGTCAGGGCCAGGCGATCGAGCATCGCTTCGTCGGGTTGTTCACCGTCGCGGCGATGAACGCCAATGTTCTGGACATCCCACTGATCTCACGGCGGGTCCAGCAGGCACTGACCCTCGCCAATGGCGATCCGCGGCATCCCGGTCAGCTGGTGCTCGACATCATCCAAACCATCCCGCGCTCGGAACTGTTCACCATGACGGCCGAGCAACTGCTCGACACCGCCGATGCGGTGATCGAGCTCGGGTCGAGCCGACGCACCCTGCTGTTCCTGCGCACCGACCGGCTCGGCCACTTCGTGTCCTGCCTGGTGTACCTGCCGCGCGACCGTTACACCACCGCCGTCCGGCTGGCCATGCAGGACATCCTGATGCGCGAGTTCGCCGGCGCCAGCATCGACTACGCCGCCCGGGTCAGCGAATCACCCTGGGCAGTAGTGCATTTCACCGTTGTACTACCGGAAGGGCCGACCGGACATCGAATCGACACCTCCGACGCCAACCGCGACCGGATCCGGGACCTGCTCACCGCCGCCACCCGCACCTGGGGCGACAGGCTGCTGGGGTCGGCACAGGTAGGCGCCATCGATGCCGGCATCGCTGAGCATTACGCCGAGGCGCTGCCCGAGGAGTTCAAGCAAGTCGTCACCGCCGATGAAGCGATCACCGACATCGGCATCGTCGAGAGCCTGCAACCGGATTCGGTGCAGTTGCAGTTCGAGCCCGGGGACGCCGACCGCGAGGTGTACCTGACCTGGTATCTGGGCGGCACGTCGGCATCGCTGAGCCAGTTGCTGCCGATGCTGCAGTGCATGGGGGTCGAAGTCCTTGAGGAGCGGCCGTTCACGGTGTCCCGTCCGGACGGGCTGACGGTGTGGATTTACCAGTTCAAGATCCGCCCCGACTCATCGATCCCGGCACCGGGCAGCGGTGCGGAATGGGACAACGCCGCGGCCCGCTTCACCGACGCCCTCACCGCCATCTGGCAGGGCCGCGTCGAGGTGGACCGGTTCAACGAACTGGTGCTGCGGGCCGGGTTGACCTGGCAGCAGGTCATGCTGCTGCGGGCCTACGCCAAATACCTTCGCCAGGCCGGCTTTCCCTACAGCCAGTCGCACATCGAATCGGTGCTGGGGGAGAACACCTCCACCGCCCGGTCGCTTGTCGCGCTGTTCGAAGCCATCTTCGACCCGGACTCGGCGAGCAAGGGCCGCGACGCGAAGGCCGCCGCGCGCGCCGTCGCCACCGACATCGACGCGCTGACCAGTCTGGACACCGACCGGGTGCTACGTGCCTTCGCTTCGATGATCGAGGCCACCCTGCGCACCAATTACTTTGTCACCGAACCGGATTCGGCCCGTTCTCGAAACGTGCTGGCGATCAAGGTCAATCCTGAGTTGATCACCGAGCTGCCGCTGCCCAGGCCGAAGTTCGAGATCTTCGTCTACTCCCCGCGGGTCGAAGGGGTGCACTTGCGGTTCGGGCCGGTCGCCCGCGGCGGCCTGCGCTGGTCAGATCGCCGGGAGGACTTCCGCACCGAGGTTCTCGGGCTGGTCAAAGCCCAGGCCGTCAAGAACGCCGTCATCGTCCCGGTCGGGGCCAAGGGCGGTTTTGTCGTCAAACGCCCGCCTGCCGACCGGGATGCCTTCCGCGACGAGGGGGTGGCCTGCTACCGGCTGTTCGTCGCCGGACTGCTCGACATCACCGATAACGTCGACGCGACTGCCGGGGCCGGAGGCGCCGATCAGGCCACCGGCCGGATCGTGCCGCCGGCGCGGGTGGTGCGCCGCGACGGCGACGACGCCTACCTGGTGGTGGCGGCCGACAAGGGCACCGCCACCTTCTCCGATATCGCCAACGGCGTCGCGAAGTCCTACGGTTTCTGGCTCGGGGACGCCTTCGCCTCGGGTGGCTCGGTGGGCTACGACCACAAGGCCATGGGCATCACCGCCAAGGGTGCCTGGGAGTCGGTGAAACGCCACTTTCGCGAGATGGGGGTGGACACCCAGAGCGAGGACTTCACCGTCGTGGGCGTCGGCGACATGAGCGGCGACGTCTTCGGCAACGGCATGCTGCTGTCTGAACACATCCGGCTGGTCGCCGCGTTCGACCACCGGCACATCTTCGTCGACCCGGACCCCGATGCCGCCCGCTCCTTCGAAGAGCGGCAACGGCTTTTCGACCTGCCGCGCTCCAGTTGGGAGGACTACGAGGCCGCATTGATCAGCGCCGGTGGCGGGGTGTTCAGCCGGCAGCAGAAGTCCATCCCGATCAGTCCGCAGATGCACCGAGCGCTCGGCATCGACGCAGGGGTCACCGAGATGACTCCGCCCGACCTGATCCGAGCTGTCCTACGGGCACCGGTGGACCTGCTGTTCAACGGCGGGATCGGCACCTACATCAAGGCGGAGGCTGAATCCGACGCCGCCGTCGGCGACCGCGCCAACGACACCGTACGGGTGAACGCGAATGAATTGCGCGCCAAGGTAATCGGTGAGGGCGGCAACCTGGGGGTGACGTCCCTGGGCCGGGTCGAGTTCGACCTCTGCGGTGGCCGGATCAACACCGACGCACTGGACAACTCGGCCGGCGTGGACTGCTCCGACCACGAGGTCAACATCAAAATCCTGGTGGACTCGCTGGTCAACGCCGGCCGGATCGACCCGGACCGCCGCACCGACCTGCTGGCCTCGATGACCGACGAGGTGGGCCGGCTGGTCCTCACCGATAACAGCGACCAGAACGATCTGATGGGCACCAGCCGGTCCAACGCCGCCTCGCTGCTCAACGTGCACGCCCGCCAGATCCGCGAGTTGGAGGAGCGCCGCGGCCTCAACCGCGAGCTGGAGGCGCTGCCGTCGGACAAGGAGATCCGCCGGCGCGAAGAGATCGGCGCGGGCCTGACCTCACCGGAGCTGGCCACCCTGATGGCGCACGTCAAGCTGGCCCTCAAGGAACAGATCCTGGCCAGTGACCTACCCGACCAGGAGGTGTTCGCCGCCCGGCTGCCCCGATACTTCCCTGCGCAGTTGCGCGACGGATTCGCCGCCGAAATCCGCAGTCACCAGTTGCGCCGCGAGATCGTCGCCACCATGCTGGTGAACAACGTCGTCGACACCGGTGGCATCACCTTCGCCTACCGGGTCACCGAGGACGCCGGGGTGGACTACGTCGATGCGGTGCGCGCCTTCGTAGCCGCCGACGCGATTTTCGGCATCGAACGCACCTGGCGGCGCATCCGTGCCTCGGCCGCCGACGGCGCTCCTGTCACGGTGACCGACCGGATGACGCTGGACCTGCGCCGTTTGCTGGACCGCGCCGCGCGGTGGCTGCTGAACTACCGGCCGCAGCCGCTGGCCGTGGGAGCCGAGATCAACCGGTTCGCCGCCGGGGTGGCGGCGCTGGTTCCGGGCATGCCGCGCTGGCTGCGCGGCGACGACCAGGCGATCGTGGCCAAGGAATCTGTCGAGTTCACCGCCGCCGGAGCGCCCCGCGACCTGGCCTACGCGGTGGCCTCCGGGCTCTACCAGTACAGCCTGCTCGACGTGATCGACATCGCCGACATCATCGACCGGGACGCCGCCGAGGTGGCCGATACCTACTTCGCGCTGATGGATTACCTGGGTACCGACGGACTGCTCACCGCGGTATCGGGTCTGCCGCGCGACGACCGCTGGCACGCGCTCGCCCGGCTGGCACTCCGCGACGATATCTACGGGTCGCTGCGCGCCCTGTGCTTCGATGTGCTGGCCGGCGGCGAACCGGACGAGACCGGTGAGGAGAAGATCGCCGAGTGGGAGCAGAGCAACTCGTCGAGGGTTGGCCGCGCGCGGCGGACGCTGGATGAGATCTACGCCGGTGACGCCCGCGACCTGGCGACCCTGTCGGTGGCGGGGCGGCAGATCCGGAGCATGACACGGACGAGTGGAACGGGAGCAAGTGTCTGAACTGCCAGGATTCACCACTGGTGTGCGGGTGCGCTGGTCGGACATCGACATGTACCAGCACATCAACCACGCCACCATGGTGACCATCCTTGAGGAGGCCCGGGTGGATTTCCTTCGCGAGCCGTTCGCTAAAGACGTCCAAACCATCGGCCTGCTGATTCACGAGGTGCGGGTGCTCTACAAAGGCCAACTGCGCCTGGTTGATTCACCGCTTCAGGTGACGATGTGGACCAAGCGGCTGCGGGCCGTCGACTTCACTCTCGGCTACGAAGTCCGCCCGGTGGATGCCGCCCCTGATTCGCGGCCCGCGGTGATCGCCGAGACGCAGCTGGCGGCGGTGCACATCGAGGAGCGGCGGCTGGTGCGGCTGTCGCCGACGCACCGGGATTATCTCCGGCGGTGGCTGCGATGAGCCTCGGCGGGCAGGAGCGACGCGACTCGGGGATACACCGGATCTGCATTCCCGACGCCGCCGAGCGCGGCAACCTGGCGGTGTTCGTGGAGCGCGCGCTGCGGCTCGACGAAGCGGCGGTGATCCGGCTGCACACCCGGACCGACGGCCTCGTCGCGGCCTGGGTCGCAACGGGTTTCGACGTCCTGGCCTGCCGGGTGCTGGCAGGCAGCGTGCAACCACCGGACGTCACCTGCAGTGCCGACGCGCTGCGCGCCGGACTGGCGGCACCCGATGAGTCCGGCTGTTGCGACATCGGCTACTCGATGGACTCCTCCTGGCGCACGGCGCTGCCACCGGAGACCGGTTTCTTCCATCTCGACGACGTGCCCGCCAACGTCCTGTTCAATCTGGCCCGTCAGGGTGCCGATCTGGCGCGCGAGCACGCTGGCCCGCAGGGGCCCCCGGCCAGCCTGCTGGACCAGGAGGTGCTGCAGGTGATGGCCGACAAGGAGACATTGGGTGTGCCGATGCGGTGCGTGATGGCATTGGTGGCAATGGGTTTCATCACCGGAGCCGGTGATGAGATCGTGCGGTTCCGGCTTTCCCCGTCCTGGTTGCGCATCGACGCCCACTACGGTTCGGTGTTCCGCCGCCGCGGTGCTCCGTCGTTGTTCCTGCGCTGATCTGCGTTTTACGATCCCAATCTCGGCCACAGCTGACAATATGTTGAAAACGTAATTAATTGTCAGGGGTGCGAGCATGGTCGACAACAACAGGTCTTGGTTCAGGCTCTACGACAACGGAGTTCCGCACTCCTGCATCTACCCTCCGCTGTCGATCAAGCAGATGTTCAACGCCTGCGCGGAGAAGTTCCCCGAGCGTGACTACCTGATCGTCGGCGACACGCGCCTGCCCTACGCGCTGGTCAACATGATGGCGCGCAAGGCGGCCAACGCACTGACGTCGCTGGGGGTGAACAAGGGCGACCGGGTCGCCCTGATGTCGCCCAATGTGCCGCAGTACGTCATCGCATACCAGGCCTGCGCCAAGATCGGCGCCGTCGTCGTGCAGGTGAACCCGCTGGCCCCGACGCCGGAGGTGCACCACTACGTCAAGGACAGCGGCGCCCAGACGGTCATCGTGATGGCGGCCTTCGCCAAGGCGCCTATCGAGGTGCTCAGAGCCGGCGACACCCCGCTCAAACACGTCATCGCGTTCCAGGTGCCCTCGGGCGCCGTCGAGGTGGACTCCGCGCCCGGCGTGCTGGACTTCAACGAGGTCGTCGGTGCCGGGGGCGACACCGAACCCTCGATCGACGTCCGCCCCTCTGACACCCTGATGCTGCAGTACACCGGCGGCACCACCGGGCTGTCCAAGGGGTGCGTGCTGACCAACGAGAATCTGGTCTCCATCGCGTACCAGGAGAGCTACTGGATGTCCCCGATCTTCGACAAGGACGAACATCTGCGCTGTTTGGCCGCGGTCCCGATCTATCACATCTACGGGTTCAACATGAACGTCAACGTCAACCACGTGTTCGGCGGGACCATCATCCTGGTCCCGCAGCCCAGCACCGACAACATTCTGGCGGCGGTCAACCAGCACGAGCCGAACCTCTTCCCGGCTGTGCCGACCATGATCATCGGACTGAACCAGCACCCCGACATCACCACCTCGAAGATCGGGTCGATCAAGGGGGTGGTCTCGGGATCGGCGCCGCTGCCGGTGGAGGCGATGAAGATCTTCGAGGAGTTGTCCGGTGCAGTGATCACCGAGGGCTACGGAATGTCGGAGACCTCCAACATCGTCACCGCCAACCCGCTGCGGACCGTGCGCAAGCCGGGTGGCGTCGGACTTCCTTTCCCGGACAATGACGTTCGCATCGTCGATCTCGACGACGAGACCAAGCAGATGCCGGTCGGCCAGCCCGGCGAACTGCTGTGCAAGGGCCCCGCGGTCATGAAGGAGTACTGGAACAATCCGGAAGAGACGGCGAAAACGCTGCGCGACGGGTGGTTGTCCACCGGTGACATCGCCTACCAGGACGAAGACGGCTACATTTTCATCGTCGACCGCAAGAAGGACATGATTCTCTCCAGCGGCTTCAACGTCTATCCCCGTGAGATCGATGAACTGATGTACACCCATCCGAAAGTGTTGCAAGCGTGCTCCTTCGGCATTCCGGACCCCAAGCGCGGCGAGAGCCTGAAGCTGGCATTGGTGCTCAAGGCCGGCGAGGAGATGACCAGCGACGAGGTACGCGGGTTCTGCAAAGAGAATCTGTCGGGGTACAAGGTGCCCACCGAGATCGCCTTCCTGGATGCGCTTCCCGTGACCGCGGTGGGCAAGCCCGACCGTAAGACGCTGCGGCAGATGCAGCTGGACGGCAAGCTCTAAGTCAGCCAGGCCGCCGAGTCGCCCGGCAGCCGGCCGCCCGTCAGTGGTGTGCTGGTGGCGAGCAGCCGACCGGCGTCCAGCGGCACGGACGTCGTGCCGGTGTTGAGGACGCACAGCACCCCGCCGGACCGGAAGGCCAGCACATGCTGGTCGAGCCGAACCCATTCGACGTCGTTGCTGTCGAAGCGGAATGTGCTGTGCCGCAGGCTGATCGACTCGCGAAAAAAGTTCAGCGTCGAGCCGGGGGCGGCCAGCTGGCGTTCGACGGTCAGCGTCGACCAGTCAGCCGGGATGGGCAGCCAGGTCCGTGGGTTCGTGGAGAACCCGAACGGTGGGCTGGTCCCCTCCCAGGGCACCGGCACCCGGCAGCCGTCCCGGCCGCGTTCGATGCGGCCGGAGCGTTCCCACACCGGGTCCTGCAGCACCGCGTCCGGCAGGTCGACGTTGGGCAGCCCCAGTTCTTCGCCGTTGTAGACGAACACCGCTCCGGGCAGCGCCAGCATCACCATGGCCATCGCCCGGGCGCGGGCCAGGCCGCGGGGTCCGCCGCCGTAGCGGGTCACCTCCCGGACGACATCGTGATTCGACAGCGTCCAGGTGGGGCTCGCGCCCGCCAGTGCTGCTGCGGCCAGCGCGTTGGTGATGGCGTCGTGGACGGCTGTGGCGTCGAACGGTGCTCGCACCAGCCGGAAGTTGAAACCCATGTGTAACTCGTCGGGGCGCAGGTACTTGGCGAA
The DNA here is from genome assembly GCA_032117575.1 of Mycolicibacterium sp. GTDB lineage: Bacteria > Actinomycetota > Actinomycetes > Mycobacteriales > Mycobacteriaceae > Mycobacterium. The sequence goes on from JAULZA010000090.1 coordinate 27,436, forward strand.
CTCCGTGTTGTCGAACACCCAGATCTCGCCGATCGACACCGCGTGCGGATAGTCGTCGAGCACCGCGCGGATGTCGCGGTGGATGTCGTGGACGCCGACGTGGTTGAAGCGCGGATCGTCATTATGGTCGGCGAGCAGGCCCGTGATCAGGTCGAGTTCCATGTCGGGCAGATCGGGCGGCTTGGCCATGCCGTGTGCGACGTCGATGCGGAAGCCGTCGACGCCGCGGTCGAGCCAGAACCGCAGCGTCGTCTCCAGATCCCCGAAGACCTCGGGGTTGTCCCAATTGAGGTCCGGCTGTTCGGCGTCGAACAGGTGCAGGTACCACTGGCCCGGCGACCCGTCCGCCTCGGTCACCCGGGACCAGGCCGGCCCGCCGAACACCGACACCCAGTTGTTGGGTGGTGAGGACCCGTCCGGGCCTGCGCCGTCGCGGAAGATGTAGCGCTGCCGCTCGGCGCTGCCCGGTGCCGATGCGAGCGCCGCCTGAAACCAGGCGTGCGCGGAACTGGTGTGATTGGGCACCAGGTCCATGGTCACCCGGATCCCGCGGGCGTGCGCCCGGTCGATCAGCAGGTCCAGGCCCGCCAGTCCGCCGAAGAGCGGGTCGACGTCGCGCGGGTCGGCCACGTCGTAACCGTGGTCGGCCATGGGGGAGACCATGACCGGGTTGAGCCAGATCGCGTCCACGCCCAGCTGTTCCAGATGGTCCAGGCGGGCGGCGACGCCGCCCAGGTCGCCGACCCCGTCACCGTCGCTGTCGGCGAAGGAGCGCGGGTACACCTGGTAGAAGACGGCGTCGCTCCACCAGTGGTTCATCGGCACGGCGCCATCAGAAGGGCGCGTTCACCATCGAGTCGGCCGCCATCTCCAGGTAGGCCAGCAACTGGTGCCGGTGCTCGTCGTCCAGCGTCGCCGAGTCGATCGAGGCCACCGCGGTGTGCATGCAGCGCAGCCAGGCGTCGCGCTCGATGAACCCGATGCGGAACGGGGCGTGGCGCATCCGCAGTCGCGGGTGTCCGCGCTGGTCGGAGTAGGTGCGTGGGCCGCCCCAGTACTGCTCTAGGAACATCCGCAGCCGGTCCTCGGCGCCGGTCAGGTCTTCCTCCGGGTAGAGCGGGCGCAGCACCTCGTCGTCGCTGACCAACTCGTAGAACCGGGCCACGATGGTGCGGAAGGTTTCGGCGCCGCCGACCGCGTCGTAGAAAGTCTCGGCCACGCCCCTCATTCAACACGACAGCAATAGGGGTGCGTTCTACGCCGATCCGTGGTGCACTGGACGGCGGAGGACGTATGGGGCAGCGCAAACGGGACCTGGCCGCCAAGGTCAGCGCGCCTATCGCCCTGCACAGCGTCGAGTCACCGTCTCCGCAGTCTGTCTGGGGACGCCGCCGGGTGCTGCTGCTCAACGCCACCTACGAACCACTGACCGCACTGCCCATCCGTCGGGCATTGGTGCTGGTGCTCTGCGGTAAGGCCGATGTGGTGCATGAGGACCCGGGTGGTCCGGTGATCCACTCCGCCAGCAGGATGATCACCGTGCCGTCGGTGATCCGGCTGCGCCGGTATGTCCGGGTGCCGTACCGGGCCCGCATCCCGATGACCCGCGCCGCGCTGATGCACCGCGACCGCTTCCGCTGTGGCTACTGCGGCGGCAAAGCCGACACCGTCGACCACGTGGTGCCGCGCAGCCGCGGCGGCGACCACTCGTGGGAGAACTGTGTCGCCGCCTGCTCGTCGTGCAACCACCGCAAGGCCGACAAGCTGCTGGCCGAACTGGGCTGGACGCTGCGCCTGGTGCCGACGTCCCCCAAGGGACAGCACTGGCGGCTGCTGAGCACGGTGAAGGAACTCGACCCGGCGTGGGTGCGCTATCTCGGTGAGGGTGCCGCCTGATCGGTGCTGGGCTCCCCTTAGGGTCGAACTCCGACCATGAATATCGCGATCCTCGTCCCGACATTCCCGCCGGCGCCGGTGGGTGGCGCCCAACTGCAGGCTGAGGCCTGGGCGCGCAGTCTCAGTGCCGATCACCGGATCACCGTGGTCACCGGTCGCGTTCTGCCGAACTTGCCCCGGCGTGAGGAACGGGACGGTTACACCGTCCTGCGCGCGTCGATTCGTGTCCCCGATCCGGGGCGGATCCCGCGCCCGTTGATCCCGGACTTCCTGCGCAATCGCGGATTAGCGCAACCGATTCAATTCCTGGCGCTGGTGCGCGGGTTCACTCGGGGCGTCAACGCCATCGAACCCAAGCCCGACGTCCTGCTGTGCTTCATGACTCTGCCCACCGGGAAGGTGGGTGTGCGGGTCGGTGGTCTGCTCGGTATCCCGGCGGTGGTGTGGATCCGCGGTGAGTCGGACTATCGGTTGCGCGACTCGGCTCTACGACGCCGACCGTCGGTGCAGGTCTGGGAACGCGCCGCGGGCGTGCTGGTGCAGAGCGAAATCAGCCGGGCTGATTTCCTCGCCGAACTCGGGTACGTCGCGCCACAGACCGTGCCGGCGGTCCGAGACAAATGCGCCGTGGTCGAAAACGGCATCGATCTGCCTGAGCCTTCCCCACTCGACGCTGACGGACCGGTGGTGAGCGTCGGCCGGCTGGTGCCGGCTAAGGGTATGGACGTCGTCATCGACGCCTGCGCCGGTGTCGGCCGACCACTGGTGATCGCCGGTCGCGGCACGGCGTTGGACGCGTTACAGGCGCGGGCCGCCGCGCTGAATGCGGATGTGCGCTTCGCCGGATTCCTGGACCGGGATGCGCTGGGCGACCTCTACCGGCAAGCGTCGGTCGTGGTGCTGGCATCGCAGACCGAGGGACTGCCGAACGTGGTGCTCGAAGCCATGGCGCACGGCCGGCCGGTGGTGGCCACTCCGGTCGGTGCCATCCCGGATCTGATCGAGCACGGGGTGAACGGCCTGCTCATCCCCGTCGGTGACACCGAAGCGCTGGGGTCGGCGCTCAAGCGCCTGGCGGGCGACCCGGAATTTGCCCGACGATTGGGGTCAGCGGGGCGGGTCACCGCCGAACGTTTCGCGTGGGAACACGTCCTGCCCGAGCTCGAAGCCCAGCTGGAGCGGTGGCGGCGGCACTGAACGGCACTGAACGGCACTGAACGGCACTGAACGGCACTGAACGGCACTGAACGGCTGCCCACGCCGCCGCCCGGCGAGGCCTGCGATACGGTTTTGGGCGTGAGTGACGCTCTGCTGCATGGACTGCTGGTGCTTGCGGTGGTCGGCCTGGTTGCACTGATCTATGCGCGCAGCGGTAAGCGCGCGGATACCTACCGGCTCGGGCAGCCGTGGACGCATGAGGCGATCCTGTGGTCGGCCACCGGTGAGCGGCTCCAGAGCAACCACGGTCACGGCCACGGTGAGCTGACGATCGGAGGAGGCGCGAGTGGACGCTGGTAGCCACGTCGCTTATCGGGACACCGCGGCGTTGCCGGCTGGCTGGGCCGTCACCTCCAGCGGGCGGGTGTCGATCGCGACCGAGCCGGAGAACATGCCGGGGCAGTACCCGTTCCGGGCCATCGAACTGATCACCCTGGACGACGCTCTGACCCGGGCCACCCGGCAGTCGCAGGCCCGTTTCGCCGTCTACATCGGGGATCTTGGGGCCGATACCGCGGCGAGCGCGCGACACCTGCTCGCCGGCGTTCCGACGCCGAACAATGCGGTGCTACTTGCTGTTTCGCCCGACCAGCGGGCCATCGAGGTGGCCTACGGCGCCGAGTTGCGCGGTCGCGGCATCGATTCGGCGGCACCGCTGGGCGTTTCAGCGGCGGCCTCGGCGTTCCGCGAGGGCAACCTGATGGACGGGCTGGTCAGCGCCGTCCGGGTGATGTCGGCCGCGATCGCCCGGCCGAACGCCTAGAGCGGGCTGCCCGCGTCGAACGCGCGTGCCTTCAGCGCCCGCTCCACGCCGGACCGGCCCTCCAGAACCAGCCGGCGCAGCGGCGGCGGAACATGCAGGCCGCCGAGGAACCAGTCGGCGGCTTCCAGGGCGGGCGCGCTGACATCCCACGACGGGTACAACCCGACGACCACGGTCTGGGCGACCTCACTGGACCGGCGTTCCCAGACGCTGGCGATCGTCTCGAAGTACTGCTTGGTGTAGGGCGCCAGCAACTGGGCCTGCCCGGGGTGGACGAAGCCGCCGATGATCGCCCGGGCGGTGATGTTGGGCAGGGTGTCGTCTTCGATCACCTCACGCCAGGCCCGGTGCTTGACGTCGGCCTGCGGGCGGGCCGCCGACCCGGCGGCGGCGAGGCGCCGGCCGGCTGCGCTGGGATCGCGCTGCGCCTCGGCTTCGATGAACGGGGTCGCCGGTCCGTCGGCGTCGACGCGGCCGCCGGCGGCCAGTGCGATCACGATCCGCCACCGCAGGTCGGTGTCCACCGACAGGCCGGGCAGGCCGCATTCTGCGGGGTCGGTGTCGAGGAGCTCGCCCAGCACCGCCAGATGGCGGCTGGACAGTAACGACGTGCACAGCGCGTTGACGTAGGCCAGCTGATGATCCGAGCCGGGTTCGGCGCCGCGGGCCAGTTCCAGCAGACGGTCGGCGAACGCCGGCCAGCCCTCGGCGACCGCCCAACCCGGTTCGGTGTAGGAGTTCAGCGCGGCCTGGGCCTGCAGCAGCAGTCGCTGCGCCACACCGACCTCGGTCTCGGCGTGCACACCGGCGGACACCAGCGCCACGAAGTCGCGGGCCCGCAACTCGGCGTCACGGGTCATCTCCCAGGCGGCCGACCACACCAGCGTGCGGGGCAGTGGCTCGGCGATGTCGGCGATGCGGGTCAGCGCGACGCTCAGTGAATCGGTGTCCAGGCGCATCGAGCAGTAAGTCAGGTCGTCGTCGTTGACCAGAATCAGCTTGCCCCGCGGCATGCCCTGCAGGGCAGGCACTTCGGTGAGGTCGCCGGTGACGTCGAACTCCTCGCGATGCACCCGGACCAGCTTGCCGTCGCGGTCGTCGTAAATTCCGACGGCCAGCCGGTGCACCCGGGTCTCACCGGCGCCCGGCGCCGCGCCGCCCTGCCGGATGGCGAATCGGGTGAACCGGCCGTCGGGGTCGACGTCGAACTCCGGGCGCAGACTGTTCAGGCCCGTGGTCTTCAGCCACTGCCGGCCCCAGTCGGACAGGTCGCGGCCGGACGCCTTCTCCAGCGCGCCCAGCAGGTCGTCGAAGGTGGCGTTGTCGAACGCGTGCGCGGCGAAGTAGTCGCGCAGCCCGGCCAGGAAGTGTTCCAGGCCGACGTAGGCCACCAGCTGCTTGAGCACGCTGGCGCCCTTGGCGTAGGTGATGCCGTCGAAGTTGACCTCGACGGCGTGCAGGTCGGGGATGTCCGCGGCGATCGCGTGGGTCGACGGCAACTGGTCCTGCCGGTAGGCCCAGGACTTCTCCACGTTGGCGAAGGTGGTCCAGGCCTGCGTGTACTCGGTGGCTTCGGCCTGGCACAGCACCGAGGCGAAAGTGGCGAAGGACTCGTTGAGCCACAGGTCGTCCCACCACCGCATGGTCACCAGGTCGCCGAACCACATATGCGCCATCTCGTGCAGCACTGTCTCGGCGCGACGCTCGTAGGAGGCGCGGGTGACCTTGCTGCGGAAGACGTAGTCCTCCAGGAAGGTCACCGCGCCGGCGTTCTCCATGGCCCCGGCGTTGAACTCCGGGACGAACAACTGGTCGTACTTGCCGAAGGCGTAGGGCACGCCGAAGTTGCGGTGGTAGAAGTCGAAGCCCTGCTTGGTTTCGGTGAACAGCCGCTCGTGGTCCATGTGCGGGGCCAGCGACGCCCGGCAGAACAGCCCGAGCGGGATTTCGCCGTGGTCGTCGCGGTACACGTCGTCCCAGCGCGCGTAGGGTCCGGCGATCAGCGCCACCAGGTAGGTGCTCATCTTGCGCGTGGTGGCGAAGGTGTGGGTCTTCGTCGTGCCGTTGTCTTCGACGGCGACCGTCGCACCGTTGGAGATCACCTGCCAGTTCGCCGGCGCGATGACGGCGACGTCGAAGACCGCCTTGAGGTCGGGTTGGTCGAAACAGGCGAACATCCGCTTGGCATCGGCCGTTTCGAATTGTGAGTACAGGTACACATGGCCGTCGAGGGGGTCGACGAAGCGGTGCAGGCCTTCACCGGTGTTGGAGTATCGGCAGTCCGCTTCGACCACCAGGACGTTGTTCTGTGCCAGGCCGCGCAGCGTGATCCCGGTGGACTCGTCGTAGCCGGAGACGTCGATCTCGTGGCCGTTGAGCACGGCGCGCCGCACCCGGTCGGCGGCCAGGTCGATGTAGGTGTCCGCGCCGGGCAGCGCCTCGAACTCGACCGTGGTTGTCGAGCCGAATTCCTTATGGCCGGTGGTCAGATCCAGCTCAATTCCGTAGCGGTCCACGGTCACCAGCGCCGCGCGTTCGACGGCCTCATTGCGGGTCAGATTCGGAAGCACGGGTCCCAACTTATCCTGGACCACATGTCTGCCAAGTCCCGCGCCGATTTCTGGTTCGACCCGTTGTGCCCCTGGGCCTGGATCACCTCGCGGTGGATTCTGGAGGTCGAGAAGGTTCGCGACATCGATGTCCGGTTCCACGTGATGAGCCTCGCGGTGCTCAACGAGGGCAAAGACCTGCCGGAGCACTACCAGGAGTTGATGAAGCGCGCCTGGGGTCCGGTCCGGGTGGCCATCGCCGCCGAACAAGCTCATGGCACCGAGGTGCTGGGGCCGCTGTACGCCGCGATGGGCACCCGGATCCACAACCAGGACAACAAGAACCTGGAGCAGGTCGTCGCCGAGTCGCTGGCCGAGGCCGGCCTGCCGGCCGAATTGGCGGCGGCCGCCACCGACACCTCCCGGGATGACGCGCTGCGGACGAGTCACCGCACCGGGATGGACGCCGTCGGACCTGACGTCGGCACCCCCACCATCCACATCAACGGCGTCGCCTTCTTCGGGCCGGTGCTGTCGCGGGTGCCGAGGGGAGAAGAGGCCGGCCGGCTGTGGGACGCATCGGTGACCCTGGCGTCCTATCCGCACTTCTGGGAACTAAAGCGCACCCGCACCGAGGCCCCGGCCTACGACTAATGGGCGGCGACTAACGGGCGGCGAGTTCGTTCTCGATCAGCTCGCGGTAGGCAGGCACCCGCAACAGTTCGGCGTGGGTGCCGGTGGCCTGGATTCGGCCTCCGGAGAGGACCAGAATCTGATCGGCGGCAGCGAGCGTGGCGAGTCGATGGGCGACCACCAGCACACTGCGGCGCCCGCGCGCCCGCCGTAGGTTGTTCATCACGTCGTATTCGTTGGCGCGATCGAGGTGGGCGGTCGGTTCATCCATCAGGATCAGCTGCGAGCGCGACAGCAGAGCCCTGGCCAGGGCGAGTCGCTGACGTTGGCCGCCGGAGAGACTGCGCCCCCGTTCCAGGACCGGGGTATCGAGTTGCTCTGGCAGACGGGCGATTTCGTCGGAGATACTCGCCTCGTCGAGAACGCGCCAGAGGTCCTCGTCGCGCGCTTCCGGATCGGCGATGAGCAGATTGTCCCGGATCGTGCCATGGAGAACCGGTGCATCCTGTTCCAGAAGCCCAAGCTGGCGACGGAGATCCCGGACACTGATGCCGCGTAGGTCCTGTCCGTTGAAGCGCACCGCGCCGGCATCGGGGTCGTGGAAGCGACACACCAGCGCCAGGACGGTGGACTTCCCGGCGCCGGACGGCCCGATCAGGGCGGTGATCTGGTCGCGGTCGAGGGTGAACGACACGTCGGCGAGCACCGGCTCTCCGCCGTAGGTGAAGCTGACGTCGTCGAACTCGACGAGCGGGGCGGCGCTCTCATCCCTCGGCTCGGTCGGCACGGGGCGGACGACGGCGGCCGCAGCCGGTGGCGCGTCGCCGTCGGGCAGGTCCTGCAGCGTCGCGGTCAGATGTTCATATGCCCCCGCAGCGGTGCGCAGTGCGGACAGAGCGGTGATGCCGGCGACGACGGGGAAAACTCCGTACAGGGCGAAGGCGAACAGGCTGACGAAACGCCCCACGGATAGGTCGCCGGTTGCGACCCGGTGCCCGTCGATCAGCATGATGGCAAGGAAGGCTCCGAAGACCCCGAAGCGGACGAACGAGACGTTGAAGGCGGTGGACGAGGCGATGCGCACGCCCGCCGTGTAGGCATCCCGCGCGCTGGAGCTGATGGATTTCACCTCGCGCTGCTCCGCGCCGAAGAGCTTGACCGTGCGGGCTGCCCCCAGGGCTCGGTCCAACCCGGCGGTGTACTCGCCCAGTGCCGCTTGGCGTTTCAGTGAAGCACGCTGGGTGCGGGTCAGGAACGGGGCGCCGGCGGCGAACCCCACCGCCATGACGGCGAGCACGATGCCCACGGTGGCCGGGTCGATCATCAGCATGAAGACACCGGCGCCCAGGAGGGTGAGTGCCCCGAATGCGATGTCGCCGACGGCGCGAGGCATCTGTTGCACCAGCCCGGCGTCGCTGACTGCGCGGGCCAGCAGCTCACCGGTTCGGGCCCGGTCCAGCACTCCGATGGGCAGGTGCACGACATGGTCGGCGAAGGCCGATCGCAATCGCAGGACAACGGCCTCGCCGACCCGGTCCAGTCGGAAATGGGCCAGCGCATCCAAGGCCAGTTGCGCGGCCAGCATCGCCACCAGGGTGACGGCCGACATCGCAACGGGTGAACCGGCAACGGCGCGATCGATGAGCCCGCCGGCCAGCAACGGTTGTGTCAACGCCAGGGCGGTGGCGATCGCCAGCAGGGCGAGGCTTACCGACATCGAACGCCAGTGCGGGCGAAGCAGTGTCAGCATCAGAGCAGTCCGAGCAGCTTCAGATCGGCGGCGTACTTGAGGATCAAAGGTGCTGAGATGTGCGGAATGTCGGAAATCGCGGCCCGGAATTCGTCGGTCGGAGCCGACGCTCCGTGGGTCGGTTCGGCCGGCTGACGTTGATCGGCGGTGCGTAAGGCCAGCAGTTGCAGGACCGAGTGCTGACGTTGCCGTTCCGGCAGCGCGCGAAGGCCGGCCTCGAAGCGCACGAGCCACTCGGCGAAGTCGTCGATGCGCTCGATCCGGTAGCCGGCCTGGATCAGCCAGTCGACGTATTCGTCGAGTCCGATGCCGTCGTCATGGGGATTCATGACGTGGTACGTGCGGAATCCGCGGTCCGCCCCGATCGCCGAGATCGCTTCGGCGACGAACTTCACCGGCAGTCCGTCGTAATGCGATCGCTGCCGATTCCCCGCTGCGTCCAGCCGGTAGAACGAGGCGGGAGCGACTCCGGTGGCCACCACGCTCAGTACGGCCCTGGTGAATACGTCGGGGACGTTGAGCTGTCCCGCGTAGGTGGCGTCGGCGAGGATCATCCCGCACCGGAAGACGGTGACGGGCAGGCCGCACAGGTCGTGAGCTTCCCGCAGCAGCACCTCGCCGGCCCACTTGCTGTTGCCGTATCCGTTGGCCGAATCGGCGTTGATCGCCCGGATGGGGCTGATGACACGGATGTCGGCGTCTTCGATGAACGCCGATGGCTCGATCTGGTCGCCCACGTTTGCGGTGGACACATAACTGAATCGCTTGAGCTTCGAGGTGATCGCCAGCCGGATCAGCTCCGCAGTGCCGGCGACATTGGGGCCGAAGAATTCGCTATAGGGCAGAACGGCATTCACCAGAGCAGCCGAATCCACGATCAGGTCAACGGTGTCCGCCAGGTGCACCCACATCCGCGGCTTGAGACCGAGCCCGGATTGACCCTTGTCGCCGGCCAGCACCACGAGGTGATCGGCGGCCAGCGCCCGGAAGTGCCGCAGCAATTCGGCATCCCCACTGTCGAAGACGCTCTCGAGGCGTCGCCGGGCGTCCTCGTCGGACCGCGCCCGCACCAGACACACCAGTGTGCCGCCCACCGGCCGAAGACGTTCCAGCCAGTGCAGAACCAGGTACCGGCCCAGGAATCCGGTGGCGCCGGTCAGCAGCACCGTCTGAGGTTCGCAGTCCGCCCTGGGCAGCGACGGCGCAGCGAACAGCGTTGGGGCGCTTATGAACTTATCAAGGGTGAGGTCGGCGGCTCTGAGTTCGGTGCTGTTCAGCCCGTGCACAGCAGCACAGTGGTTGTCGCCACCGGTGTCGGTGCTCAACCGCTGACCGAGGCGGATCACCGAAGGGTTGTCGAAGAGGGCACGGACCGGAAGGTTCATGTTGAGCGTGCGGTTGATCGCGGCGATGACCTTGATGGCGGCCAGGGAGTCACCCCCTAGATCGAAGAAGGACTCTTCGGTGCCGACCTGATGGAGTCCGAGAGCCTCGGCGTAGATCTCAGCCAGGATTGCCTCGATCGGGGTTGCCGGGGCGCGGTAGCCGTCGTCAATTTGGTACTCGGGTGCCGGGAGTCTGGCGACATCCAGTTTGCCGTTGGTGGTGAGTGGGAGGGTGTCGAGGGTGGTGATGGTGGTGGGGATCATGTAGGGGGGTAGGTGGTGGGTGAGTTGGGTGCGTAGGTGGGTGGGGTGTGCGGTGCCGGTGATGTAGGCGGTGAGTCGTTTGGTGCCGGGGTGGTCTTCGCGGGTGATGACGGCGGCGTTGGTGACTCCGGGTTGTGCGGTGAGTGCGGCGTGGATGTCGCCGAGTTCGATGCGGTAGCCGCGGATTTTGACTTGTTGGTCGGCGCGGCCGTGGTAGTCGAGTTGGCCGTTGGGGCGCCAGCGTGCGAGGTCTCCGGTGCGGTACATGCGTGCGCCGGGTGTGGTGAAGGGGCAGGCGATGAATCGGGTGGCGGTGAGGGGGTTGCGTTGCCAGTAGCCCAGTGCGAGTCCGTGGCCGGCGATGTAGAGCTCGCCGGTGACGCCGGGGGGTACGGGGCGGAGGTGTCGGTCGAGGATGAAGAAGGCGAGGTGGGGGAGGGGTCGGCCGATGGGGCTGGCGGTGTGGTGGGTGTCGTGGTGGGTGATGTGGTGGATGGAGGCGTGCACGGTGGTTTCGGTGGTGCCGTACATGTTGATCAGTTGTGGTGGTCGGGGGTGGTTGGTGAGCCAGGTTCGTAGGCGTTGGGGTTCAAGGGTTTCGCCGCCGAAGATGAGGGTTTCCAGGTGGCCGTGGTGGGCCAGTTCGGGTTGCAGGGCGTAGAACGCGGAGGGGGTTTGGCTGAGCAGGGTGATGTGTTCGTCGGTGAGCAGGGTGGTGAGCTCTGGCGGTGAGGTGGTGGTGGATTCGTTGATGATGGTGAGTCGGCCGCCGCTGAGCAGGGCGCCCCAGATTTCCCAGGCGGAGTAGTCGAAGGCGTGGGAGTGGCATTGGGACCAGACGGCGGTGGGTGGGGTGTGGGGGTGCAGGGAGTGCAGTAGTTGGGTGATGTTGTGGTGGGTGACGGCGACGCCTTTGGGGGTGCCGGTGGTGCCGGAGGTGTAGATCAGGTAGGCGATGTCGTCGGGGGCCGGTGGTGGTGGCGGCGGGGTGTGGGTTGTGGTGGCGCAGTTGAGGTCGTCGAGGGTCAGTACTGGTGTTGGTGTGTGGGTGAGTCGGTGGGTCAGTGTGGTGGTGGTGATGGTGGTTACCGGTGCGGCGTCGGTGAGCATGAAGGTGATGCGGGTGTCGGGCAGGGTGGGGTCGATGGGCAGGTAGGCGGCGCCGGTTTTGAGGATCGCGGTCATGGCGATGACGGCGTGGGCGCAGCGGGGTAGGAGCAGGGCGATGCGGGTGCCGGGGCCGGCGCCGTGGTGGGCGAGTAGGTGGGCCCAGTGGTTGGCGGTGTCGTCGAGTTCGCGGTAGGTCCAGCTGTGTTGGTCTTCGCGTAGGGCCACCGCGTCGGGGGTGCGGGTGACCTGGGTGCTCAGTGCGGCGGGGATGGAGGTGGTGGTTGCGGCGGGGTGGGTGAGTGCGGCCCGGTTTGACCATTGGTCGAGGCGGGTGTGTTCGGTGGTGTCGAGTAGGTCCAGGCTGGACAGTCGTTGGTCGGGGTCAGTGGTGATGGCGTGCAGAGCTCGGTGGAGTCGTTCGAGCAGGGTGGTGATGGTGGCGGTGTCGTAGACGTCGGTGCGGTATTCGACGGTGCCGTCGATGCCGGCGGGTGCACCGGTGGGGGTGAAGCGTTCGGTCAGGGAGAACGACAGGTCCATGCGGGCGGTGTGGGTGTGTAGCGCAAGGGTGCTGGCGTGCAGGTCGCCCAGGGTGGTTGCGGTGGTGTCGTGGTGGGTGAAGTTCTGCCAGGCGAGCATCACCTGGATCAGGGGGTGGTGGGTCAGGCTGCGGGGTGGGTTGAGCCGTTCGACGAGGACTTCGAAGGGCACGTCTTGGTGGTCGTAGGCGGCCAGGCTGCGGGTGCGTACCTGGTCGAGGATGTCGGTGAGGGTGGGGTCGCCGGTGAGGTCGACGCGCAGCACCAGGGTGTTGACGAAGAATCCGACCAGGTCATCGAGGGCTGGGTCGCCCCGGCCGGAGATCGGGAAGCCCACCGCCACATCGGGATTGGCGCTGAGTTGGCAGAGCAGCACTGCCAGGGCGGCCTGGACGACCATGAAGCTGGTCGCGTTGTGCTCGCGGGCGGTATCGCGTACCCGCTGCTGCAGTGCCGCGGGCCAGTGCACCGCCACATCGGCGCCGCGGTGATCGGCCAGCGGGGGATAGGGCCGGTCGGTGGGCAGCTCCATTCGCTCGGGCAGCCCGGCCAGTTCCTGCTCCCAGAACCGTAGTTGGGCGTTGATCAGGCTGTCGGGGTCCTCAAGATCGCCCAGGCGGGTGCGCTGCCAGAGGGTGTGATCGGCGTACTGCACCCCCAGCGCGGCCCAGTCGGGGGCCGCTGCGGCGCGGCGGCCGGTGTAGGCCACGGCCAGATCCCGGGCCAGCACGCCCACCGACCAGCCGTCGGCGGCGATGTGGTGGACCACGACAACCAGTAGGTGTTCGGTGTCGGTGATCTTCAGAAGTGTTGCCCGCAAGGGGATCTCGGCGGCCAGATCGAAACTGTGGCCCACCCCGGCGGTGATGGCCTGTTGCACCTGATCGTCGGTCCAGCCCGCTGCGTCGATGACCTCCCACCCGAAATCGGCCTGCTCGGCTGCCACGATCACCTGCCGGGGCACCCCGTCGACCGCCGGGAAACGGGTGCGCAGACTCTCGTGCCGGCCCACCACATCAGCCAGCGCCGCACCCAGGGCCGCCACATCGAGGTCACCGGTCAGCCGCAACGCGGTGGCCATGTTGTACACCGGTGAGGGCCCGTGCAATTGGTCGAGGAACCACAACCGGCGCTGAGCGTAGGACAACGGCACCACCGCCGGGCGCTCACCGGCCACCAACGGCGCCCCGTACTCACCGCAACCATCGAGGTGAACCGCCAACCGGGCCACCGTGGGCGCCTCCAACACCGTACGCACCGCAAGCCGCGACCCCAACACCGCATTCACCGCCGCGATCACCCGCATCGCCGACAACGAATCCCCACCCAGATCAAAAAACGAATCATCAACCCCGACCCGCTCCACCCCCAACACCCGAGCGAAAACCCCCGCCACGATCTCCTCCACCACCGAACCCGGCCCCCGATAACCCACCCCCCCAACCACATCCGGCACCGGCAACGCCCGCACATCCAACTTGCCCGAAGAGGTCAGCGGAAACGCCTCCAGCGCAACGATCTGCGTCGGCACCATGTACTCGGGCAGCCGCTCGCCCAGCAGCCGGCGCAGTTCGCCGATCCTGGCCTGGGTGTTGGGGTCGTTGGTGAAGCAGGTGAGCCGACGGCCGGTCTCCGGCGTGGTCAGGTAGACGTCGGTCAGTGCTGGGAGGTCGAGCTGTGCCCGATCAATGAAGGCCCGATCGAGGAAGACGGCGTCGAGGCTGCCCGGCCGGGCGCCCCAGGTGACGGCGACGTGGTACCCGGCGGCGTCACCGAGGCGGTGCAGTTGTTCGGCGGTTGCGGTGTCGATACCGTCGATTCCGGCGTGCAGCAGTGCGTCCTTCGGGCCGAGGCCCGCGGCGAGGCCCGCTTCGATGGTGATGTCGCTGATCAGTCCGGTGCGTGGGATGTCGGTGATCCGTAGGGCGTCTGGACGGCTGGACAGCAGCTCGGTAAGCCAGCCGTCCAGACCTGAACAACGCGTCCACGCGCAGGCGGGAAGGTGGGCCATCGACCGCACCGGCGTCGGCGCGGTGTGCACGACGACGTCGTAGCGGTATCGGTTGAGTTCGTTGTCTGCCGATCCGCGTTTGACTTGAATGTCGAGTCCGCTGATCGACGGGTGTCTGGCCGCCCAGGTGGTGAAGAACTCCGGCGCCACCAGTAATTCGGACTCGCTCACCGTGGCGCGATGGACTTTCCGGCGGATCTCCGCGGGGTCGGCAGTTGTGGTCGCGGCAACGGTCACCGAGGTGTGGAACGCGCCCTGCAGCGTGTGATTGCGGATGTCGCCGATGAACAACGCTCCGCCGGGCGCCAGGAGCCTCATGGCGCCGTCGATCACCGTGGCCAGGTATCCCGCGGTGGGGAAGTACTGGATCACCGAATTGATGACGATCGTGTCGAAGTACCCCTCCGGCAGTCCGTCGGTGACGTGGGCGGGCTGGTTGAGCAGATCGACCCGACCGCGCCACGGAATCAGTGGATCCGACAGCGCCTCAGCAAGATTGGCGATTGCCGCCGACGAGACATCAGTGGCGACGTAGCGTTCGCAGTACTGAGCCAGCTCGGCGAGCAGCAGTCCCGAGCCCACCCCGATCTCCAGCACCCGCCGTGGCCGCAATGCCGTGATGCGATCGACCGTGGCGCGGCGCCATTGGGTCATCTCCTCGATCGGGATCGGTTCACCGGTGTAACTGCTGTTCCAGCCACGGAAGTCCATGCCGAACTCCGGCCGGCCGTCCGGATCGCCGTACAACTCGTCGTACACCTGTTGCCACTGTTCGAGGGTTTCGGCGTCGTGCTCGGTGTTCCGGTCTTCGGCGGTGTGGTCCAGGGTGACGTAGGCGACGAGGTGGGCGACGAGGTGGGCGACGAGGTGGTCACCGCCGGTGGCGGTGCGATGCACGACGGCCTTGGCGCCGTTGACTTGTGGACAGTCCAGGGCGGCGTTCTCGATCTCGCCCAATTCGATGCGGTGTCCGCGGATCTTCACCTGCTCGTCGGAGCGACCGACGTAGAGCAGCCGTCCGTCGGCACCCCAGCGGACCAGGTCACCGGTGCGGTACATCCGTGCCCCCTCGCCGCCGAACGGGCAGGCGACGAACCGTGACGCAGTCAGACCGGGCCGGTGGAGGTAACCGCAGGTGACCCCGTCGCCGGCCACGTACAACTCACCGGTCACCCCGGCCGGCACCGGCCGCAGCCAATCGTCGAGTACGAAGAAGGCGAGATTGCCCAGCGGAATACCGACCGGGCTCACCTGGCCGCGGGCATCGCCGCAGACGATCTCGCCGAGCGAGGCGTGCACGGTCGTTTCGGTCGTGCCGTAGAGGTTGAGCAGGCGCGGCAGTCCGGGGTTTCGCTCCAGCCAGGGCCGAATGTGCCCGGGGTCCAGGGCTTCTCCGCCGAACACCACGGTTGTGAGCGCCAGCCGCCCGGCTTCTGCCGGTGCCAGCGCGTCGGCGGTTTGCAGCGCGTAGAACGCCGAGGGTGTCTGACTCAGGATGCTGACCTGTTCGGCGACAAGGAGGGCGCGCATGTCGTCGGCAGATCGGGCAACCGTCTCAGTCGCCACGACCAGCCGGCCGCCGCTCAGCAGTGCGCCCCAGATCTCCCAGACGGAGAAGTCGAAGGCCAGCGAATGGCAGTGCGACCACACCGCACCCGGTGCTAGCTGCGGCAGCACGGACTTGAGCATCGCGATGACGTTGCGGTGGGTTACGCCCACTCCCTTGGGCACCCCGGTGGTCCCCGAGGTGTAGATGACATAGGCGATGTCATCGGCTGCCGCAGCCGTCGACGGCGGACCAGGATCGACCGTATCGGCCTCGACGTCGCCGATGTCGATCACCGGAACGTCGTGCCCGTCGAACCGGCCGGCCAGTACGGCGGTGGTCACCGCTACCACCGGGGTGGCATCGGCCAGCATGAACCCGACTCGGGCTGGCGGCAGTGCCGGATCGATCGCAAGGTAGGCAGCCCCGGCCTTGAGCACCGCCACGATGGCGACGATCGCCGCTGTGGAACGCGAGAACAGCAGCGCCACAGTGGCTCCCGGTCCAACACCCCGGCGGGTCAGTCGATGCGCCAGGTGATTGGCGGCCTGATCGAGCTCGCGGTACGTCATCGAGCGGCCATCGAACGTCAGTGCACTGTCGTCGGGCGTGCGAGTCACTTGAGCGGACCACAACTCGGTGATGGTTTCCGCAGGCGGCCCGGGTTGGCTGCCAACCGAAGGACGGAGCACCGCCCGGTTACCCCAGTCGTCGAGGAGGGCTTGCTCGTCAGCGGTGAGGAGATTGAGCGTGGAGAGCGGTCTCGTCGGGTCGTCGGGCAGAGTTGTCAGAACGTGAACGAACCGGGCGATGAGCGCGTCGATGTGCGCGGGTTCGAATACCGCTGAGTCGAATTCGACGCGGACGCCCAACTCGGCGCCGGGCATCGCCTGGATGGTGAGCGGATAGTGGGTGTAGTCGCGGGTCGAGATGTCGCTGAAGACCAATTCGCCGTCGCCCAGTTGCAATGCGGCGTCCACCGGATAGTTCTCGTAGACGACAACGGTGTCGAAAAGCCGGTCCTGGCCGCTGAGCCGGTGGATCTCACTCAACGCCAGATGCTCGTGCTCCACGGTGAGGTTGCGGGTCTCGTGCAGCTGCCGGAGAAGGTCGGCGGTACTGGTGTCCGCGGTGATGGTGGCCCGCACCGGGACCGTGTTGATGAGCAGACCGACCATCGACTCCGCGCCGGCCACGTCGACCGGGCGCACGGCGACCGGCACTCCGAAGACGACATCGTGCCGACCGGTCAGAGTGGTCAGCGTGAGCGCCCAGGCGGTCTGCAGCACCGTGCTCACGGTGGTCTGAGACGAGCGTGCCAGTTCGCTGAGGGCGTCGGTGGCGCGCTCAGTCAGCAGAAATGATTCGGTGCATCGTGGGCCCGGCTCCGCCCCCTCGTCGGGCGCCACCAGCGTCGGTCCGTCCACACCTGCCAGCACCTCGCCCCAGGTCGCGCGGGCGGTGTCCAGGTCACGCTCCGCCAGCCAGGTGAAGAACCTGCGATAGGGGATGATCGCGGGCAGTCGCCGGCCTCGGTAGGCCGAGACGATTTCACCCATCACGATCGGCATCGACCAGCCGTCGAGCACGATGTGATGGTTGGTGAGCACGAATCGGTACCGGTTTCGGCCGGTGCGGATCAGGGCGACCCGGAACGGGGTTTGCAGGCTTTGGACGGCGGCGCGTTCAGCGCTGCAGAGAGCCTGGATCCGCTCCTCGGCATCAGGGCAGTCGTCGAGCTCCACATACTGCCAGGCCGGTACCGGATCAGCCGGGATCAGCTGAACCGGCTCATCGAATCGGGTGCTGAACTGAGCGACGAGATGAGGGTGGCGGCGGAGCACCGCGTGTACGGCATCATGAAGTCGGTGCGGGTCGACGGCCCCGGTGACCGTGAACTCCAGCTGCACCGCATAGCTCTCATCGGAGTCCTGCGCGATGCCGGCGTGGAAAAGCAGACCCTGCTGCATCGGGGTCAGCGGGCAGATGTCGGCGACGGGGCCCTGCTCCTCCAGCGTTTCGATCTGCCGTTGGGTCAGACGTGCCGGGGCGATATCGGAAGGGGTGAGCCCGCCGCCGCCGGATCGCACCAGCCGGCAGAGGCCGCCGAGGGCGTCGAACCACAGTCCGGCGAGCCGGCTGATTCGGCTCTGGTCAAACGCCGATTGCGCCCAGATCCAGGTGGCCCGCAGCCGCGGGCCCGCGTCGGTGTCGATGGTTGCGGCAGTGAGATCGACGGTGTGGATCAGCGGCATGTCGGTGGCCCCGGCAGCCTCGATTGACGACGCACTGTCGGGAACCAGTCGCCAGGTGTCGCCGGATAGCGGTGCGTCCGCGGCGCCGAGACGGCCCAGGTAGTTGAACCCGATCGGCGGGTCGGGTCCGGTGAGGTCGCTGTCGGCGTCGAGGTAGCGCAGCAGACCGTAACTCTGCGGGTCCGGCAGCGCCCGAAGTTGTTCCTTGGCGTCCTTGACCACCGATGCCAGCGCCGCCTCGCCGGAGACTACCTGGGACCAGGAAAGCCCCCCGGTGTTCAGCGACACCGGGTATTTGGTGGTGAACCATCCGACGGTGCGGGACAGGTCGACACCCGGGGCAAGATCCTCGTCGCGACCATGGCCCTCGACGTCGAAGCTGATCGGAGTTCCCCCTGTGCCAAGGAATTCCGACCAGGCCAAGGCAAACGTGATCACCAGGATGTCCTGCAACCCGGCATGAAATGCCGCGGGAACCTCACCGAGCAGCAGACGCGTCGATTCGGCGTCCAGCAATTCCGACATCCGACCCGCGGTGGCGAAGGTGTCCACGGCCGGTTGTACCCCCGGCGCCGCGGGGACCGCCGCTACCCGTTGCCATGCCCCGGTATGCCGCTTCACCTCGGGAGAGCGTGCGCGGTCAGCCAGCAGCGACGCCCACCGGCCGAATGACGTTCCGACGCTGGGCAGCGCGACATCGCGTCCCTCGCGAAGCTGAGCCCACCCGATATTCACGTCGCCCAGAAGGATTCGCCACGAAACACCGTCCACCGCCAGGTGGTGCACAACCAGCGCCAACTGGGCGGTGTCGGCAATCCACAAGGCGCGCAGCATGATTCCCGCGGCCGGGTCCAGCCGGTCCCGCGCGCCGGCCAGAGCGGCGTCGGAGAGCACGTCGACCGATTCCAGACAATCGCCGGCGTTGACCGCGCCCACGTCGAGGACCGTCAGCGTCCATCCGCCGGCGCCGTCCTCGCCGGCCTGCAGTCGGAGCATGGCGTGCCGGTCCAGCAGGGCCTGCAGCAGAACCGTCACCTCGGCGGCAGTGACTCCGGCAGGGGCCTGTACCAACATCGTCTGATTGAAGTGTTCGACCGGGCCGTCGACCGTGCGAAGCCAGTGCATGATCGGAGTCGGCGCAACCGGCCCGACGCCCGTGTCGGCCGGATCACCCACACCGTTGCCTGGCCCGGCCAGGGTCGCGGCCCGGGCCAGCCGGGCCACAGTCTGCTCCACGAACACATCCCGGGGACGCACCAGTACACCGGCCGCACGAGCGCGCGCGACCACCTGCATCGACAAGATGCTGTCGCCGCCCAATTCGAAGAACGAATCGTCGACGCCGACCTGCTCCAGGCCCAGAACGTCGGCATAGATTCCGGCGAGCACAGCCTCGGTCTCGTCGGCGGGAGCGCGGTAGTGATCGGTGCTCAGATACTCCGGGGCCGGCAGGGCACGGATGTCCAGTTTGCCGTTGACCGTCAGGGGCAGCGCCTTGAGCACGACGACTGCGGCGGGGATCATGTACGACGGCAGGCGCTCTGTCAGTGCGCTGCGAACAGCACCGGGATCCACTGTCTTCGTGGCGGATTCGGTGACATAGCCCACCAGCCGCCGGTCACCGGGCCGGTCCTCTCGGACGATCGCCGCCGCCTGCTCGATCTCGTCGAGCGCGGTGAGTGCGGTCTGCACCTCGCCCAGTTCGATCCGGTAGCCGCGGATCTTGACCTGGCTGTCGGCACGCCTGACGTAGTGCAGCTGTCCGTCGGCGCCCCAGCGCACCAGATCCCCGGTCCGGTACATCCGGCTGCCGGTGCCGCCGAAGGGGCACGCCAGGAAGCGCGACGCCGTCAATGCCGACCGGCGCCAGTACCCGGCACCGATGCCCCGACCGGCGATGTAGAGCTCACCGACCACGCCGGGCGGCACGGGCCGTAGCAAGTGATCCAGCACGAACAGCGCTGTCCCCGGCATCGGGTAACCGATCGACGCTGGTTGCGGGCCGGGCGCCAGTGGCGCGGTCATCGATGCGTAGATCGTCGTCTCGGTCGGACCGTAGGCGTTGATCATCACCCGGCCCGGCGCCCACTGGGCCACCACCGCCGCCGGGCAGGCCTCTCCGGCCACCACCAACGCCACTGAATCCAGGCCATCCGGTGGCAGAGCGCCGACGGCGGAAGGAGTCTGGCTCAACACGTTGACACCCTCGGCGGCGAGCAGGGCGTGCAGGTCTTCCGGTGCTGATGCCACCGACTCGGGGACCACCACCAGTCGGCCGCCGAGCAACAGCGTGCCCCAGATCTCCCACGCCGAGACATCGAAGCTGTGGGAATGCCATTGGGTCGCCACGAATTGCTCGTCCGTGTCTGGCCGGGCATGGAAGAAGTCGGCGATGCGAAACAGCTGGGTGACGTTGCAGTGCTGGATTGCAACACCTTTGGGGACCCCGGTCGTGCCCGAGGTGTAGAGGATGTAGGCAACATCATCGGGCGCGGGCCCGGGCCCCGGCACTGCGCCGGTGGGCGCAGCGGCGACCCGGGGATCTTCGACCTCGATCACTGGCACCTCATCGGAGTCCAGCCGCGGGCGCAGCGTGGCGGTGGTGATCGCGGCGACCGCTCCGGAGTCGGCGAGCATGAAGCTGATGCGTGCCGGTGGCAGCGCAGGGTCGATCGGCAGATACGCCGCGCCGGCTTTCAGCACCGCCGCCATGGCCACCACGGCGTCCACGCCACGGGGAAAGAGCAATGCCACAACCGATCCGGCACCGATACCTTCTCCGACGAGCGCGTGCGCCAGGCGGTTTGACGCCGTGTCGTACTGGTCGTAGGTCAGCGAAACACCCTGATACGACAGCGCTACGGCGTGCGGGGTCTGCGCCACCTGCGTGGCCAGTGCACGGGGGATCGACACCGGAGGTGATGCGGGAGATGTCAGAACAGCGCGGTTACCCCACCGGTGCAGGCGGCTGACTTCCCCGGCGCTGAGCACGTGAATCGACGAGAGTCGCGCCGTCGGGTCGGACGTCACCGCGCCCAGCACCGTCTCCAGCCGCCCGATCAATGCCTCGACCGTTGCCGGGTCGTAGACGTCGGTGCGGAATTGCACTGTGCCGCTGATGCCGGCGGGGCCACCGTCGTCGTCGACGAGTTCGCCCAGCGAGAAGGTGAGATCCATCCGCGCTGTCCCGGTGTCGACGGGCTCCGGGGCGGCGTGCAGATCACCGAGCGTGACCCCTGCTGCCGAGCCATTGCTGCCGCCGGGGAAGTTCTGCCAGGCCATCATCACCTGGATCAGCGGGTGATGGGTCAGTGAGCGGGGCGGATTCAGCCGCTCGACAAGCACTTCGAACGGGACATCCTGATTCTCGAAGGCCGCCAGGCTACGCGCCCGAACCTGGGCCAGCACGTCGGCGACAGTCGGATCACCGGTCAGGTCAACCCGCAACACCAGGGTGTTGACGAAGAATCCCACCACCTGGTCCAGTGCGGGGTCGTCCCGTCCGGCGACCGGAAATCCCACGGCGACATCAGGACTCGCGCTCAGCTGAGAGAGGAGAACGGCCAGCGCCGCCTGGACCACCATGAAACTTGTCGCGTTGTGTTCGCGGGCCGTGCTCCGTATGCGCGTGTGCAGCTCCGGCGGCCAGTGAATCGGTACAGCAGCGCCGCGATAGTCGGCAACCGGCGGATACGGCCGATCGCCGGGCAACTCCAGCCATTCCGGCAGCCCCGCCAAGGTAGCTTCCCAATACCTCAGCTGAGTGCCGATGGGGCTCTCGCCGTCCTGGATATCGCCGAGTTGGGCACGTTGCCACAGCGCGTAATCGGCGTACTGCACGGGCAACTCGGGCCAGTCCGGCTCATCACCCGCACATCTGCGTGCGTATGCCACGCCCAAGTCGCTGATCAGCGGCGCCACCGACCAGCCGTCGGCGGCGATATGGTGAGCGACTGCGACCAACTGGAAGTCCTCATCGCCGGTCCGGAAAAGTTTGGCATGCAGCGGGATCTCTTGCGCCAGATCGAAGTTTTGGTGGGCCACCTCGTTGACGGCCGCGTCGAGTCGGTCCTGTGACCAGGTCTGGGCGTCAACGACCGCCCAGCCGAAATCTGCCTGCTCCGGTGGAATCACCAACTGATGGGCAATGCCGTCGGCGGCGCGGAATAGGGTGCGCAGGCTTTCGTGGCGCGCCACCACATCCCGCAGAGCGGCGCCGAGCGCGTCGACGTCGAGCCGGCCCGTCAGCCGCAGCATCACCGCCATGTTGTAGGTCGGCGACGGTCCCTGGAACTGGTCGAGGAACCACAGCCGACTTTGGGCAAACGACAGTGGCACCAACGCCGGTCGCTGGCCGGCGACCAAAGGCTCGCGACGGCGCACCCCACCGTCGACCCGGGCGGCCAACCGGGCGATGGAGGGAGCGTCAAAGAGGGCACGCACCGTCAGGTTGGTTGCCAGGGAGTTGTTGATGGCCGCGACCACCCGCATCGCCGACAGGGAATCCCCGCCGAGATCGAAGAACGAGTCGTCTACCCCGACCCGGTCGAGTGCCAGCACGCGTGCATAGATGCCGACCAGAATCTCCTCGACCGGGGTGGCTGGAGCACGGGACCGCTCGCCGGTGTCGAATTCGGGCAAGGGCAGCGCGCGAAGGTCCAGTTTGCCGTTGACAGTCAACGGAATCGACGCGATGAGGGTGATCGCGGCAGGCACCATATAGGCCGGCAATCGCTCGGCCAGCGAGCTGCGGATGGCGGCCGGGTTCGCGGTGCCGGTGATGTAGCCGACCAGACGCTTGTCGCCTGGGGTGTCTTCGCGGGCGATCACCACCGCCTGATCCACCCCATCGAGAGCGGAGATGGCGGCTTGAACCTCGCCCGGTTCGATCCGGTAACCGCGGATCTTCACCTGCTCGTCGGCGCGGCCGTCGTAGCGCAGCTGCCCGTCGGCACCCCAGTGGACGAGGTCGCCGGTGCGATACATCCGGGTTCCGGCACCGCCGAAGGGGCACGCCACGAACCGCGCCGCCGTCAGCGCGCAACGACGCCAGTAGCCGTATCCGACGCCGCCGCCGGCCACGTACAACTCGCCGACGACGCCCGGCGGCACCGGGCGCAACCACGGATCCAGGACGAAGAGCGCCGCACCGGGTGGCGGTGAGCCGATCGGCGCCGGACCTGAACCGGGCTCCAGCGGTGAACTCAGTGACGTGAAGATCGTCGTCTCGGTTGGCCCGTACGCGTTGATCATCACCCGTCCGGGCGCCCACTGATCGACCACATCGGCCGAACACGCCTCGCCGCCGATCAACAGCGCCGCCGAACCCAGACCGTCTGTGGGCAACATCGCTGCCGCGGAGGGAGTTTGGGTCAGCACGCTGACGCGTTCGTTGACCAGCAACGCGTGAAAATCCGCCGGGCTGCCAGCGATCGACTCGGGCACCACCACCAACTGTCCACCGCGCAACAGGGGGCCGAAGATCTCCCAGATCGAGAAATCGAAGGCATACGAATGCCAGTGTGACCACACCTGATCGCTGGCCTCGGGCAGGCCGGCCACCATCGACAACACCTGTTGGGTCAGGTTGCCGTGTGTGATGGCGACACCCTTGGGGGTACCGGTCGTGCCCGATGTGTAAATGAGGTAGGCGAGGTCGTCGGCGCGCGGTGTGCGAAATTCCGCGGGCGGATGGGCCGGTACGCAGGCGTCATCGACATCGATCAGCGCGATGTCATGACCATCGAGCCGGGCCGCCAGGCTAGCCCTGCTCACCACGGCACTCGGCATCGCGTCGGCGAGTATGAACCCGATCCGCCCGGCGGGCAGCGCCGGGTCTATCGGAAGATAGGCCGCCCCGGTCTTGAGAATGGCCAGGATTGCGATGACGGCCTGAGCGGAGCGCTCCAGCAGCAGCGCCACCACGCTTCCCGGCCCCACGCCCCGGGAAACGAGTTTGTCCGCCAACCGGTCCGAGGCTTCGTTGAGATCGGAGTACGACCAGCCATGCCCGTCGAAGCGCAACGCGACCGACGCCGGGACACGCCGCGTCTGTGCGGCCCACGCCTGCGGTATCGACGCCGGCATCGGCTGCGGGCGATCGAGCATCGCCCGATTGCCCCAGCCGTCCAGCGCTGCGCGTTCATCGGAGTCGAGCAGATCGAGGGAGGACATCCGGGCACCGGGATCGGCGGTCATCGCCGCCAGCACCCGCTGGAGTCGGTTGATGAGTTTCTCGACCGACGCCGAGTCGAACACATCGGTGCGGAACTCCACCGTCCCGGTGATACCGGCGGGCTCGCCGTCCGCGGTGGTGCTCTCCGTCAGTGCGAACGCCAGATCCATGCTGGCGCTGTGTGTTTGAAGAGGCATCCGGGTGATGCTCAACTCCCCGACGGAGAAATCGACAGCGGTGAGGTTCTGCCAGGCCAGCATCACCTGGATCAGCGGGTGGTGAGCCAGCGAACGGGCGGGATTGAGGCGCTCCACCAGTGCCTCGAATGGCACATCTTGGTGCTCGAAGGCGGCCAGGCTTCGCTCTCGTACCTGGGCCAGCAATTCGGCGACGGTGGGATCGGCGCTCAGGTCCACCCGCAGGACAAGGGTGTTGACGAAGAAACCCACCAGGCGATCGAGCGCCGGATCGCCGCGGCCGGCAATCGGGAAGCCCACAGCGACATCGGGATTCGTACTAAGCCGGGACAGCAGCATCGTCAGCGCGGCCTGGATCACCATGAAGCTCGTCGCGTTGTGCTCGCGTGCGAGTGCGCGCACCTGCTGGTGCAGTGCCGCCGGCCACGCGACGGGAACACTTGCTCCGCGATGATCGGCGACCAACGGATAGGGCCGGTCGGTGGGCAACTGCAGCCGCTCCGGCATCCCGGCCAATGTCTCTTCCCAGAACCTCACCTGGGCGGAGAGGGGACTGTCGGTGTCGGCAGGGTCGCCGAGGTTGCTCCGCTGCCACAACGCGTAATCGGCGTACTGCAAGGGCAATCCAGGCCAATCGGGCGCGCGGCCGGCGCATCGGCGCACATAGGCCAGGCCGACATCGGTGGCGAGCACGCCGATCGACCAGCCGTCCCCCGCGATGTGGTGCATGACAATCACCAGGATGTGTTCGGTGGCGGTGAGTCTGAAGAGGGTGGCTCGCAGGGGAATTTCGCAGGACAGGTCGAAGCTGTATCGGGTGCAGTCCGCAATCGCCTCGTCGAGGCGTTCGGTCGGCCAGTCGGCCGCATCGGCGACCTGCCAACCGAAGTCGGGGTTCTTGGCGGGAAGCGCAATCTGATGGGGGACACCGTCGGCGGCTCCGAAAACCGTGCGGAGGATCTCGTGGCGCTCCACCACGTCGGACAGCGCCGCACTCAGCGCCTGTTGGTCGAGGGTGCCACTGAGCCGCAACACCACCGACCTGTTGTGAACCGCTGAGCGACCCTGCAATTGGTCGATGAACCACAACCGGTTCTGCGCGAACGACAGCGGCACGACTTCCGGTCGTCTGCCGGCCCGCAACGGCTTCAGCCGCCTCGACCGTTGCGTGATTCGGGCCGCCAACGCGGCGACCGACGGCGCATTGAAGACCGTTCCCACCTGCAGGTCGGCATCGAATGCGGCGTTGATCGCGGCGACCACCCGCAGCGCCGCCAGGGAATCCCCGCCAAGATCGAAGAACGAATCCTCGACCCCAACGCCTTCGAGTCCGAGGACATGGGCGTAGATCCCGGCGACGGTCTGTTGAACCCTGTTCGAAGGGGTGCCGTGGCGATGCGGGGCCATAGTCGGCGCGGGCAGCGCCGCTGCGTCCAGCTCACCGTCGGCCATCAGCGGCAGAGCGTCCACGACGACCACCGCCGCCGGCACCTGGTAGGGGGGTAGTTGTTCGGCGAGCGCCGCGCGCGCAGTCTCGGGGTCCACCGAATGACCGGCCAATTCGGTCACGTAACCCACCAGGCAGCGGTCGCCGGGGCTGTCCTCACGGGCGATGACCACCGCCTGATCAACACCGTCCATTGCTGCCAGCACGGCAGCGACTTCCCGTCTCATCGAAGACCGAGTCAGGACTCGAAGGCCGTGTCCTCAGCCAGCCTGTCTCGCAATGTCTTCGGCCGGATGTCGGTCCAGTTGCGCTCGATGTAGTCCAGGCAGTCGGTCCGACTCGCCTCCCCATAGACCACGCGCCAACCTGCGGGAACTTCAGCGAACACCGGCCACAGGCTGTGTTGCTCCTCGTCGTTGATCAGGACGGTGAATCGACCCTCCTCGTCATCGAACGGATTGACGCTCAATCGTCCCCCAAGCGTGAATAGAAACCGATCAGCCCTGAACTCTAGCGAGGGCAAAACTGCTTTTTGGGCAGATCGTCCGATCCTGGTTCACCGCCGTTCGCGAGACACCAGTTAGGGTTCCCGTCATGCGCGTCTACGTCGGCGGTGACCACGCCGGTTTCGAATTCAAGAAAGCCATCATCGAACACCTCCGCAACGCCGGGCATGAACCGATCGACTGCGGGGCCTTCGACTATGACGCCGAGGATGACTACCCGGCGTTCTGCATCGCCGCCGCCGAGCGCACCGTCGCCGACCCGGGCAGCCTGGGCATCGTGCTCGGCGGCTCGGGCAACGGCGAGCAGATCGCGGCCAACAAGGTGCCCGGCGTGCGCTGCGCGCTGGCGTGGAGCGTGGAGACCGCGAAGCTGGCCCGTGAGCACAACAATGCCCAGCTGATCGGCATCGGCGGCCGCATGCACACGGAGGCCGAGATGCTGGCGATCGTCGACGCCTTCCTCGCCACCCCGTGGTCGGAAGCCGCGCGGCACCAGCGCCGCATCGACATCCTGGCCGAGTACGAGCGCACCCACGTCGCACCGGCGGTGCCCGGGGCTCCGGCCTAGTCAGTGCCGGAGGGCCATACCCTGCACCGGCTGGCGCGCCTGCACCAGCGCCGCTACGCCGGATTGCCGGTGCGGGTGTCCAGCCCGCAGGGCCGGTTCGCCGATGCTGCCCTGCTCGACGGGCTGGTGCTGACGCGGGCGTCGGCCTGGGGCAAGCACCTGTTCCACCACTACACGGCAGACAGCGGCCGGGGCGGTCCGATCGTGCACGTGCACCTGGGGCTGTACGGGACCTTCCGGGAGCACCGCACTCCGATGCCGGAACCCCGCGGAGCGGTGCGGATGCGGCTGATCGGCACCGACTACGGGACCGACCTGCGCGGCCCGACGGCCTGCGAGGTGATCGACGAGGGCCAGGTGTCGGCGATCCTGGCCCGGCTCGGCCCCGACCCGCTGCGCCCGGATGCCGACCCGGAGCCGGCGTGGATCCGGATCTCCAAGTCCCGCAAGGCCATCGGTGCGCTGCTGATGGACCAGTCGGTGCTGGCGGGGGTGGGCAACGTGTACCGCAGTGAGCTGCTTTTCCGGCACGGCATCGACCCGTACCGGCCCGGGCGGGACATGGACAAGGGCGAATTCGACGCCGCCTGGGCCGACCTCGTCGAACTGATGAAAGTGGGGGTGCGCCGCGGGCGCATCATCGTGGTGCGGCCCGAACACGATCACGGCGATCCGGCGTACGGACCCCGGCGGCCGCGGACCTATGTGTACCGGCGAACCGGGGAGCCCTGCCGGCTGTGCGGCACCCCGATCCGCACCGCGGAGATGGAGGGCCGCAACCTGTTCTGGTGTCCGGGCTGTCAGGCTTGAGGAAAATTTCGTCGTAGGGTGCGGATACTATCGAACGTATGTTCGAATCCGATGCTGCGTTGATCGACGCGATGGCTGAGGCGGCGCGGGCAGAGTCGGTGGCGATTGCGCGTCGGCTGGCCGCGGTGGGGGAGTTGTATGCGCGCCGGGCGGTCGAGTTGGTCGGGTGTCAGTTCTGGTGTACGGATCCGTTTGAGGCGGTGGCGGCGGAGGTGTCGGCGGCGCTGAACATCAGTCGCGCGCGGGCCGGCAGCCAGATCCGGTATGCGCGGGAGTTGCGGGAGCGGCTGCCTCAGGTTGCGGCGGTGTTCGCTGCCGGTGGTGTCGATTTCCGGTTGGTCCAGACGGTGATCAACCGGACCTCGAACGTCACTGATGAGGGCATGGCCGTGCTCGATGCGGCGTTGGCTCGGGTGATTCCGCGGTGGATGAAGTTGTCGGGTCCGAAGTTGGCCGATCGTGTGGATCAGTGGGTCGCCAAGGTTGATCCTGATGGTGTTCGGGTTCCGCCGTCGGTGGAGGAGAGCCGCTATGTTGAGGTGGAAGCTACCGTTCCGGGGATGGCCGGTATCTGGGCCAATATTCATGCCACTGATGCGGCGGCGTTCGATCAGCGCCTCGACGCTCTGGCCCGCACGGTTTGTGCCGATGATCCGCGGACGGTGATGCAGCGGCGCAGCGATGCGGTGGGTGTACTGGCGGCGGGGGCGGAGAAGTTGTTGTGCCAGTGCGGTTCTGAACAGTGCCCGGCGTTGGGTGAGGGTGGTGCGGCCCCGGTGGTGATCCATCTGGTGGCCGAGAAGGCCACCGTCACGGGCGCGGGGGACAATCCCGGTTATCTGCCGAAGTTCGGGATTCAGCCGGCCGAATCGGTGCGCCGTCACTGCGCGACGGCGAAGCTCAGGCCCCTGGCCGCGCCGATTGAGTCGCAAATGGGGTATCGGCCTTCGGCGGCGTTGATGCGGTTCATTCGGTGGCGGGACTTGACCTGCCGATGGCCGGGGTGTGACGCGCCGGTGTGCGACGCCGACCATACGGTGCCCTATCCGGCGGGGCCGACGAGCTGGGGCAACCTCAAGCAATACTGCCGCTCCCATCATCTGGTGAAGACGTTTTATTGCGGGCCGGGCGGGTGGTCGGAGCGGCAGTTGGCTGACGGCACCTTGATCTTGACCTCGCCGACCGGGCATCGGTACACGACCGAACCCGAAGGGGCGCGGCTGTTCCCAGGGCTGGGTCCGTCGACGGAAACGCCCGCTGCGGCAGGCGCATTCACCCCCGAAACCACCACGCCCAGAGCCAGACGCGGATTAGTGATGCCGACCCGCAAGCGCACCCGCGAGGCCGACCGGCGAGCCCGCATCGACCGGGAACGAAGAATTTGCGCAGACATGAACACCGCACGCCAGGTAGCACACGCCCGACTACTCGGCGAGATCGCAGCGGCCGACCCGCCGCCCTTTTAGGCGGGTTTACCGAGAAGTCCTCGTCGTGCCCCACACCGACTCCCGGGGCACGCACATTGTCGTGCCCGGAAACACTGGGCTAGAACGGCAAGTCGGTCTAGAAGTCGAACCCACCGAAGTCGCCGAACCCGCCGCCGCCGAAGTCCCCGCCGCCGAAGTCCCCGCCGCCGAAGTCCCCGCCGCCGCCGTCCCAGCCGCCGCCGCCGTCGCCCCAGCCACCGGCGTCCCCGCCGCCGAAGTCCCCGCCGCCGGCGTCCAAGCCTTGGTCGTATCCGGCGTCGAAGCCCTGATCGAACCCGGAGCCGTACCCGCTCTCAAATCCGGAGGCGCCGTAGCCGACCCCGTGCATACCGGTGAACATCGCGTCGAACAGCAGCACCGACCCCAGACCCCAGGCGCCGGCCCGCAGTGCGGGCTTCCACCACGGCTCGGAGTACCAGCCGGCCGGTACCGGCCGCCCGGCGACCCGGCCGCCCGGGTAGTAGTTCGGGGTGTTCGGCGACGGCACCGGGGAGGCTTCGATCTCGCGGCCCTCGAACTGGACGCGCCGATCCTCGGTGACCACGCCGGCCGACTTCTGGCCGGAGATGGCCTCCAACTCCGGGCCCGGATCCATGCCCATCGCCGTGCGGGCGGCGCGCACGTAGTACAGCCCTTCCAGCGCGCTCTCCTTGGCCAGCATCGCCTGTTTGGCCGTGCTGGCCTGCTCAATCTGGGAGGACGCCGCAGTGAAGCGTTCGGAGGCGTCGGCCAGCGCCTGCTGGGACGCCTGGTCGCTGCCGGTCAGGTTGAGCACCTGGCCGCCGAGGCGCTCGATCACCCGCCGGGCGTCGGCCTTGGCGTCGGCGAGGCTGGCGGCCTCGCGGTTGCCGGAATTGCGCTTGGAGCTCACTACCGTCAGAACCAGCAGGCCTACGACAGCCAGCAGGATCAAGAGCAGGCCAGTATTCATGCCGTCCACAGTACCGAGATTGCGGCAACTGGCAGCGGGACGAGAATTTGCCCCGTCGGCAGCTCTGCTAGAGGGCGCCGAGCACCCGGTAGACCTCGTCGGATAGGGCGGTGGTACGCGGGTCGGCGTTGCACTTGGTGGCGTCGAAGTAGTTCATGACGTAGCCGTAGCCGATGCGGTGTTCAAGGTCGACGAACCCGTAGGACCCACCCGAGCCGCCGTGGCCGAAGCTGCGCAGATTCGGCCCGGCCACACCGCGCTGGTTGAGCATGTAGCCCAGCCCCCAGCCGTGGTCGGCCACCCGGGGGCCCAGCACGACGTCGGGGTCGAACGCGCCTTGGGACACCCGCACCCGCTCCAGCTGCTCGCGGCCCAGGACCTTTTCCTGCGCCAGCCCGTTGTAGAAGGTGGCCAGCCCCAGCGCCGAGACGTGGGCGTTGGTGCCGGGGAACTCCGCGATGCGCCACGTGGTGATGTCGTTGGAGCCCAGTTCGTCGTCGGGGACGAAGCCCATGGCCGCCGACAGACCGGCCATCGGGTGCTCGTCGAGCGACGTCGGGTGCCCCGGGGCGCCGCCGTTGGCCAGGACGTCGCGGATGTGCGGTTTGTTGATCATCTCGGCGCACCGGTGATGCTCGGATGCGGGCAAGCCGATGTGCACGTCGATGCCCATCGGCTCGGCGATCTCGGTGCGCAGGTACTGCCCGATGGTCCGGCCGGTGACCCGGCGGACCACCTCGCCGAGCACGAACCCGAACGCCACCATGTGGTAGCCCTGGGCGGTGCCCGGCTTCCACCACGGCTCGGAGGCGGCCAGCGCGTCGCACACCCGATCCCAATCGGTGACCTCGCTCCAGTGCAGCCGGGTCCGCGGGGCGATCACCCCGGAGCGGTGCCCGAGCACCATCGCGACGGTGATGTCGGACTTACCGGCCTGGGCGAACTCCGGCCAGTACTGCGCCACCGGCGCTTGCAGGTCGATCTCGCCGCGGTCGGCCAGCAGGTGCAGACACGTGCTGGTCAGACCCTTGCTGCCGGAGAAGATGCTGGCCAGGGTGTTCTCCCGCCACGGCCGCCGACGCTTGGCGTCGGCATACCCGCCCCACAGGTTGACCACCAGGTCGCCGTCCACCCACACCGCGACGGCGGCGCCGACCTCGTTGTCGTGGGTGAAATTGCGTTCGAAGTTGGCGCGGACCGCCCCGAAACGGGGGTCACAGCTACCGCCGATGAGAACGGTGGACGTCATGCGGGGGGCGCCTCCTGACCGAGAACCTTCCGGCCCGGGGCGAGCGCGTGGACCGACCCCGAATTTACGTCCGCCACACTACCGAAAGCGGCCGGGCGTCGAATCGCCGCTGATTCGGGACCGCGTCGTTACGGGCGACGCCTTGAGCTGCGAACGTGCGTCCTATGCAGATGAATTCGTCTGGGCGGCTGCATAGAGCGCACGTTCGGCGTCGGAGACCTATGGAGCGGGCGACGGGAATCGAACCCGCGTAGCTAGTTTGGAAGACTAGGGCTCTACCATTGAGCTACGCCCGCGTGCTTGCGCGAGCCCAAATGTACCGGCGTCCTGTTGTCCGATTCCACTCGGACCCCTTCTGGGCCGTAGGATCGCCGGGCGAACGCTAGAGCAGCGGGGTGTAGCGCAGCTTGGTAGCGCATCCGCTTTGGGAGCGGAAGGCCGCAGGTTCAAATCCTGTCACCCCGACACGCCCCTGCACGACACGAGACCGTCACGACAACTAGGAGCAACACCGTGAAGCACACCGTCGAGAAGCTGAGCCCGACTCGGGTTCGCATCAACGTGGAGGTGCCCTTCACGGAACTGCAGCCGGACTTCGACCGTGCCTACAAGCAGCTGGCACAGCAGGTCCGGTTGCCCGGCTTCCGTCCGGGCAAGGCCCCGGCCAAGCTGCTGGAGGCCCGGGTCGGTCGCGGCGCCGTGCTGGAGCAGGTCGTCAACGAGGTGCTGCCCGCCCGCTACAGCGAAGCGGTGACCACCACCGAGCTGCGTCCGCTGGGCCAGCCCGACATCGAGGTCACCAAGCTGGAGGACGGCGAGCAGCTGGTGTTCACCGCCGAGGTCGACGTCCGCCCCGACATCGAGCTGCCGGACCTGAGCACCCTGAAGATCTCCGTCGACCCGGTGGAGATCAGCGACGAAGAGGTCGAGGCCGAGCTGCAGACGCTGCGCTCGCGGTTCGGGACGCTCAAGGGTGTCGACCGCGCGGCGCAGAGCGGCGACTTCGTCTCCATCGACCTCTCGGCGTCGGTCAACGGCGAGGAGGTCCCGGACGGCAAGGCCGAGGGGCTGTCTCACGAGATCGGTTCCGGCCAGCTCATCGAGGGTCTCGACGAGGCCATCATCGGGCTGTCCGAGGGTGAGTCGAAGACCTTCACCACCAAGCTCGTCGCCGGTGCGCACGCCGGCGAGGACGCTGAGGTGAGCGTGACGGTCAAGACCATCAAGGAGCGGGAGCTGCCCGCCGCCGACGACGACTTCGCCCAGCTGGCCAGTGAGTTCGACACCCTGGAGGCGCTGCGCGCGAACCTGACCGACCAGGTGCGCCGGGTCAAGCGCATCCACCAGGCCGAGACCATCCGTGACACCGCGCTGGAGACCCTGTTGGGCATGGTCGACGTGCCGCTGCCCGAGGCGATCGTGCAGGCGCAGGTCGATTCGGCGCTGCACAACGCCATTCACCCGCTTGACCACGACGAGGCCAAGCTGGCCGAGTCGCTGGAGGCTCAGGGCAGCTCGCGGGAGACGTTCGACGCCGACAACCGGGAAGCCGCCGAGAAGGCCGTCAAGACCCAGCTGTTGATGGACGCCATCGCTGACGATCTGGACATCCAGGTCGGCGAGTCCGACCTCACCGAGCGGCTGATCCTGATGTCGCGCCAGTACGGCATCGAGCCGCAGCAGCTGGTGAGCATGCTGCAGCAGCAGAATCAGCTGCCGGTGGTCTACGCCGACGTGCGCCGCGGCCTGGCGGTCGCCGCCGTGGTGGAGGCTGCGACGGTCACCGACACCAGCGGCGAAGTGATCGACACCACCGAGTTCTTCGGCTCGCCGGACGCCGACGGGGACGAAGCCGAGAAGGACGAAGCCGAAGGCGCGACCAAAGAAAAGCCGAAAGCCAAAGCCAAAGCCAAGGTGAAAGACAAAGCCGAAGCCAAAGACAAAGCCGAAGCCAAGCCCAAAGCCAAGGCTAAAGACAAAGCCAAGGCCAAAGACAAAGACGAAGCGGCGGCCGATTCCGACGCCGACGCCGCCCCCGACGCAAAGGCCGAGTAACGCCGTCAGCGAAAGAGCGCCTGCCTCGGCATGGTTCTTGGCTCCGGGTTGGTTAGGGTCGGTGAGACGGTCCGAGTTTTTCCTCATGAGAAAGCAGGTAAGCGTGACTCACATGCGTTCCGGCGTTGGGCTGAACCTTCAGGACTCGGTCTACGAGCGACTGCTGGCCGAGCGCATCATCTTCCTGGGTTCCCAGGTGGACGACGACATCGCCAACCGGCTGTGTGCGCAGATCCTGCTGCTGGCTGCCGAAGACCCCACCAAGGACATCTCGCTCTACATCAACTCGCCCGGCGGCTCGATCAGCGCCGGCATGGCGATCTACGACACCATGGTGCTGGCCCCGTGCGACGTGGCCACCTACGCCATGGGCATGGCCGCATCGATGGGTGAGTTTCTGCTCGCCGCGGGAGCCAAGGGCAAGCGCTACGCCTTGCCGCACGCCCGCATCCTGATGCACCAGCCGCTCGGCGGCATCACCGGCGGCGCCGCCGACATCGCCATCCAGGCCGAGCAGTTCGCGCTCATCAAGAAGGAGATGTTCCGGCTCAATGCCGAGTTCACCGGCCAACCCATCGAGCGCATCGAGGCCGACTCCGACCGCGACCGCTGGTTCACCGCTCAGGAAGCCCTCGAGTACGGCTTCGTTGACCACGTCATCACCCGCGCGCACTTCAACGGAGGGTCCAATGCCTGATGCACTGCCTTTTTCCTCGGCCGATCCCCGGATGATCCCTTCGGCGCGCTACATCCTGCCGTCGTTCATCGAGCACTCCAGCTGGGGTGTCAAGGAGTCCAACCCCTACAACAAGCTGTTCGAGGAGCGCATCATCTTCCTCGGCGTGCAGGTCGACGACGCCTCGGCCAACGACATCATGGCGCAGCTGCTGGTGCTGGAGTCCCTCGATCCCGACCGCGACATCACCATGTACATCAACTCGCCCGGTGGCTCGTTCACCTCGCTGATGGCGATCTACGACACCATGCAGTACGTGCGCGCCGACATCCAGACGGTGTGCCTCGGGCAGGCCGCTTCCGCTGCGGCGGTCTTGCTGGCCGCCGGTAGCCCCGGCAAGCGGCTGGCGCTGCCGAACGCCCGCGTGCTCATCCACCAGCCGTCGCTGGGCGGTGTCATCCAGGGCCAGTTCTCCGATCTGGAGATCCAGGCTGCTGAGATCGAGCGCATGCGGACCCTCATGGAAGAGACGCTGGCCCGCCACACCGGCAAGGATCCGGCCGTCATCCGCAAGGACACCGACCGCGACAAGATTCTGACCGCCGAGCAGGCCAAGGACTACGGGATCATCGACACCGTTCTGAGCTACCGGAAGCTGTCCGCGCAGAAGTAATGAGCTGTGCCGACGTGCGACACGCCGGGATACCGGCGTGCGCGCCGCAGCACGGATAGTCGGGTTGAGGGATATCTTGATTTTCTCGACGGATATCGGTCGCCCCCCAGCTGAGCGAGCGGGTAGCGTCGAGGCAGACCGAGACCAGACTGAGCGAACGAACCGGCAAGACCGACCGCGAAGGAAGTAGGACACACGCACCATGGCGCGCATCGGAGACGGCGGTGACCTGCTGAAATGTTCGTTCTGCGGGAAGAGTCAGAAGCAGGTCAAGAAGCTCATTGCCGGCCCCGGCGTCTACATCTGCGACGAGTGCATCGACCTGTGCAACGAAATCATCGAAGAGGAACTGGCCGACAACGACGACGTCAAACTCGATGAGCTGCCCAAGCCGGCCGAGATCCGGGATTTCCTGGAGAACTACGTCATCGGTCAGGACACCGCCAAGCGCACGCTGGCCGTCGCCGTCTACAACCACTACAAGCGCATCCAGGCCGGCGAGAAGCGTGACCCGCGGTCCGAACCCGTCGAGCTGGCCAAGTCCAACATCCTGATGCTCGGCCCCACCGGATGCGGCAAGACCTACCTGGCGCAGACGCTGGCCAAGATGCTCAACGTGCCGTTCGCCATCGCCGACGCCACCGCGCTGACCGAGGCGGGTTATGTCGGCGAGGACGTGGAGAACATTCTGCTCAAGCTGATCCAGGCCGCCGACTACGACGTCAAGCGGGCCGAGACCGGCATCATCTATATCGACGAGGTCGACAAGATCGCCCGCAAGAGCGAGAACCCGTCGATCACGCGCGATGTCTCCGGTGAGGGCGTGCAGCAGGCGCTGCTGAAGATCCTGGAAGGCACCCAGGCTTCGGTGCCCCCGCAGGGCGGCCGCAAGCACCCGCATCAGGAGTTCATCCAGATCGACACCACCAACGTGCTGTTCATCGTGGCCGGCGCCTTCGCGGGTCTGGAGAAGATCGTCTCCGACCGAATCGGCAAGCGCGGCTTGGGGTTCGGCGCCGAGGTGAAGTCCAAGGCCGAGATCGACACCCAGGATCACTTCTCCGAAGTC
Organism: Mycolicibacterium sp.; assembly: GCA_032117575.1. GTDB lineage: Bacteria > Actinomycetota > Actinomycetes > Mycobacteriales > Mycobacteriaceae > Mycobacterium. Next base: position 63,198 of record JAULZA010000090.1, read on the forward strand.
ATGCCCGAGGACCTGATCAAGTTCGGCCTCATCCCGGAGTTCATCGGCCGTCTGCCGGTGGTCGCCTCGGTGACCAACCTGGACAAGGAATCGCTGGTCAAGATTCTCTCCGAGCCGAAGAACGCGTTGGTCAAGCAGTACACCCGGCTGTTCGAGATGGACGGCGTGGAACTGGAGTTCGACGAGGACGCCCTGGACGCCATCGCCGATCAGGCCATCCACCGCGGCACTGGCGCCCGTGGTCTGCGCGCCATCATGGAGGAAGTCCTGCTGCCGGTGATGTATGACATCCCCAGCCGCGACGATGTCGCCAAGGTGGTCGTCACCAAGGAGACCGTGCTGGACAACGTCCTGCCGACCATCGTGCCGCGCAAGGCGCCCCGCACCGAACGCCGGGATAAGACCGCTTAGTCCTTTCCCCCGGCTAGGTGATCCGGTCGGCGCGGCTGTAGACGTTCATCGAGTCGCCGCGCAGAAACGCCACCAGCGTCAGCCCCGACTGGGTGGCCAGGTCCACCGCCAGCGATGACGGCGCGGACACCGCGGCCAGCACCGGGATGCCGGCCATCACCGCCTTCTGGGTCAGTTCGAACGACGCCCGTCCGCTGACCAGAAGCACCGTCTCGCCCAGCGGGATGCGCCCGGACTCCAGCGCCCACCCGATCACCTTGTCCACGGCGTTGTGCCGGCCGACGTCCTCGCGGACCGCCAGCATCGTGCCGTCGGCGCTAAACAGCGCCGCCCCGTGCAGGCCGCCGGTGCTGGCGAAAACCTTCTGCGCCGAACGCAACTGAGCCGGCATCGCGGTGAGCGTCGCCGCCGGCACGGTGGACGGATCGTCGCCGGGCGCGTGCCGGCTGGCCAGCCGCACGGCGTCCAGCGACGACTTGCCGCACACCCCGCACGACGAGGTGGAGTAGAAGTTGCGGGTGACGTTGAGGTCGGGCAGCGTCACACCGGGCGCCAGGGTGACGTCGAGGACGTTGTAGGTGTTGGCGCCGTCCTCGCCCCCACCTGCGCAGTAGCGCACCGTGGCGATGTCGTCGCGCTGGGTGATCAGCCCCTCGGTGAGCAGGAAGCCCTGGGCGAGTTCGAAATCCGAGCCGGGCGTGCGCATGGTGACGGTGATGGCGGAGCCGTTCACCCGGATCTCCAGCGGCTCTTCGACGACGAGCGTCTCGGCCCGCTTGGTTGTGGTGTCACCGGTGCGGTGACTGACCCGCCGGCGCGCCGTCACCCGGCCCATGGTCCGGCTTTCTCCAGTCGCACCACTTTTTCCAGTCTCACTACGACGGCCTTCGATACCGGCGTATTGGACTTCACCGCAACATGATCCAGCGGCACCAGCGGGTTGGTCTCGGGGTAGTAGGCCGCGGCGTTGCCGGGCGGGGTGGGGTAGGGCACCACCAGGAAGTCCTTGGCTCTGCGCTCCGCTCCGCGGAACTCCGACACCAGGTCGACGCGGTCGCCGTCGGCCAGTCCGAACGCGGCGATGTCGGCGGGGTTGACGAACACCACCCGGCGGCCGCCCTTGACCCCGCGGTAACGGTCGTCGAGGCCGTAGATGGTGGTGTTGTACTGGTCGTGGCTGCGCAGGGTCTGCAGCACCAGCCGCCCGGCCGGAACCGGAACCCAGTGCAGCGGGTAGGTCGCGAAGTTGGCTTTGCCGGTAGCCGTGGGGAATTCGCGGGAATCCCGCGGCGGGTGCGGCAGTTGGAAGCCGTCCGGCCGGCGCACCCGGCGGTTGTAGTCCGCGCAGCCGGGCACCACCGCGGCGATCTCGTCGCGGATGGTGTCGTAGTCGCGCGCGAAGCGTTCCCAGGGCACCGGATGCCCCGGGCCGAGCACCCGGCGGGCCAACTGGCAGATGATGGCAACCTCGCTGCGCACCTGGTCGCCGGGCGGCGGCAGGCTGCCGCGGGACAGGTGCACCATCGACATCGAGTCCTCGACGGAGACCACCTGTTTGCGGCCGTCGACCACGTCGCGGTCGGTGCGGCCCAAGGCGGGCAGGATCAGCGCGGTGCGGCCGTGCACCAGGTGACTGCGGTTGAGTTTGGTGGAAACCTGCACCGTGAGTGCGCAATTGCGCAGCGCCGCCTCAGTGACCTCGGTGTCTGGGGTGGCTGAGGCGAAGTTGCCGCCCATCCCGACGAACACCGACGCCGCACGAGAGCGCATGGCCCGGATCGCGTTGACGGTGTCGTAGCCGTGCCGACGCGGGGCACTGATGCCGAACCGCGAATCCAGTGCGGCCAGAAAGGCTTCCGGCGCCTTCTCCCAGATCCCCATGGTGCGGTCGCCCTGGACGTTGGAGTGGCCGCGCACCGGGCACACGCCGGCGCCGGGCTTGCCGATCATGCCCCGCAGCAGCAGCACGTTGGTGATCTCGGCGATGGTCGCCACCGCGTGGGTGTGCTGGGTCAGGCCCATCGCCCAGCACACGATGGTGCGACGGGACCCGGCCAGCATGTTGGCGACGCGGCGCAGTTGCGCGTCGGTGATGCCGGTGGCGTCGAGCACGGTGTCGAGGTCCACCGCCCGCGCCAGCGCGGCGTAGTCGTCGTAGCCCTGGCAGTGCGCCGCGATGAAGTCGCGGTCCACCACGGTGCCGGGGGTCTGTTCGTCGGCTTCCAGCAGCAGTCGGGCCAGACCCCGGAACAGGGCCATGTCGCCGCCGATGCGGATCTGGACGAACTCGTCGGCGATCGGCATTCCTCGCCCGGCGACGCCCCGCACCGTCTGCGGGTCGTTGAAGCGGATCAGCCCGGCTTCCGGCAGCGGGTTGACGGCGATGATCTTGGCGCCGTTGGCTTTTGCTTTCTCCAGCACCGAGAGCATGCGGGGATGGTTGGTGCCCGGGTTCTGCCCGGCGATGACGATCAGGTCGGCGTGCTCGATGTCGGCAACGGTCACCGACCCCTTGCCGACGCCGATGGACTCGATCAGCGCGGTGCCGGAGGACTCGTGGCACATGTTCGAGCAGTCCGGCAGGTTGTTGGTGCCGAAGCTGCGGACCATGAGCTGGTAGAGGAACGCGGCCTCATTGCTGGTGCGCCCGGAGGTGTAGAACACCGCCTCGTCGGGGGAGTCCAGGTCCTGCAAGTGCTCGGCGATCAGGGCGTACGCCTCGTCCCACGCGATCGGGCGGTAGTTCGTTTCGCCCGGCCGTAGCACCATCGGGTGGGTCAGCCGACCCTGCTGAGACAGCCAGAACTCCGGCCGGTCCAGAAGCTCGGCGACCGGATGGTGCGCGAAGAATTCGGGTGTGACCGTCCGGCGGGTGGCTTCCTCGGCGACCGCCTTGGCGCCGTTCTCGCAGAACTCGATGAGTTTGCGACCGCCCTGCTCCTCGGGCCACGCGCAGCCCGGGCAGTCGAATCCGTCGCGCTGGTTGATCTTGGCCAGGGTGCTGACGGTGCGCACCGCACCCATCTGGGTGAGGCTTCGACGCAGCGCCACCAGGACGGCGGGGATGCCGGCGGCGGCGGTCTTCGGGTGGTGGATGCGGACCCCGTGCTCGTCATAGTCGGCAGGGGAATCGGCGCCGGGCATGGCGTCAAATCTATTCCTCAACCCTGGAGGGCACCGGCGAAGGCCGAATGCGGTCCGGTGGTCCAATTCTTAAGATTCACTGACGCGGTGACGTGACCAACGACACACTGAAGCGGGAGGTCGTCAAAGGTCACGTCGCTGAGCTGTGGGTTCGTTCGGAGAGCGGCGGAGTGTTCGGTTTCGGCTTCGGCAAAGCTTGCCTAAGAAAGTGCATAATCGTTTCCGCGAGTAGCAGAGATTTCCGCCGTACCTCGAAAAGAAAGGCGGCGACGTGGGTCCGACCGGCAACGGAGCTGCGCAGAACCGACACCGACTTGAGAAGGTCGTCATCCGGTTCGCCGGGGACTCGGGCGACGGCATGCAGCTGACCGGGGACCGGTTCACCTCCGAAGCAGCGTTGTTCGGCAATGACCTTGCGACGCAACCGAATTACCCGGCCGAGATCCGGGCCCCAGCAGGAACCCTGCCGGGCGTCTCGTCGTTCCAGATCCAGATCGCCGACTACGACATCCTCACCGCCGGTGATCGCCCGGACGTCCTCGTCGCGATGAATCCGGCCGCACTCAAAGCCAACATCGCCGACCTGCCTCGCGGCGGCACCGTGATCGCCAACTCCGACGAGTTCACCAAGCGAAACCTGGCCAAGGTCGGGTACGTGAGCTCTCCGCTGGAGACCGGCGAGCTGTCCGACTACCTCGTCCACGCCATCCCGATGACCACCCTGACCCTCGGCGCGGTGGAGCCGATCGGCGCGACCAAGAAGGACGGCGAGCGCGCCAAGAACATGTTTGCCCTGGGCCTGCTGTGCTGGATGTACGGCCGGCCCATTGAGGCTAACGAGACGTTCGTCCGGGAGAAGTTCGCCCGCAAGCCCGATATCGCCGAGGCCAACGTGCTGGCGCTGCGGGCCGGCTGGAATTACGGCGAGACCACCGAAGCGTTCGCCACCACCTACGAGGTTGCGCGGGCCAAACTGGCAGCGGGGGAGTACCGGCAGATCTCCGGCAATACCGCCCTGTCCTACGGGATCATCGCCGCCGGCCAACTCGCCGGTGTCCAAGTGGTGCTGGGCAGCTACCCGATCACCCCGGCCTCGGACATCCTGCACGAGCTGTCCAAGCACAAGAACTTCAATGTGATGACCTTCCAGGCCGAGGACGAGATCGCCGGGATCGGCGCGGCCCTCGGCGCGTCCTACGGCGGGGCGCTGGGCGTCACCAGCACGTCGGGTCCCGGTATCGCGCTGAAGTCGGAGTTCATCGGCTTGGCCGTCATGACCGAACTGCCGCTGCTGGTCATCGACGTCCAGCGTGGCGGCCCGTCGACCGGTCTGCCCACCAAGACCGAGCAGGCCGATCTGCTGCAAGCCATGTTCGGCCGCAACGGCGAGTCCCCGGTTCCGGTGCTGGCCCCCTGCGCACCGTCGGATTGCTTCGGCATCGCGGTCGAGGCCGCCCGGATCGCCCTGACCTACCGCACTCCGGTGTTCGTGCTGTCCGACGGAGCGATCGCCAACGGCTCCGAACCGTGGCGCATCCCCGACGTCAGCACGTTCGAGCCGATCGTGATCGGTGTCGCCCAGGCCGGTGAGCCGTTCGAGCCCTACGCCCGCGATCCGCTGACACTGGCCCGGCAGTTCGCATTGCCGGGGACGGCGGGCCTGGAGCACCGCATCGGCGGTCTGGAGAAGGCCAATGGGTCCGGGGAGATCTCCTACCAGGGCGACAACCACGACCAGATGGTGCGGCTGCGGCAGGCCAAGGTCGATGGGATCGCCGTGCCGGACCTGGACGTCGACGACCCCGACGGCGACGCCGAACTGCTTCTGCTGGGCTGGGGAAGCTCGTTCGGACCGATCGGCGAGGCTTGCCGTCGGGCGCGGCGCCGCGGGGTGAAAGTGGCCCACGGCCAGCTCCGGCACCTCAACCCGTTGCCGGCCAATCTGGGTGAGGTGCTGCGGAAGTACCCAAAGGTGGTGCTGCCCGAAATGAACCTCGGCCAGCTGGCATTGCTGCTGCGCGGCCGCTACCTGGTCGACATCCAGTCCGTCACCAAAGTTGCCGGGATGGCTTTCCTTGCCGACGAGATCGAAAGCGTCATCGACGCGGCCCTGGACGGAACGTTGAGCGAAATCGAAAGCGATAAAGCTAAATTCGCGCGACTCACGGCAGTCACCGTGGCGGCGGACGTCGGAGCGGGAGCCAGCCTGTGAGCCAACGCATGACGAACCTGATCGGGACCGACCTCGGACTCTCCAAGGTGGCCGGAGTCCCGACCACCGACGTGCCGCAGAAGTCCAAGGACTTCACCAGCGACCAGGAGGTGCGCTGGTGCCCGGGCTGCGGTGACTACGTCATCCTCAACACGATCCGCAACTTCCTGCCCGAACTCGGCCTGCGCCGGGAGAACATCGCCTTCGTCAGCGGCATCGGATGCTCCAGCCGCTTTCCGTACTACCTGGAGACCTACGGCTTCCACTCCATCCACGGTCGGGCGCCGACCGTCGCCACCGGCCTGGCGCTGGCCCGGCCGGACTTATCGGTATGGGTGGTCACCGGCGATGGTGACGCCCTGTCCATCGGCGGCAACCATCTGATTCACGCGCTACGCCGCAACATGAACATCACCGTGCTGTTGTTCAACAACCGCATCTACGGGTTGACCAAGGGGCAGTACTCACCGACCTCCGAGATCGGCAAGGTCACCAAGTCCACCCCGATGGGCTCGCTGGATCAGCCGTTCAACCCGGTGTCGGTGGCGCTGGGGGCGGAGGCGACGTTCGTCGGCCGGGCGCTGGATTCGGACCGCAAGGGCCTGTCCGAGGTGCTGCGCGCGGCCGCCGCTCACCGCGGCGCAGCCCTGGTCGAGATCCTGCAGGACTGCCCTATCTTCAACGACGGCTCGTTCGATGTGCTCCGCAAGGACGGCGCCGAGGAGCGCGTGATCCGGGTGCAGGACGGCGAGCCCATCACCTTCGGGACCGATGGCGAATACTGCGTCGTGCAGAGCGGTTTCGGGCTCGAGGTTGTCAAGACCGCGGACGTACCCGCGGATCAGATCGTGGTGCACGACACCCGTGGCGACAATCCGGCGTACGCCTTCGCGCTGTCCCGGCTCAGCGAACAGAACCTCGAGCACACTGTGATGGGGATTTTCCGGCAGGTCGTCCGGCCCACCTACGACGACGCCGCCCGTGAGCAGGTCGCGGCGGCTCGTGACACCGCCCCGCACGACACCGCCGCTCTTCAGGCGCTGCTGCGCGGACGCGACACCTGGACGGTGGACTAGTCGATGCCCTCGCGCGACGCCCTCGCGGCTGTCGTGCTGGCCGGCGGAAGGTCGCGGCGGATGGGCCGCGACAAGGCCACCATGCCGCATCCCACGGCCGGGGTCACCATGGTCGAGCACACCGTCGGCGTGCTGTCGCAGCGCTGTGCGCGGATCTTCGTCGTGGCAGCGCCCGGTCAGCCACTACCGCCGCTGGACGCCGAAATCCTGCATGACGAGGTCCGTGGTGCCGGCCCGCTGCCGGCAACCGGCCTGGGTCTGCGGGCCGCGCAGGCCGCGGGGCTAGACCGCGCGTTCGTCAGCGCGGTCGACATGCCGAACCTCTCGATAGAGCTGGTCGACGAGCTGGCCGCCGACACCGGTGTCGACGTGGTGTTGCCCTGGGACGGCCGCGATCACTATCTGGCCGGTGTCTACCGAACGGCGCTGGGCGACCGCATCGAGCAGCTGGTCAGCGCCGGTGAACGCAGTATGCGGGCGTTGACCGGCGCGGTGGTGACCCAGCGCGTGGTGGTGACGCAGATAGGGGCGCTGACCAATCTGAACGAGCCTTCCGACCTGCGCTGATCACCCTTTGTGGCTGATGTGGCCAACGGTGCTCGATCGAACCGGCGACGTTATCAATGTGACTATTGTGATAATTGGGAATATTGTGAATTTGATCTCTGTGCGCCGCTTCACAAATACACTGTGATCTCAGTCACATAAATGGCGCGGTTGCCTTGGGTGGTGAGCTATTGACACGCCGTTGTGACCTGCGGGGGAACCGGAATTATCACGGTTGTGATCGATCTGTTATAGGCAAGGAATTACTGCGTCATTGACGTGACTTGCCATAACGCGCTCACGTACCGTTCTACCCGGTCTACGAAAAGGCCAAACAATTCCAGATAAGAAACCCTGCGTGTGTAGCGGGGCCGGCCCGCCAGCAGTGCGGAAATCGGTCCCCGCTGTCGTGCCAGACCGAGACGGCACGACTTTGGACCGCCTTCGGCTAAATCCGATAGCACTCCGGCGCACGCTCGGCGAAAGGAAAGATTGTTGAAGAACTTCCGCAACACGCTGGGAACGGCTCTCAAGGTGGCATCGGTCGCCGGCGCGATGGCCGTGGCCCCGATCGCACTGGCCGGTGTGGCTAACGCCGACAGCGTCAACTGGGACGCCATCGCCGCGTGCGAGTCCAGTGGCAACTGGGCCATCAACACCGGCAATGGCTACTACGGCGGCCTGCAGTTCAGCCCGTCGACGTGGGCGGCCAATGGTGGCAGCGGCATGCCGCACCAGGCTTCCCGCGAAGAGCAGATCCGCGTGGCCGAGAACACCCTGCGCACCCAGGGCATCGGCGCCTGGCCGTCCTGCGGTGGGCTTGGCTGACGCAAGCGATACCTGACAAAGGTGGCGCCGGAGAAATCCGGCGCCACCTTTTTTCTGTGTGCCGACATTGACGTCAGGCCGACGACACGCCGCTCGACGCCTGCGTGGTCTCAATCTCGGCGGGCGGTCACCGACTCTCATGAGAAACAAGTGACTCTCGCGTAACAACCGTCCCGGCGACTGCGATGTCCCCATCACAACCACGCGGTGCCGTTCGGAAGGGACTCCATGAACACGTCCGTTTCTCTGGGGATCCGCCGAATCGTCACCATGGTCGCCCTCGCACTGGGTGCGGCCCTGGCGGCATTCGCGGCCGGCAGTGGCACTGCTGCGGCGGACAGCGGCGTCAACTGGGATGCCATCGCCAAGTGCGAGTCCGGCGGCAACTGGGCGATCAACACCGGGAACGGCTACTACGGCGGCCTGCAGTTCAGCCCGGCCACCTGGAAGGCGAATGGCGGCACCGGCATGCCGCACCAGGCGTCGCGTGAAGAGCAGATCCGGGTGGCCGAGAACGTGCTGCGCACTCAGGGTGTCGGCGCGTGGCCGACGTGCGGCAAGCAGGCCGGGGCGCCGCGGATCCCGGCAGCCAACGCGGCCACACCGGTGGTCTTCGCCCTGCCGGTCAGCGAGACGGTCACCGCCTCGGCGCCGACGGGCCAGTGCCAGGCAATGGGCCGCGGCCCCCTGGGGCTGGTGGACTGGGGTCAGATCTGCACCGCCCTGACCGACCCGGGCGCAGCCTTCGCCAGCGCACTCGGCATCCGCTGAGCACTGCCGCCGGCCAGCCCCGCGCGCTGCGGCGGCGGTAGGTTACGAGCATGACCCAGCGTGAATTCGACATCGTCGTCTACGGAGCCACCGGTTTCGTCGGCAAGCTCACCGCCGAGTACCTCACCAAGGCCGGCGGGCCCGCTCGCATCGCCCTGGCCGGCCGGTCCGCCGAACGGCTCGCCCAGGTGCGCGACAGCCTCGGCGAGAAGGCCCGCGGCTGGGACATCCTGCACGCCGACGCCTCGTCGCCGGCCTCGCTGGAGGCGATGACCGCACGCACCCAGGTGGTGCTCACCACGGTCGGTCCCTACAGCCGCTACGGCATTCCCCTGGTCGCCGCGTGCGCCAAGACCGGCACCGACTACGCCGACCTCACCGGCGAGGCGATGTTCGTCCGGCAGAGCATCGACGAGTTCCACAAACAGGCCGTCGACACCGGAGCCCGGATCGTGCACGCCTGCGGGTTCGACTCGGTGCCCTCCGACATGTCGGTCTACGCGCTCTACCGGCGCGCCCGTCAGGACGGCGAGGGGGAACTGTTGGACACCAACTTCGTGCTGAGGGGGGCATCCGGCGGGGCGTCCGGGGGCACCATCGCCTCGATGACCGAGGTGCTGCGGGCGGCGTCGGAGAACCCCGAGACCCGCAAACTGCTCGAAGACCCCTACACGTTGTCGCAAGACCGCGGCGCCGAACCCGAACTGGGTGCGCAGCCGGACCTACCCTGGCGGCGCGGCCGCGACATCGCGCCAGAACTGGCCGGGGTGTGGGCTGCCGGATTTGTGATGGCGCTGTACAACGCCCGGATCGTGCGGCGCAGCAACGCGCTGCTCGACTACGCCTACGGCCGACGGTTCCGCTACGCGGAGTTCGTCGGGATCGGCCCGTCGGTAGCGGCGCCTGTGGTCTCCGCGGCTCTCACGGCGGCCACCGCCGCGGGTGCCGCGGTGGGTAGCCGGTTCTTCCGGTTGCTGCCGCAGCGGCTGGTCGAGAAGGTGCTGCCCAAGCCCGGGACCGGCCCCAGCGAGAAGGTCCGCGAGGCCGGCTACTACAAGATCGAGACCTACACCACCACCAGCACCGGCGCCCGCTACGTGGCCCACATGTCGCAGAGCGGCGACCCCGGCTACAAGGCCACTTCGGTGATGCTGGGCGAGTGCGGCCTGGCGCTGGCCCTGGACCGGGACAAGCTGCCCGATGTCTACGGCGTTCTGACTCCCGCGGCCGCCCTGGGCGACGCCCTGCTGGCCCGGTTCCCCGGCGCCGGGATCTCCCTGGACACCACGCGGCTCAATTCCAAGCCCAAAGCATAAATCTGTGCATGACCGGCCCCCGCTGACTACTGTCGGAGCCGATCCGACAATTGACGACTGTCGGAGCGAATCCGATAACCGCCGCCCGTGGCGCCTCACTCCGAAAGTAGAACCCCAACATGGCCGGTCTCGACGACCTCTTCAACCAGATCCCGGTGGCGGACCTCGCCAACAAGCTCGGCGCCGACCCCAGCGAAGTGCAGCAGGCCGTCCAGACGCTGGTGCCGACGCTGCTGGGCACCATGCATGAGAACGTCCAGGCTGAGGACATCGACTCCACCCATCTGGAGTCGGCCGCCGTGGCCACCGGCCAGAGCGATCTGCTCGACGGCGGTGTGAACGTCGACCAGCTCGACGAGAACCAGGGCAACCAGATGGTGGCCAGCCTGTTCGGCGGCAACGACACCAACCAGGTGGCCTCGGCGCTGTCCGGCGCCGGCGCGCCCGGCGGCGACCTGATCAAGCGGCTGCTGCCGATGCTCGCCCCGATCGTTTTGGCCTACGTCGGCCGGCAGTTCTCCCAGCGCGGCGCCGGGGCCGGGGCTCCGCAGGCCCAGGCGCAGGCGGGGCCGGGCGGCGGCATGGGAGATGTGCTGGGCAGTATCCTCGGCGGCGGCGGCGGCGGTGCCATGGGCGGCGGCAACCCGCTGGGCAGCATCCTCGGCAGTGTGCTCGGCGGCGGCCAGGGCGGTGCGATCGGCAATATCCTGGGCGGCCTGCTGCGCGGCGGCCGCTGACCCAATCGGTATGACGCAGGCCCCCGGCCAGGTCGGTCGAGGGCCTGCGTTTCTCCGTTCCTAGACTTGACCGGTGCCTGACGACTCCCGCGCTGCCGCCGACTCCCCGCCCGGTCCCGAGGGCCTGCCCAAAGCGTGGGATCCGGGCGCGGTAGAGACCGACATCTACCAGGGCTGGGTGGACGCAGGCTATTTCACCGCCGACGCCTCCAGCGGCAAGCCGCCGTACTCGATCGTGCTGCCGCCGCCCAACGTGACCGGCAGCCTGCACATGGGGCACGCGCTGGACCACACCCTGATGGACGCGCTGACCCGCCGCAAGCGCATGCAGGGCTACGAAGTGCTGTGGCTTCCCGGCATGGACCACGCCGGCATTGCCACCCAGACCCTGGTGGAGAAGCAGCTCGCGGCCCACGGCGAGACTCGGGAGGGCCTGGGCCGGGAGCGGTTCACCGAGAAGGTCTGGGAATGGAAGCAGCAGTCCGGCGGCACCATCGGTGCGCAGATGCGCCGCCTCGGTGACGGAGTCGACTGGAGCCGTGACCGTTTCACCATGGACGAGAGGCTGTCTCGTGCCGTGCGCACCATCTTCAAGCGGCTCTATGACGCCGGTCTGATCTACCGGGCTGAGCGGTTGGTGAACTGGTCGCCGGTGCTGCAGACGGCGATCTCCGACCTCGAAGTTAAATACGAGGAGGTCGAAGGCGAACTCGTCTCCTTCCGGTACGGCTCACTGGACGACGCGCAGCCGCACCTTGTGGTGGCCACCACCCGGCTCGAGACCATGCTCGGCGACACCGCGATCGCCGTTCACCCCGACGACGACCGCTACCGCCACCTGGTGGGCAAAACCCTGCCGCACCCATTCCAGGACCGGGAGATCATCGTCGTGGCCGACACCCACGTCGACCCCGAGTTCGGTACCGGCGCGGTGAAAGTCACTCCGGCACATGACCCGAACGACTTCGAGATCGGGCTGCGGCACAACCTGGCGATGTTGTCGATCATGGACACTCGCGGCCGGATCGTCGACACCGGAACGCAATTCGACGGTATGGATCGGTTCGAGGCCCGGGTCAAGGTGCGCGAAGCACTGGCCGAACAGGGCCGGATCGTGGACGAGAAGCGGCCTTACCTACACAGCGTCGGGCATTCCGAGCGCAGCGGCGAACCGATCGAGCCGCGGCTGAGCCTGCAGTGGTGGGTCAAGGTCGAAGCCTTGGCCAAGGCCGCCGGCGACGCGGTCCGCAACGGCGACATCGTCATTCACCCCAAGAGCCAGGAACCGCGCTGGTTCGCCTGGGTCGACGACATGCACGACTGGTGCATCTCCCGGCAGCTGTGGTGGGGGCACCGCATCCCGATCTGGCACGGCCCCGACGGCCAGGCGGTGTGTGTCGGACCCGACGAGACCCCGCCGGAGGGCTGGGAGCAGGATCCCGACGTTCTGGATACCTGGTTCTCGTCCGCGCTGTGGCCGTTCTCCACGATGGGCTGGCCGGATCACACCCCGGATCTGGAGAAGTTCTATCCCACCAGCGTTCTGGTCACCGGCTACGACATCCTGTTCTTCTGGGTGGCCCGGATGGTGATGTTCGGAACCTTCGTCGCCGACGACGACGCCATCACCTCCGGCGGTGGCGCCCAGAAAAAGTCGGGTCCGCAGGTTCCTTTCCGTAACGTCTTCCTGCACGGCCTGATTCGCGACGAGCATGGCCGCAAGATGAGCAAGTCCCGGGGCAACGGCATCGACCCACTGGACTGGGTGGAGTTGTTCGGCGCCGACGCTCTGCGGTTCACCCTGGCGCGCGGCGCCAGTCCGGGGGGTGACCTGTCCATCGGCGAGGACCACGCCCGGGCCTCGCGGAACTTCGCGACCAAACTGTTCAACGCCACCCGGTTCGCGCTGATGAACGGGGCGTCGCCCGCGCCGCTACCCGGGCAGAGCGAACTGACAGACGCCGACCGCTGGATTCTGGGCCGTGCCGAACAGGTCCGCGCCGATGTCGATGCGGCCCTGGACGGGTACGAGTTCAGCCGAGCCTGCGAAGCGCTGTACCACTTCGCCTGGGACGAGTTCTGCGACTGGTACCTGGAACTGGCCAAAGTGCAGATCGCCGAGGGTGTTTCGCACACAACCGCCGTGCTGGCCGCCGTGCTGGACACCCTGCTCAAACTGCTGCACCCGGTGATGCCGTTCGTCACCGAGGTGCTGTGGAAGCAGTTGACCAATGGGGCCGGGACGAGCGAAGCGACGGGAAAGGCGGAGTCGCTGGTGATCGCGCAGTGGCCCACCGCTTCGGGTATCGATCTGGACAGCACTGCCGCGCAGCGTATTTCGGACCTACAGAAGCTGGTGACCGAAGTTCGCCGATTCCGCAGCGACCAAGGCCTGGCCGATCGGCAGAAGGTGCCGGCGAGATTGGCGGGCGTTGTCGACGCCGGACTGGAAGCCCTGGTGGCGCCGGTGAACGCGCTGGCGTGGCTGACCAATCCCGGCGACGATTTCCGGGCATGCGCGCAGGTCGAGGTGCGGCTGTCCGGCGGCACCGTCGGCGTCGAACTGGACACCTCAGGCACCGTCGACGTGGACGCCGAGCGGCGCCGGTTGGAGAAGGATCTGGGCACCGCGCAGAAGGAATTGGCAACCACCACAGCCAAACTCGGCAACGACGCCTTCCTGGCCAAGGCCCCCGCCGACGTCGTGGACAAGATCCGCGACCGGCACAAACTGGCGAGCGAAGAAGTGATGCGGATCACCGCGCGTCTGGCTGCGCTGGCATGACCGATCCCGGAGAACCTTCGTGGGCCGCCGCCGACCAGCCGACGCTCGACGAGATCGCGGCGCTGCTGCAAGTCGAGGATCTGCTGGACCGGCGCTGGCCGGAGACCAAGCTGGAGCCCACCACCGTGCGGATGGAGATGCTGATGGAGGTGCTGGGTTCACCACAGCTGGCCTACCCGTGCATCCATATCGCCGGCACCAACGGTAAGACGTCGGTGGCCAGGATGGTCGACGCTCTGCTGACCGCGTTCGGTCAGCGCACCGGCCGCACCACCAGTCCGCATCTGCAATCGGCCGTCGAGCGCATCGCCATTGATAACCAGCCGATCAGCCCGGCGCGCTATGTCGAGACCTACCGCGAGATCGAGGCTTTCATCCAGATGACCGACGCCCGCTCGATCGCCGAAGGCGGCCCTGCGATGAGCAAATTCGAGGTGCTCACCGCGATGGCGTTCGCGGCCTTCGCCGACGCGCCCGTCGACATCGCGGTGGTCGAGGTCGGCATGGGCGGCCGGTGGGACGCGACCAGTGTCGTCAACGCCCCGGTGGCGGTGATCACCCCGATCGGCATGGACCACGCCGAGTACCTGGGCGCCACGGTCGGTGAGATCGCGGCGGAGAAGGCGGCCATCATCGGCCCCGCCCGCGGGGATCTGGTGCCGGTCGACACCGTCGCGGTGATCGGCCGCCAGCTGCCCGAAGCCATGGCGGTGGTGCTGGCCCAGGCTGTGCAAGCCGGCGCCGTGGTGGCCCGGGAGGACTCCGAATTCACCTTGCTGCGCCGTCAGACCGCGGTCGGCGGCCAGCTGCTGGAACTACAGGGGCTGGGCGGGGTGTACTCCGAGGTATTCCTCCCGCTGCACGGCGAACATCAGGCGCATAACGCCGCGGTGGCGCTGGCCGCCGTCGAGGCATTCTTCGGTGCCGGGGCGCAGCGACAACTCGACGTCGACACTGTGCGGGCCGGCTTCGCTGCGGCGCGCAGTCCCGGCCGGCTCGAGCGGATGCGCATCGCGCCGACGGTCTTCATCGACGCCGCGCACAACCCCGCCGGGGCCGAGGCGTTGGCGGCGGCATTGACGTCGGAGTTCGATTTCCGTTACCTAGTGGGTGTGATCAGTGTGCTGGCCGAGAAGGACGTCACCGGAATCCTCACCGCCCTGGAACCGGTGTTCGACATGGTGGTGGTGACCGACAACGGCTCACCGCGGGCGCTGGACCCCGAGGTGCTGGCCGAGCGAGCCGAGGAGGTCTTCGGGCCTGATCGGGTGGTGCGGACCGCCAACCTGCCGGACGCCATCGAAACGGCGACCGCCCTGGTCGAGGAATCCGCCGGGGGCGCCTCCGGCGGGGCGGGAATCGTCATCACCGGTTCGGTGGTCACCGCCGGCGCGGCCCGCTCGCTGTTCGGCAAGGACCCGCTGTGAGCGCGCCCAGCCCGCCGGCGGACCCCAATGACTCCGGCCCGCCGGCGTCGGATCCCTGGAAGAGCTTCCGCGGGGTGATGGCCGCCACCCTGGTCCTGGAAATCATTTCCGTGCTGCTGGCGATTCCGGTGGTGGCCAAAGTCGGCGGTGGGCTGACACCTTGGTCGACGGCCTATGTGCTGGGCTTCGCGGCGCTGTTGCTTGTGCTCGCCGGCATGCAGGGCCGGCCGTGGGCCATCTGGGCCAATCTCGGCGTCCAGGTCATTCTGGTCGCCGGATTCGTGGTCTACCCGGGCATCGGTTTCATCGGCGTGCTGTTCACCCTGGTGTGGGTGATCATCGCCTGGATGCGCAACGAAGTGCTGCGCCGCCAGCGGTTGGGTCTGTTACCCGGGCAGCAGCAGCCCGGCCCCTGACCGGTACTGTTCTCCGACGTGACCGCGCCGGTGACGATGCGGAAACGAAGCGATGACGGCAAAGAGGAGGAACGGCGCTAGATGACCGAGCGGACCCTGGTGCTGATCAAACCCGACGGCGTGCAACGCGGGGTGATCGGCGAGATCATCGGCCGGATCGAGCGCAAGGGCCTGAGCCTGGTCGCGCTGGAGCTCAAGCACGTCGACGAGGCGCTGGCTTCGGCTCATTACGCCGAGCACGCCGAGCGGCCGTTCTTCGGCGAGCTGCTCGAGTTCATCACTTCCGGCCCGGTGGTCGCCGCGATCCTGGAGGGCCCGCGGGCCGTCGCAGCGTTCCGTCAACTCGCCGGCGGCACCGACCCCGTCGAGAAGGCCACGCCCGGCACCATCCGCGGCGATTTCGGCCTTGAGACCCAGTACAACCTCGTGCACGGCTCGGACTCGCCGGAGTCCGCCGCCCGCGAGATCGCACTCTGGTTTCCTGGGCTGAGCAGCTAGCTTCCCCGGTCCGCCGGGGAACTCCCGGCGGTATGGGATACTGGGGGCGATCGCCCGGCAACGGGAGATCGGAATGAGACTTCAGACGTGCGCGACCACCGCTTCATCGGTGTGGCGCCGACCGTCAACAGCCGTCATTCAGCCCAGGCACTGAACGGGTTCATTCGAACCCGTCGGAGCGAGACCATGACAAGCCCGGCACCAGCCGGGCGCATAGCGGAAGCCCTCGCGTGGCCGCGTCGCAGGACGCGCCCGGGGGCTTGAGGAGATTACGTGGCCGATGATGATCACAACCAAGATCAGCCCGAAACCCCGTCACCGTGGCAATCGCCCGCGGCCGGCGCGGAGTTGCCTGACCGGCTGAGGGTGCATTCCCTGGCCCGGGTGCTGGGCACCACCAGTAAGCGGGTGATCGACGCGCTGGCCGGTCTTGACGGTCGCACTCGCAGCCCGCACTCCAGCGTCGACCAGAGTGAGGCCGTGCAGGTCCGCGAGGTGCTGGCCGCCGAACCGGTCGAGGTCGAGGCCGTCGAGCTACCAGAAGTACTCGCAGAAGCAATCCCAGAAGCGGCATCGGCAAGCGGGGAAATCCCCGACCTTCCCGCCGACAGCGCCATGATCATCGTTTCCGCGGGGGAGATCGAGCCCGAGTCCCGGCTGATCCTGGAGACCCATGAGGCGCCGCACGACACGCCTGTCGAGCAGCCCGCCTACATGCCGCTGTTCGTCGCGCCCCAACCGATCGTCGCCTCGATCGTGGACACTGACGACGACGAGGACGGCGACGAGCCCGAGGACACCCTTGACGGCGAAGCCGCCGAACGTCCCTCCAATCGCCGGCGTCGTCGCGGACGCCGGGGACGTGGCCGGGGCCGGGGCGAGATGGCCGGCACCGACGCCGAGGACGATGACGAGTCGGTCACCGACGAAGCCACCGAGGACGGCGAGGACACCGGATCCGACGAGGACGCCGACGAGGGAGCCTCCGACGAGGAGTCGGCCGGCGGAGAGGGCGCCACCCGTCGTCGTCGCCGCCGTCGTCGCCGCCGTGCCGGTACCGGCGACGACGGTGAAGCGGGCTCATCCGACGATCCGCCGAACACCGTCGTCCACGAGCGCCCCCCGCGCTCTAAGGCAGATCGCTCGGAAGCAGGCGAGATCCAGGGCATCAGTGGGTCCACCCGGCTGGAGGCCAAGCGGCAACGCCGCCGCGACGGACGTGACGCGGGCCGTCGCCGTCCGCCGATCCTGACCGAAGCCGAGTTCCTCGCGCGCCGCGAGGCCGTCGACCGGGTGATGGTGGTGCGCGACAAGGTGCGCACCCAGCCCCCGCACGAGGGCGCCCGCTACACCCAGATCGCGGTTCTCGAAGACGGCATCCTGGTTGAGCATTTCGTCACCTCGGCCGCCTCGGCATCGCTGGTGGGCAATATCTATCTGGGCATCGTCCAGAACGTGCTGCCCTCGATGGAGGCGGCGTTCGTCGACATCGGCCGCGGCCGCAACGGCGTGCTCTACGCCGGTGAGGTCAACTGGGAGGCTGCCGGGCTGGGCGGCTCCAACCGCAAGATCGAGCAGGCCCTCAAGCCCGGCGACTACGTCGTCGTGCAGGTCAGCAAGGACCCGGTCGGGCACAAGGGCGCGCGGCTCACCACCCAGATCTCGCTGGCCGGCCGCTACCTGGTCTACGTGCCGGGCGCCTCGTCGACCGGAATCAGCCGCAAGTTGCCCGACACCGAACGGCAGCGGCTCAAGGAGATCCTGCGTGATGTCGTTCCGGCGGACGCCGGGGTGATCATCCGCACCGCCTCCGAAGGCGTCAAGGAAGACGACATCCGCGGCGACGTCAACCGGCTGCAGGAGCGCTGGAACACGATTGCTGCCGAGGCCGAGCGGATCAAGGGCAACCGGGCCGGAGCGGCGGTGGCGCTCTACGAGGAGCCTGACGTTCTGGTCAAGGTGGTCCGTGATCTGTTCAACGAGGACTTCTCCGGCCTGATCGTGTCCGGCGACAGCGCCTGGGAGACCATCACCGGTTACGTGAATTCGGTTGCGCCCGAACTGCTTCCCAAAATCACCATATACTCGCCGGCTGGCGGCGGGGACGGCCCGGATGTGTTCGCCGTCCACCGGATCGACGAGCAGCTGGCCAAGGCGATGGACCGCAAGGTGTGGCTGCCCTCGGGCGGCACCCTGGTGATCGACCGCACGGAGGCGATGACGGTCGTCGACGTCAACACCGGCAAGTTCACCGGCGCCGGCGGCAATCTGGAGCAGACCGTCACCAAGAACAACCTTGAGGCGGCCGAGGAGATCGTGCGTCAGCTGCGGCTGCGCGACATCGGCGGCATCATCGTCGTCGACTTCATCGACATGGTGCTGGAATCCAACCGCGATCTGGTGCTGCGACGGCTCACCGAGGCCCTGGCCCGTGACCGCACCCGCCACCAGGTCTCCGAGGTCACCTCGCTGGGATTGGTGCAGCTGACCCGCAAGAAGCTGGGCACCGGACTGGTGGAGGCGTTCTCCAGCACGTGTGCGCAGTGCAGCGGCCGCGGCATTCTGGTGCACGCCGAGCCGGTGGACCACGCACCAGCTGTCGGCCGCAAGGCAGAACCCACCACAGGTGGCGGTCGGCGCAGCAGGCGGGGCCGCAAGGGCCGCATCGAAGAGGCCGGGCCGGTGGCCGAGGTCGCGCGGGTGCCGTCGCACGTGCCGGGTGAACACCCGATGTTCAAGGCGATGGCCGCGGCCAAGACCGACGATGACGAGGACGGCGACGAGGAGCTCGCGGAAGACTTCGAGGCTCTCGTTGGGGACGACGGCCTGGTTGTCGCCGATGCCGACTTGGAGCTGGTGGCCGACATCGAGGACGACGACGAGGCCGACATCGAGGACGACGACGAGGACGACGACGAGGACGACGACGAGGACGACGACGAGGACGACGAGGACCTCGACGAGGACGACGACCTCGATGAAGATGAGGACGAGGACGACGACCTCGATGAAGAGGACGACGATGAGGACGAGGACGACGACGACCTCGATGAAGAGGACGACGACGACGAGGACGACCACCTCGATGAAGATGACGAGGACATCGAACTCGACGAGGTAGATGAGGACGTCATCGAGGCCATCGAGGCCGATGAACACCTCGACATCGTCGCCGAACAAGCGCCGCCCGGGCGCCGTCCCCGCCGCAGAGCCGCGGCCCGGCCTGCCGGACCACCCGTGGTTTGACCCTTCGGCGCTGGTCCGAGTACCCTTATGCAGTTGCCGCCAGGCCAGGATTTTCACCGAGCCCGCGGCCCGCAATCCAGACCAGCCCGCGCTAGGGAATAGCGCGCGCGCACGACCGAAGAGGAACTGATGGCCGACAACGCCAGCTACGCGATCGTCAAGACCGGTGGCAAGCAGTACAAGGTCGCCGTCGGCGACATCGTGAAGGTCGAGAAGATCGAGTCCGAGCCGGGCGCTTCGGTGTCGCTGCCGGTGGCCCTGGTGGTCAACGGCGCCACCGTGACCACCGACGCCGGCGAGTTGGCCAAGGTCGCGGTCACCGGCGAGATCCTCGAGCACACCAAGGGCCCGAAGATCCGCATCCACAAGTTCAAGAACAAGACCGGTTACCACAAGCGGCAGGGGCACCGTCAGCCGCTGACCGTGCTCAAGGTCACCGGAATCAAGTAGCAGCGAGGGAGCGAGACAGATGGCACACAAGAAGGGCGCTTCCAGCTCACGTAACGGCCGCGAGTCCAATGCCCAGCGACTCGGCGTCAAGCGGTTCGGCGGCCAGGTCGTCAAGGCCGGCGAGATTTTGGTGCGGCAGCGGGGTACTCATTTCCACCCCGGCGTGAACGTCGGTCGCGGCGGCGACGACACCCTGTTCGCCACTGCCCCCGGTGCGGTCGAATTCGGCGAGAAGCGCGGTCGCAAGACGGTCAACGTCGTACGCGCCGCCCGACCGGAGTAAGCGCCCGCTTTCCTCATGCCCCGATTCGTCGACCGCGTGGTGATTCACACCCGCGCGGGCAACGGCGGAAACGGCTGTGCGTCGGTGCACCGGGAGAAGTACAAGCCGCTCGGCGGTCCCGACGGCGGTAACGGCGGTCGCGGCGGCAGCGTCGTGCTGGTGGTCGACCCCCAGGTGCACACCCTGCTGGACTTCCACTTCCACCCGAACGTCGTCGCCCCCTCCGGCAAGGGCGGCCAGGGCGGAAACCGCGACGGCGCCGCCGGCACCGATCTGGAGGTCCGCGTTCCCGACGGCACCGTGGTGCTCGACGAACAAGGCCGACTGCTGGCTGACCTGGTCGGTGACGGGACTCGTTTCGTCGCCGCCGAGGGCGGCCGCGGCGGGCTCGGCAACGCCGCGCTGGCCTCTCGGGCCCGCAAAGCTCCCGGCTTCGCGCTGCTGGGGGAGAACGGCCAGGCCCGCGACCTCACTCTGGAACTGAAATCCGTCGCCGACGTCGGGTTGATCGGTTTCCCCTCGGCGGGCAAGTCGTCACTGGTCTCGACCATCTCGGCGGCTAAACCCAAGATTGCGGACTACCCGTTCACCACGTTGGTGCCCAACCTGGGTGTGGTCTCCGCCGGTGAGCACACCTTCACGGTGGCCGACGTGCCGGGCCTGATCCCCGGCGCCTCTGAGGGGCGCGGCTTGGGTCTGGACTTTCTCCGCCACATCGAACGGTGCGCGGTGCTGGTGCACGTCGTCGACTGCGCCACCCTGGAACCCGGGCGGGACCCGATCTCCGACATCGACGCCGTGGAGGCCGAACTCGCCGCCTATCAGCCCACCCTGCAGGGTGACTCGACGCTGGGCGACCTCGCCGAGCGGCCGCGGGCGGTGGTGCTGAACAAGATCGACGTACCCGAAGCGCGCGAACTTGCCGACTTCGTCCGCCCCGACATCGAGATGCGCGGCTGGCCGGTGTACGAGGTTTCCGCGGTGGCCCGGGAAGGCCTGCGCGAGTTGATCTTCGGGCTGTGGGACATGGTGGCCGCCTACCGGGCAGCACAGCCACCGGTGGTGGCCCGGCGCCCGGTGATCCGTCCTATTCCGGTGGATTCCAGCGGGTTCACCGTCGAACCGGACCCCACCCACCCCGGCGGGTTCATCGTTCGCGGCGTGCGGCCGCAGCGCTGGGTGGCCCAGACCGACTTCACCAACGACGAAGCGGTCGGTTACCTCGGCGACCGGCTGGCCCGGTTGGGTGTCGAGGACGAGCTGTTCAAGCGCGGCGCCAAAGCCGGCTGCTCGGTGACGATCGGCGACATGACATTCGACTGGGAGCCGCAAACCCCGGCCGGGGTGGACGTCACCCTCTCCGGACGCGGCACCGACATGCGGGTGGAACGCAACGACCGGATCGGTGCCGCCGAGCGCAAGGAGGCCCGGCGCCAGCGCCGTGAGGTGGAGGACGAGCAGTGAGCCTGCACCGCAACGCGGTTCGCACGGCGCGCAGCATCGTCGTCAAGATCGGCACCACCGCGCTGACCGACCCGTCCGGGCTGTTCGACGCCACCCGGCTGGCGGCCCTGGCCGACGCCATCGAGGCCCGGATGAAGGCCGGCACCGACGTGGTGATCGTGTCCTCGGGCGCCATCGCCGCCGGAATCGAGCCGCTGGGCCTGAGCCGCCGGCCCACTGACCTGGCCACCAAACAGGCCGCCGCCAGCGTCGGCCAGGTGGCGCTGGTCAACTCGTGGAGTACCGCGTTCGGGCGGTATCAGCGCACGGTCGGGCAAGTGCTGCTGACCGCCCACGACATCGCCCAGCGGGTGCAGCACACCAACGCCCAGCGCACGCTGGACCGGCTGCGGGCGCTGCACGCGGTGGCGATCGTCAACGAGAACGACACGGTGGCCACCAACGAGATCCGGTTCGGCGACAACGACCGGCTCTCCGCGCTGGTGGCCCACCTGGTGGGGGCCGACGCGCTGGTGCTGCTGTCCGATATCGACGGGCTGTATGACGCCGATCCGCGAAAAGGTAACGCGCGCTTCATCTCTGAAGTCACCGGGCCGGACGACTTGGGCGGTGTGGTGGCCGGTCAGGGCAGCAAGCTGGGTACCGGCGGGATGGCCTCGAAGTTGTCCTCGGCGCTGCTGGCCGCCGACGCCGGGGTGCCGGTGCTGCTGGCCGCGGCCGCCGACGCCGCCGACGCGCTCACCGAGGCGTCGGTGGGCACCGTCTTCGCCCCCCGTCCCACCCGGATGTCGGCGCGCCGGTTCTGGCTGCGCTACGCCGCCGAAGCCGCCGGATCACTGAGCCTGGACGCCGGGGCGGTGCGGGCCGTGGCCACCCAGCGCCGCTCGCTGCTGCCCGCCGGGATCACCGCGTGCTCGGGCCGGTTCTTCGGCGGCGACGTCGTCGAACTGCACGGCCCGGATGGCGACCTGGTGGGACGCGGCGTTGTCGCCTATGACGCAACGGAATTGGCGAGCATGGTCGGGCGTTCCACGGCGGACCTGCCGGCGGAGTTACGCCGGCCGGCGGTTCACGCCGACGATCTCGTCCCGGTCTGACCCAAGAAACCACTCAGCCCCGCGACGGCCTGGCCCGCGACGTAGCGGATCACCGCAGCCCTTTCCGCGGCGGCTTCCAGCGCGTCGTCGTCGGCCTGCCGGACCGGGACACCGTGCGCGACGGCCGTCGCCTCGACGAAGTCCCGCACTGCCGGATCGGCCAGCACCAGCGCCACCGGGAGGCTCGGGCTCATCTGCTTGCCGCGGACCAGTCCCTTGAACTTGACGTCCGCCGGGATGTAGAGGGTAAAGACACCCCGGTCGAGCTTGAGGTCGGCGGCTACCGCGATGACCGTCAGGGCGGTGTGGCTCAGGCCGCTGAGTAGCATCCCCCGGCCGGGGAATCGCCACATCGGCAGCCGGTTGACCTGCTCGGTGACCGCGTCGGTGACCAGGTAGCCGACCAGCCGGCGGGTGCGGATCTCGGTGACCCGCGACCACTCCACTTCGTCGCCGTCGAACTCGATGCCGGCCGGGCTGACCACCACCGAACCGAACTGGTTGAACTGACGGGCCAGCCCCCGGACCGGGCCGGGCAGGTTCAGCAACCCCGCCGCCAGCTCGCCGACCCCGACGCCCCACCGCTCGGTGGCCGGGCCGGGTTCTGGGCGGACGGGTTTGAGGATCGTGCTCATGGTGCCCACCGCGAGCGCGGTGGCGATGTCGACGACCGAAGGCATGGGGAGAACCTTACCGTTGGCCGGGCTCGGCAAACTGCCCGCACTGTGCCGGGCGGTGCCGCGCATTCAGGCTTCCAGCACTGCGGTCAGGGCGGCGCCGACCATCTGGGTGTCGCGGGTGGCGATCGTGAGATTGCGGTGCAGCGCCTGAGCGACGATGACTCGGTCGAACGGATCCTTGTGCGGCCAGGGCAGCCGCCCGGCCAGGATGGCATCGGCGGAATCGATCGCCAGCTCGTCGATGCTCATCGTGGCTAGCGTGAATCAGGACTCAGCGGGACCGGGCGCTGCCGGCCAGCTCCTCGGCCAGCAGGGTCAGCAGCGGCGAGCAGCCGGCGTCGACTTTGACCGTGGCCAGGTCGTCGCCCCGGGTGGGGCCGCGGTTGACGATGGCGACCGGAATGCCGTGGGCGGCGGCGTGCCGCACGAACCGGTAGCCGGAGAACACCGTCAGCGACGATCCGGCGATCAGCAACGCCTCAGCGCCCTCGACCAGCGAATACGCTTGTTCGACAACGGGTTTGACCACCGACTCGCCGAAGTAGACGATGTCCGGCTTGAGCATCCCGCCGCACGCCGGGCAGTCGATGAAGACGAAGGAGTCGGTGTCGCTGACGACCGCGTCCGCATCGGGAGCCACCGCCAGCCCGCCCACCTTCTCAGCGCGTTCGGTGAAGCCGGGGTTGGCGGCCTCCAACTGCTCGGCCAATGCGGCTCGCGTCATGGTGTGCCCGCAATCCAGGCACACCACCGTCGCGTAGGTGCCGTGCAGATTGATCACACTGCGACTGCCGGCCTTGGTGTGCAGCAGGTCGACGTTCTGGGTGATTACGCCGTTGACCACACCGGCCCGCTCCAGCGCGGCCAGGGCGCGGTGGCCGGCGTTGGGCTGGGTCTGGGCCATGTGCCGCCAGCCCAGATGATTGCGGGCCCAGTACCGCCGGCGGTAGTCCAGGCTGGTGGTGAACTGGCGGATCGTCATCGGGTTGGCCGGCGGGGAATCGGGGCCTCGGTAGTCCGGGATACCCGAGTCGGTGGAGATGCCCGCTCCGGTCAGCACCGCCAGTCGCCGGCCGGCCAGCAGCGCGACGAGTTCGGGGGCGTCCACACGACGAGGGTAGGTCAGTCGAGGCAGTCGGCGCTGTCGGTGGTGTCGGCACTCATGTTGCGCGCCATCATGGCCAGCGCCGCCTTCCCCAACTCCGGGTCGATGTGGGCGACCACGTCCGGCGGCACCGCGACGTCGAAGTGGCGCACATAGGCGTCCAGCGCGCTGTAGAGAATGCACTGCTCGGTGACCTGCCCGGTCAGGATCACCCGGGTGGTGCCCAGCCGGCCCAGCAGGTAGTCCAGCGCGGTCGCGTAGAACACGCTGTGACGCACCTTCGTCAGCACCCGGCAGCCCTTCTCCGGCACGATCGGGCGCACCAGATCCGGGCGGGCACCGTCCAGCGCGGCGGCGATGATGTCGCTGGACTGGGCGGTGAAATCGCCGTAGTTGTCGTTGACGTAGATGAGGTCGACGTCGTCGCGGGTCCGGGCAGCGGCGATCAAGTCGGCCAGTGGGCCGACGATGTCGGCGACGTTGCCGGCCAGCGCGCCGGCGTCCTCGTGGCGGTAGCTGTTGAACATATCCACCACCAGCAGCGCAGTCTCAGCCATGGCCCGTGGGATACCCGTTTGCTGGTGAGGGATACCTGCGGCGACAATGGGGCGTGGACTTCACTGCGGCCGACTTCTTCTCCGCCTACCGGCACGGCTTCGCGCGGGTCGCCGCCTGCACGCACCGCACGGTGCTCGCCGACCCGGCCGCCAACGCCGAGTCGGTATTGCGGATCGCCCGCGACTGCCACGACGACGGGGTGGCCGTCGCGGTGTTCCCGGAGCTGACCCTGTCGGGGTACTCCATCGAAGACATCCTGCTGCAGGACAGCCTGCTCGACGCCGTCGAAGCCGCCCTGGGCGACATCGTCACCGTCTCGACCGGGCTGCTGCCGGTGCTGGTGGTCGGCGCGCCGCTGCGGCACCTGCACCGCATTTACAACACCGCCGTGGTGATTCACCGCGGTGCGGTGCTGGGGGTGGCCGTCAAGTCCTATCTGCCGACCTACCGCGAGTTCTACGAGCGACGGCAGATGGCGCCCGGCGACGACATGCGCGGGAGCGTGCGCGTGCTCGGCCGTGACGTTCCGTTCGGCCCCGATCTGTTGTTCGCCGCTGAGGACGTCCCCGGCCTGGTGCTGCACGTGGAGATCTGCGAGGACATGTTCGTGCCGGTGCCGCCCAGCGCTGAGGCGGCGTTGGCCGGTGCCACCGTGCTGGCCAACCTGTCGGGCAGCCCGATCACCATCGGCCGCGCCGAGGACCGCGCCCTGCTGGCCCGTTCGGCCTCGGCCCGCTGCCTGGCGGCGTATGTGTACGCCGCCGCGGGGGAGGGCGAGTCGAGCACCGACCTGGCCTGGGACGGTCAGACCATGATCTACGAGAACGGCCGGCTGCTGGCCGACTCGCCCCGATTCCCCAAGGGGGACAGCCGTTCGGTGGCCGATGTCGACCTGGACCTGCTGCGCGCCGAGCGGCTGCGGATGGGAACTTTCGACGACAACCGGCGCCACCACCAGCGCAGCCTGGACGGGTTCCGCCGCATCGACTTTCGGCTGGAACCGCCGCAGGGTGATATCGGTTTGCGCCGCGAGGTGGAGCGGTTTCCGTTCGTGCCCAGCGACCCGATCCGGCTGGAGCAGGACTGCTACGAGGGCTACAACATTCAGGTGTCCGGCCTGGAGCAGCGGCTGCGGGCGCTGACCTACCCCAAGGTGGTCATCGGGGTTTCCGGCGGCCTGGATTCCACCCACGCCCTGATCGTCGCGGCCAAGGCGATGGACCGGGAGGGCCGGCCGCGCAGCGACATTCTGGCGTTCACCCTGCCCGGGTTCGCCACCGGCGAGCACACCAAGAACAACGCCACCCGGCTGTCCAAGGCGCTAGGCGTGACGTTCCAGGAAATCGACATCCGCGCGACGGCCGAACTGATGCTGACCGAGATGGGCCACCCCTATTCGCGTGGTGAGGCCGTCTACGACATCACCTTCGAGAACGTCCAGGCCGGTCTGCGCACCGACTACCTGTTCCGCATCGCCAATCAGCGCGGCGGGATCGTGCTGGGCACCGGAGACCTGTCGGAGTTGGCGCTGGGCTGGTCCACCTACGGCGTCGGCGATCAGATGAGCCACTACAACGTCAACGCCGGTGTGCCGAAAACCCTTATCCAGCATCTGATCCGGTGGGTGATCAACTCCGGGCAATTCGACGACGAGGTCGGCGAAATCCTGCAGTCGGTGCTCGACACCGAAATCACCCCGGAGTTGGTGCCCGCGTCGGACGGCGAGCAGGTACAGAGCAGCGAGGCCAAGGTGGGCCCCTATGCGCTGCAGGACTTTTCACTGTTTCAGGTGCTGCGTTACGGGTTCCGGCCGGCGAAGATCGCCTTCCTGGCCTGGCACGCGTGGAGCGACCCGCAGCGCGGTGACTGGCCGCCCGGCTACCCGCCGGACAAACGGCCGGCCTACCCGCTGGCCGATATTCGCCGCTGGCTCACGGTATTCGCCCAGCGCTTCTACTCGTTCAGCCAGTTCAAGCGGTCGGCTCTGCCCAACGGCCCCAAGGTGTCTCATGGTGGGTCGTTGTCGCCGCGCGGTGACTGGCGGGCACCATCGGACATGGGTGCGCGGGTGTGGCTCGACGAGATCGAGCGGGAGATTCCGCAGGCGTGACCATCTTCACGGAGTGGCGAGACGGTGGCACCGAGATTAAGTGGCGTTCGACCACCCCCGCGAACGGCAGACGAGAACTGTCGGTGTTCGCCCGGCGCTGCGGCACACCGGGCGCCCCGGCGTTGGTCCTGGTGCACGGTTTTCCCACTTCCAGCATCGACTTCCATGCGCTCGCAACCGAACTCGGCGCCGACTTCGACATCCACGTTCTGGACTTTCCCGGCTACGGGTTGTCCGACAAGCCGGCCGAGCCCTACGTCTACTCGCTCTACGACGACGCGCGACTGCTGGTGCACGCCATCACCGAGGTGTGGCAGCTGACCGACTACCGGATGCTCACCCACGACCGCGGCAGCAGTGTCGGCATGATCGCCGTCGGTCTGGCGGCGGCCCTGTACCCGCCCGCAGTTCCCGTCGACCTCATCCTGACCAACGCCAACATCTTCCTGCCGCTGTCGAACCTCACCGCGTTCCAGACTGCACTGCTCGATCCCGCCACCGCCCGGCCCACGGCTGCGGCAACCACACCGCAGATGCTGGCAGCCGGGATGGGCGCCAGCACCTTCATGCCGCGGCGCACACTGGACGATCCCGAAATCCAGGCGATGGCGCAGTGTTTCGCCCACAACGACGGCACCCGCGTGCTGCCCGACACGATCCAGTACCTGCATGAGCGCGCCGCCGACGAAACCGGCTGGCTGGAGGCGCTATCGACCAGCGAGGTCAACACGACGCTGGTGTGGGGCCTGCACGACAACGTCGCACCGCTGCGGGTGCCCAACCATGTGTGGAGCACCTACCTGAAGGGCAAGCCCGGCATCAACCGCTACTGGGTGATCCCGGGAGCCGACCACTACGTCCAGTGCGACGCGCCCGCCCAGCTGGCCGAGATCGTCCGCCTGACGGCCCGTGGCGACGACATCGCGCTGCAGACGCTCGGCGATACGCCCGACGGCGCCGTTCTGGTGGACACCAGCGCCCGGTGAGGCGTTGCCCTACCCGCAGCAGGGATCCCCGCGCCACGCCTCCAGCCCCTCGCGGACCGCGAAGCCGGCGATCACCAGCGCGGCCACCGGGTCAGCCCAGGACCACCCGAACGCCGCGTTGAGCACCAGGCCCACCAGCAGGGCCGCCGACAGGTAGCTGCACAACAGGGTCTGCTTGGCATTGGCCACCACCGAATTCGAGCCCAACTCCCGGCCGGTGCGGATCTGCGCCCAGGCCAGTACCGGCATCACCGTCAGGCTGGCCACCGCCAGACCGATGCCGATGGGGGATTCCCGGGCCTCGGACAGGCCGAGCAGCGCCCGCAGGGACTCGACGCTGACATACGCGGCCAGTGCGAAGAA
The DNA here is from genome assembly GCA_032117575.1 of Mycolicibacterium sp. Classification (GTDB taxonomy): domain Bacteria; phylum Actinomycetota; class Actinomycetes; order Mycobacteriales; family Mycobacteriaceae; genus Mycobacterium. Next base: position 91,707 of record JAULZA010000090.1, read on the forward strand.
CGAAAAGGCGACGAAGCGCAGCGCAGCCTTCTCCCGGCGCTCCGGGTCCTCGGCAGCGAACTGCCACGCCACCGCCGCCGCCGCGGACACCTCCACCACGGAGTCCAGGCCGAAGCCGATCAGCGCCGTCGAGGAGACGCGCGCCCCCTCGACGAGGGCGACGGCCGCCTCAATGACGTTGTAGGCGATAGTGGCCCACACGAGCAGCCGGACCCTGCGCTGGAGTGTGCCCTGGCGGTCGATCATGGACCCCATCTCACCGCAACGGCCTGACCGCAACGCCCCCAACCTTCCAGTTGGTCGAGAACCGATACCCTGGTCAGATGAGTCTGCACACCGAGGCCGGGCTTGACGTGCGCGAAACCGTCCACGACGCCGCCCGCCGGGCCCGGGTGGCCGCCCGTGAGCTCGGATCCCTGACTACCGCCGTCAAGGACCGGGCCCTGCACGCCGCCGCCGATGCCGTGCTCAGCCATACCCACCAGATCCTGGCCGCCAACGCCAAGGACCTCGACGCCGCCCGCGCCGCTGGCACCCCCGAAGCCATGCTGGACCGGCTGGCGCTGAACCCGCAGCGCGTCGACGGCATTGCCGCCGGCCTGCGCCAGGTGGCCGGGCTGCCCGACCCGGTCGGGGAGGTGCTGCGCGGGCGCACCATGCCCAACGGCCTGCAGGTGCGCCAGCAGCGGGTACCCCTCGGCGTCGTCGGCATGGTCTACGAGGGCCGGCCCAACGTCACCGTCGACGCCTTCGGGCTGACGCTCAAATCCGGCAACGCGGTGCTGCTGCGTGGTAGTTCCTCGGCGGCCAACTCCAACGCCGAACTGGTCACCGTGCTGCGCGGCGCCCTGTGCGGGGAGGGCCTGCCCGAGGATGCGGTGCAGTTGCTTCCCAGCGCCGACCGGTCCAGCGTCACCCACCTGATCCAGGCCCGCGGACTGGTCGACGTGGTGATCCCGCGCGGCGGGGCCGGCCTGATCGACGCGGTGGTACGCGACGCGACGGTACCCACCATCGAGACCGGGGTGGGTAACTGCCACGTCTACGTGCACGCCAGCGCCGACCTCGACGTCGCCGAGCGAATCGTGCTGAACGCCAAGACCCGTCGGCCGAGTGTGTGCAACACCGCCGAAACCCTGCTGGTGGACTCCGCGCTCGCCGACACCGGGCTGCCGCGGCTGGTGACGGCACTGCGCAACGCCGGAGTCACCGTGCACGACAACCCCACCGAAGAAGAACTCCGCGCCGAATTCCTGTCCCTGGACATCGCAGTGGCCGTGGTCGACGGCCTGGACGCCGCGATCGACCACATCAACACCTACGGCACCGGCCACACCGAAGCCATCGTCACAGGAGATCTGGCTGCGGCACAACGGTTCACCGAGCGCGTCGACGCCGCCGCGGTGATGGTCAACGCCTCCACCGCCTTCACCGACGGCGAGCAGTTCGGGTTCGGCGCCGAGATCGGAATCTCTACCCAGAAGTTGCACGCCCGCGGGCCGATGGGATTGCCCGAACTCACCTCAACCAAGTGGATCGTCTTCGGCGACGGCCACATCCGGCCCGCCTAACACTGGAGACACCCCCGCATGACTGAAACCCCGGCGCGCCCGGCGCCGCTGTTCGCCGACATCGACGATGTCAAACGGCAGCTCGCCGCCACCGGTTACCTCGCCGACACCGCCACCGCCACCGCGGTGTTCCTGGCCGACCGGCTCGGCAAGCCGCTGCTGGTCGAAGGTCCCGCCGGCGTCGGCAAGACCGAACTTGCCCGCGCTGTCGCCCAGGCGACCGACTCCGGGCTGGTGCGCCTGCAGTGCTACGAGGGCGTGGACGAGGCCCGCGCGCTCTATGAGTGGAACCACGCCAAGCAGATCCTGCGCATCCAGTCCTCCACCGGCGCCGACCACGACTGGGAACACACCAAGACCGACGTGTTCAGCGAGGAGTTCCTGCTGTCCCGGCCGCTGCTGACGGCGATCCGCCGTACCGATCCGACCGTGCTGCTCATCGACGAGACCGACAAGGCCGACATCGAAATCGAGGGTCTGCTGCTGGAGGTGTTGAGCGACTTCGCGGTGACCGTGCCGGAACTGGGCACCATCACCGCCACCCGCAAACCGTTCGTGGTGCTCACCTCCAACGCCACCCGCGAGCTGTCCGAGGCGCTCAAACGTCGGTGTCTGTTCCTGCACATCGACTTTCCCGACCCCGACCTCGAACGGCGCATCCTGCTGTCCCGGGTTCCCGAACTTCCCGAACGCCTCGCCGAGGAACTGGTCCGCATCATCGGGGTGCTGCGCGGCATGCAGCTCAAAAAAGCGCCGTCGGTGGCCGAGACCATCGACTGGGGCCGCACCCTGCTGGCACTGGGAATGGACACCATCGACGACGCCACCATCGCCGCGACGCTGGGTGTGGTGCTCAAACACCAGTCCGACCAGCAGCGCGCCGCCGGCGAGTTGCGGCTGAACTAAAGATGGCAGTCCGACGGACCCGCCCGCCGCAGCCGCTGGCCCCGCACGGCCTGCCCGGCCACCTGGTCGGATTCGTCGAAGCGCTGCGCGCCCAGGGCATCTCGGTGGGTCCGTCGGAGACCGTCGACGCGGGGCAGGTCCTCAGCGTGCTGGACCTGACCGACCGGGAGGAGGTCCGCGAGGGCTTAGCCTGCGCGGTGCTGCGCCGCGCTGATCACCGCCAGACCTACGACGCCCTGTTCGACCTGTGGTGGCCGGCCGCGCTGGGCGCGCGCACTGTGCTGGCCGACGACGACACCGCCGGTCGGCCGCCGCAACTCGATCCCGAGGACGTCGAGGCCATGCGGGCGATGCTGCTGGAGATGCTCACCGACAACCCCGATATCGGCGATCTCGACGACCGCCTGGTGGCGATGATCGCGGCGATCGTCGAGGCGTATGGCCGCTACACGTCCAGCCGCGGGCCGTCCTATTCGTCGTATCAGGCGCTCAAAGCCATGGGTCTGGACCAGCTGGAGGGCGGGCTGCTCGCCGGACTGCTGGCCCCGCACGGCGACGACCCGTCGCCGACGACGGAACAGATCGCCAAAGCCGTTGCCGCGCAGAAGATCGCCCAACTGCGCCGGATGGTGGAGAGCGAGACCAAACGCCGCACCGCCGAGCAGCTGGGCCGCGAGCACGTCCAGATGTACGGCATCCCGCAGCTCGCCGAGAACGTCGAATTCCTGCGCGCCTCCGGCGATCAGCTGCGCCAGATGCGCCGGGTGGTCGCGCCGCTGGCCCGCACGCTGGCCACCCGCCTGGCGGCCAAGCGCCGGCGCAACCGGGCTGGGGCGATCGACCTGCGCAAGACGCTGCGCAAGTCGATGTCCACCGGCGGGGTGCCGATCGACGTGGTGCTGCGCAAGCCGCGTCCGGCCCGTCCGGAACTGGTGGTGCTGTGTGACGTCTCCGGATCGGTGGCCGGCTTCAGCCACTTCACCCTGCTGCTGGTCCACGCTCTTCGCCAGCAATTTTCGCGCGTTCGCGTCTTTGCTTTCATCGACACCACCGACGAGGTGACCCACCTGTTCGGCCCGGAGGCCGACCTCGCCGTCGCCATCCAGCGCATCACCCGGGAGGCCGGCGTCTACACCCGCGACGGGCACTCCGACTACGGCAACGCCTTCGTCTCATTCACCGAGAACTTCCCCGGCGTGCTCTCGCCGCGCTCCTCGCTGCTGATCCTCGGCGACGGCCGCACCAACTACCGCAGCCCGGCCGCGGACGTGCTGGCCCACATGGTCACCGCCAGCCGGCACGCGCACTGGCTCAACCCCGAGCCCAAGCACCTGTGGGGTAGCGGCGACTCGGCGGCGCCGCGGTACTCCGACGTCATCACCATGCACGAGTGCCGGTCGGCCAAGCAGCTCGCCGCGGTCATCGACCACCTGCTTCCCGTCTGACCTAAGCTTTCTCACCATGGGTTCCCGGCGCAGGCTCGGCGTGATGGGCGGGACGTTCGATCCCATCCACAACGGCCACCTGGTCGCCGCCAGCGAAGTGGCCGATCTGTTCGGCCTCGACGAGGTGGTCTTCGTGCCCACCGGGCAACCGTGGCAGAAGGACCGAGACGTCACCTCCGCCGAGGACCGCTACCTGATGACGGTGATCGCGACCGCGTCCAACCCGCGCTTTTCGGTCAGCCGTGTCGACGTCGACCGCGCCGGACCCACCTACACCACCGACACCCTCCGCGATCTGCGGGAGCTGCAGCCGGACTGCGACCTGTTCTTCATCACCGGCGCCGACGCGCTGGGCTCGATCCTCACCTGGCAGGGCTGGGAGGAACTGTTTCGGCTGGCCACGTTCATCGGCGTCAGCAGGCCCGGCTACGAACTGTCCGACGCCCACATCACCGAAGCCTTCGACCGGCTGCCCGACGATGCCCTGCATCTGGTGGAGGTCCCGGCGCTGGCGATCTCCTCGACCGACTGCCGCGGGCGCGCCGCGCAGGGCCGGCCGATTTGGTACTTGGTGCCCGACGGTGTGGTCCAGTACGTCGCCAAGCGGGGCCTGTACCGCGTCCCGGCCACGACCACCCTGGAGGTCCAATGACCGCATCCGCCGAAGCGATCCGGATGGCCACCATCGCCGCCCGGGCAGCCGCATCCAAACTCGCCCAGGACGTCGTCGTCATCGATGTGTCCGCCCAATTGGTCATCACCGACTGCTTCGTGATCGCTTCGGCCAACAATGAGCGGCAGGCCAATGCCATCGTCGATGAGATTGAGGAGAAGATGCGGCTGGCGGGCTACAAGCCGGCCCGCCGGGAGGGCGCCCGGGAGGGTCGCTGGGTGCTGCTGGACTACGTCGACATCGTGGTGCACGTGCAGCACACCGACGAGCGCAACTTTTACGCGCTGGACCGGCTGTGGCGGGACTGCCCGCTGGTCGATGTCGATCTCGACGTCGATGTCGATGCGGCGGTGGAGGATTCGTGAGGGTTCGCCACCTGGTCATGTTGCGCCACGGCCAGACCAAGTCCAACGCCGACAGCCGGATGCAGGGCCAGCTGGACACCGATCTGACCGACCTGGGCCGTGCCCAGGCGGTGGCCGCCGCCGAGGTGCTCGCCAAACGCCAGCCCCTGCTGATCGTCTCCTCCGATCTGCGCCGGGCGTACGACACCGCGCTGACACTCGGTGAGCGCAGCGGGATACCAGTACGGGTGGACACCAGGCTTCGGGAGACCCACCTCGGGGACTGGCAGGGTCTGACCCACGCCGAGGTCGACGCCCTGGCCCCGGGCGCGCGGGTAGCGTGGCGGGACAACGCCACCTCCGCGCCGCACCGGGGCGAGAGTCGCATCGACGTTGCCGACCGGAGCGTGCCACTGGTCGCCGAACTCATTGCCGGCGAACCGGAATGGGGCTGCGACGAACCGGATCGGCCGGTGGTTCTGGTGGCCCACGGCGGCCTGATCGCCGCGCTCACCGCCGCGCTGCTGGACCTGCCGGTGGACAGCTGGCCGGCGCTGGGCGGCATGGGCAACGCCAGCTGGGCACAGCTGTCCGGATACGGGCCCGTCGATGCCCCGCCGGCCGACCTGCGGTGGCGGCTGGATGTGTGGAACGCCTCAGCGCAGGTGGCCAATGATGTCCTCTGAGCAGCGTCCGCAGTCCGGCCGTCGCACTCTGCTGGTCTTCTGCGATTCGCTGTCGTACTACGGCCCGCAGGGCGGGTTACCGGCCGACGATCCGCGGATTTGGCCGAATATCGTTGCAGCGCAAACCGGCTGGGACTGCGAGCTGATCGGCCGGATCGGCTGGACCTGCCGGGACGTGTGGTGGGCGGCCACCCAGGATCCGCGGGCTTGGGCGGCCCTGCCGCGGGCCGGGGCGGTGATCTTCGCGACCAGCGGGATGGATTCGCTGCCCTCGCCGCTGCCGACCGCCGCGCGGGAGATGATCCGGTACGTGCGTCCGCCGCTGGTGCGTCGCTGGGTGCGCGACTCCTACGGTTGGCTGCAGCCCCGGCTGTCGCCGGTGGCCCGGTCAGCGCTGCCACCGCACCTGACGGTCGAATATTTGGAAATGACCCGCGGCGCAATCGATTTCAACCGGCCGGGCATCCCCATCGTCGCCTCGCTGCCGTCGGTGCACGAGGCTCCGACATACGGGCTCGCCCACCACGGCCGTCCTCGAACTGCTGCCGCGATCACCGACTGGGCTCAGCAGCATCGTGTTCCGCTCGTCGATCTCAAAGCTGCTGTCGCCGAACATATCCTGGGTGGCCGCGGCAATCCCGACGGTATCCACTGGAACTTCGCTGCGCACGAGGCCGTCGCCGAACTGATGCGCAAGGCGCTGGCCGAAGCCGGCGTGTGCGGTTCGCCCGCTGCCGGGGTGGCAGCGTCGCAGGATGAAGTGGGCTGATCCGATGGCGGTGGCCGTGGTGACGGACTCCTCGGCGAGGCTGCCCGCCGATGCGATCGCCGAGTTCGGCATCCGGGTGGCGCCTTTGCATGTTCTGGTCGACGGGACAGATCTGCGCGACGGCATCGACGCCATGCCGGCCGATCTGTACCAACGCCCGCAGGTCAGTACGGCCGGCGCCAGCCCGGCGGAACTGGCGGTGGCCTACCGGGCGGCGCTGACCGCCAGCGGTGGCGACGGGGTTGTGGCCGTGCATCTGTCGACCGAACTGTCCAGCACACTGGGCGCCGCCGAACACGCGGCGCGGGAGTTCAGCGGCCTGGTCCGGGTGGTCGACTCCCGCTCGGCGGCGATGGGAACGGGCTTCGTCGCGCTGGCCGCGGCCAGCGCCGCTCGAGACGGTGTCGACCTCGACGGTGTAGTGGCCGAGGCTCGAAAGGCAGTCGACGGCGTGCATGCCCTGATCGTCGTGCAGCGCTTGGAGAATCTGCGCCGCAGCGGACGGATCGGGACGGCGGCATCGTGGCTGGGCACGGCGCTGGCGCTCAAACCGCTGCTACAGATGGACGGCGGCAAGCTCGTCCTGGCCCAGCGGGTGCGCACCACCTCCAAGGCGATCGCCGCCATGGTCGAACAGGTCATCGAGGTTGTGGGGGAGGGCCGGGCGGCGCTGGCGGTTCAGCACGTCGACAACCCCTCGGGCGCCGCCGACCTCGCGGCGACACTGACCGGTGCGCTCCCAGGCTGCGGAGCTCCCGTCGTCACCGACCTGGGTCCGGTGCTGGGTGTGCACCTGGGGCCGGGGGCGCTGGGAGTGGTGGTGGCGAAGGCAGCTGGCTCATGAGTCCGGATGAACTGAAACTCATTGCCTACGAACTGCATCGGGACCACGGGTTCACGTTGGTCCCGGCCTCGCCGAGGCGGGAGTGGATGGACTCCACCGCCGACCGCTTCGCGAATCGCTGCCTTCCGCTACTGATGGCCAATCAAGCCGGCTGGCTGGTTCTCAACAACGCCGATGTGCGAGCGCGCTGGAATGGCGGGGTCGATCGGGAGTCCGTCGAATTCGACTACGGCGAGGGTGCGTCGCCGTTTCGTCCGGTGAGTCATTTCGGCAACGGGATCATCACCTGGAACCTGCCGTACCTGTTCCGCACCCCACCCGGTTTCAATCTGCTGGTCCGCGGTTCCGCCAACTCGCCGAAGCGCGGAATCTCGGCGCTGGAAGGCATTGTCGAAACAGACTGGTCGCCAGCGGCGTTCACGATGAATTGGAAATTCACCCGACAGCGCCGCTGGGTGAGGTTCGCCAAGGGGGAGCCGGTGTGTGTGATCGTTCCGCAGCGCCGCGGCGAACTCGACCGATTCACGCCCACCATAGTTCCGATCGACGCCGCGCCCGAATTGCGCGCCTCCTATGACGCGTGGCGCGAAGGCCGCCGAGACTTCATCGCCGACCTGAGGCATCCCGGGTCGCCCGCCGCGCAGGCCGGCTGGCAGAAGGACTATTTCCGGGGCGCCAACCCCGACGGTTCAGCAGCGCCCGAGCATGAAACCCGAATGCGCTTAAAGCCTTTCACACCGCAGGCCTGAGGCAGGCTCAACCGGCGAAGCGCCCGGTGATCGGCGGCAGATCGGCGAGCGTGACGATCCCCGGTTCGGCCGCCACCACCGCCGGGACCGCGTTGGTCACCGGCATGGCGGTGTAGATCATGCCCAGGCCCATGAATCCCGGTTCGGCCCAGTCTTTCGGGGGCAGACAGTGCAGGACGGTGCGCATATTGGGAACTCCGAACACCTGGATGACATGGCCGTGCTCCAGGGGTTTGGGTGGCTCGACATGGTTGCCCATGGTCCAGTTGAATCCGACGCTGACCACATTGCGGTCGCCCACCCAGCCGCGGTGATAGCCGTGAACCCCGGCCACGGTGCCTTCGGGAATCGTCATGAAGCCCAGGTCGGTGTCGCCGGTGGCCGCAGTGAAGGTCACGTCGAACGTGATCCGGTCCAGGTCGGCGCCGATCGCGTCGGCCATCATCGCGGCCGATTCGGCGAACACCTCGCTTTCGGCCTGAACATTCTCGGCGAGACCGGGGGTGTCGGGGTCCTGGGAGAAACCCATTGCCGTCTGGGTGGCGGCCGACTCGTAGGTCGAGCAGTCCACCGACTCGGTGATCCTGATCTCGTCGACCCGCTCGCAGGCTCCGGAGAGCACCATGGCCACCGTGTTCGTCATCCCGGGGTGGGCGCCACTTCCGAAAATGCTGGATTGCCCACGCTCACAAGCCATCTGGATGCGGGCCCGATCGGCGGACGTTTGCTTGGCGCCGGTGATCCAGGCCGCCGACGTGCACACGTTCACGCCGGACTCCAGCAGCAGTTCGAGCTCATCGATGCTGGGCCACAACGGGTTGTAGCAGCACGCATCGGGCTTGGTGGCCAGCAGTGCGCCGATGTCGTTGGTCGCGGCGATGCCGGTAGGTTCCGGCCAGCCGGCCAGCTCGGCGGCGTCGATTCCCACCTTGTCGGCGCCGTGCGCGTAAACGCCCACCAACTCCAAATCGGGCCGGGCGATGATGGCGTGCAGGGAGCGGCGGCCGATGTTGCCGGTGGTCCATTGGATGACCCGCAGCGGACGGCTGATGGTGTACGGCATGGGCATGTATCTACACCATGCCCCGAGTCGGGCATAGGCTCGGATATCGGGAGAGGGAGATACTCGGATATCGGGAGAGGGAGATAAAAGGGGAGGGGCAAGGGGGACAGGCCATGCCGCCACATTGCGATTCACTCGACGGTCCGGTGGTCAAGGCCGCTCGGAGGGCACTGGACAGCGGAGACGTCGACAGCGTTCTGCCGTTCGTGCCGCAGAGCGCCGAGGACGAGATCCGTGCCGCGTTCGCCGCTGTGTCCGGTGTGCGCGATGACAGCTGCGACGTGCGGGAACTGGCCGATCAGCACTTCTTCGAGACGGTGGTGCGTCTGCACCGCGCCGGTGAGGGCGCTGCTTTCACCGGATTGAAGCCGGCCGGGTTGGACCATGGCCCGGTCATCCCGGTCGCCGAGCGCGCCATCGACACCGGCTCTGCCGACGACTTGGTCGCCCTGCTCAACCAGCGGGTGGCCGACGAGGTCCGGACCCGTCTGCACCATGTCGAAGAGCTCAAGGCGCACGCCGCCCGTGCAGGGGCGACCGTGGAGGACAAGCGCGCCTACGTGCAGGCCATGCTCGGCCTCCAGGTGTGGGCCCACACCCTGTTCAAGGCCACCGCGGCGGCGGCGCACGAGAACGCCCACGCCCACGCGGGCGGTTAATCCCCAGATCCTGCTGCGTCCACAGGGAAGTGGCTGCGGTGCGCCGAGAGGCGGTTCGGTGGTCGGTCGGTGGACCTAGCGTCGCGCTATGCGAACTGAGAACCCGCTGGCCAACCTGAACCGCCGGCTTCATGCGCGCCCGGCACCGCTGGGTGGCGATCCGGCCGAGGACCCCAACGGTGAGGACGACGACGGGTTCGAACCGAGCTGGGTGCCGGACGGCCGGGCGGCCGACGGCTGGCTGGCGTCCATCCGCGCTGACCCGGGACGGGCCGGGGGGATCGCCATGGCTGTGGTCGCGGTGCTCGCTGTGCTGGTCACCGTGTTCACCGTGACTCGGCATCATCCCGCGCCGGTGGTGTCGGCGAATCTGCCTCAGGTGGAGCCGGTGCCGGCATCTGCGCCCGGTCCGTCCGGTACGCCCGCTCCGTCGAGTTCGTCGGCCCCCGAGCCGCGTCCGCAGCAGCTGGTGGTCAGCGTCGTCGGCCTCGTGCAGCAGCCCGGTCTGGTGACGGTGGCGCCCGATGCCCGGGTCGCCGATGCGGTGACGGCCGCCGGCGGGGCCCTGCGCGGTGCCGACACGCTCGGGCTGAACCTTGCCCGCCACGTCGCCGACGGCGAGCAGATCGTCGTGGGTATCGCCGCACCCGCCGGCCGGCCCGCGGTGCTGGGCAGCTCGATCGGCGGCCGTTCGGCGGCCGGGGAGCCGGGGCAGTCCGGTGTGCCGGCCGCGCCGGGTAAGCCCGCCGGGCCGGTGGACCTGAACACCGCAACCGCCGACCAACTCGACGCGCTGCCCGGCGTGGGCCCCGTCACCGCGGCAGCCATCGTCGCCTGGCGTTCGGCCAATGGGCGGTTCAGCAATGTCGATCAGCTCGGCGAGATCGACGGCATCGGTCCCGCCCGGCTGGAGAAGCTGCGTCCCCTCGTGCGGGTCTAGCCGGTGCCCAACCCGGGTGCGCGGCTCGACCTTCGCCTGGTTCCCGCCGCCGTGACGGCCTGGGCGGTGACCGCCGCGGGCATCGTGTGGGGCGCGGGCCGGCCGCTTGCGCTGCTCAGCCTGGCGATCGCCGCCGGGTGGTGGCTGGCTCGGGGCTTCCTGGGGCGCCGGTTCCCGTTGCTCGCCGCCAGCGCGGCGGCCGTCGCGGCCACCGCGGTGATCGGCGCTGGGTTCGGCATCGCGGTCGGGCTGCGCAGCGACGCCAGCACCGATCATCCCCTCGCCCGGCAGCGGGGTACCACCGCGTGGGTGACCGTCACCGCCGCCGACGCGACCCGGCAGGCTGGGCCCGGGCGCCTCATGTTCCGGGCAAACCTGTCCGAGGTCGACGACCGCGCCACGTCCGGGGCGGTCACGGTTTTCGCCAAGGTCGTCGACTTCGGCGCGTTGGCGGCCGGTCAACCGGTTCGCTTTCGCGCCCGGATCTCCGCCCCGGCCCGGCGCGATCTCACCGTCGCCGTGCTCACCGCCGTGGGCCGCCCGCACTTCGGCCGTCCGCCAGCCGTGCAGCGCGCCGCCCATACGGTGCGTCAGGCATTCGCCGCCACCGCACAGCAGGCCCTGCCTGCCGATCAGGCCGCGATGCTGCCCGCTCTGGTGCTGGGCGACACCAGCGCCGTCACAGCGGGCACCACCGAGGATTTCCGCACGGCCGGGCTAACTCACCTGACCGCGGTATCCGGCGCCAACGTCACCATCGTTTGCGGCGCGGTGCTGCTGTCGGCGTACCTCGTCGGACCCCGGATCGCGGTCGCTCTGGCCGCCGTCGCCCTGGTGGCCTTCGTCATTGTGGTGCAACCCAGCGCCAGCGTCCTGCGGGCTGCCGTCATGGGTGCCCTGGCCCTGGTCGCCGTGCTCGCCGGGCGGCGTAGACAGGCCATTCCGGTGCTCGCCGCCACCGTCATTGGGCTGATGACGGTGGCACCGCAGCTGGCCGTCGACGTCGGCTTCGCGCTGTCTGTGGTCGCGACCGCTGCCTTGATCCTGCTTGCGCCGAGCTGGTCGGCCCGGCTGGTGGCCGCCGGGTGGCCCAAAGTCCTGGCCGACGCCGTCTGCGTCGCTTTGGCCGCGCAGCTGGTTACCGCTCCGCTGATCGCCGCCATCTCCGGGCGCTTCAGCCTGATCTCCGTTCTCGCGAATGTGATTGTGGGAGTGGTCGTTCCGCCGATCACCGTGTTGGGAACCATGGCCGCCGTGCTGGTGGCGCCGTGGCCCGCGGCGGCCGGGCTGCTGATCCGGTTCACCGGTCCGGAAGTGTGGTGGCTGCTGCGGGTGGCGCACGCGGCGGCCCGGGTGCCCGGTGCGGCCGTGCCCGTTCCATCCGGCTGGGCCGGCATGCTCACTGTCGCGCTGGCCGGCGGCGCGGCCGTTGTGCTGTGGCCGCGGCGTTGGTTCCGGCTGGCGGCCGGCGGGGGACTACTGTGCGCCGCCGCGTGGTCGGTGTCCGGTCTGGTCGGTGGGCCGTGACACCATCGGGGGGTGAGCGAGGCGGCCGGACTGCACCTGGTCCTCGGTGAGGAGGACCTCCTCATCGAGCGGGCCGTCAGCGCAATCCTGCGCACGGCGCGCGCCGCGGCCGGCACCGACGACGTCCCGGTGAACCGGATGCGAGCCGGGGAGGTCTCCACCTACGAACTGGCCGAACTGCTCAGCCCGTCGCTGTTCGCCGACGAACGGGTGGTGATCCTCGAGGCCGCCGCCGAAGCCGGCAAGGACGCCGTCGCGCTGATCGGCGCGGCCGCCGCCGATTTGCCGCCCGGCACCGTGCTGGTGGTGGTGCACTCCGGTGGCGGGCGGGCCAAGGCGCTGGCCACCCAGCTGCGCGACCTCGGGGCCGTCACCCATCCGTGCCCCAAGATCGCCAAAGCCGCCGAGCGGGCAGACTTCGTCCGCGCCGAATTCCGGGCGCTGAGGGTCAAGGCCGACGACGACACCGTCGCCGCCCTGTTGGAGACGGTCGGCTCCGATATCCGTGAGCTGGCCTCGGCGTGCTCGCAGCTGGTCGCCGACACCGGCGGGAAGGTCGATGTCGCGGCGGTCCGCCGCTATCACAGCGGCAACGCCGAGGTCACCGGCTTCGACATCGCCGACAAGGCGGTCGTCGGCGACGTCGCGGGATCCGCCGAGGCGCTGCGGTGGGCGATGGCCCGCGGAGTGCCGCACGTCCTGCTCGCCGATGCGCTGGCCGAGGCGGTGCACTCCATCGCGCGGGTAGGCCCCCTGTCAGGTGACCCCTACCGCCTCGCCTCGGAACTGGGCATGCCGCCGTGGCGGGTGCAGAAGGCACAGAAACAGGCGCGACGATGGTCGCGGGACAAGGTGGCCACGGCGATCCGGCTGGTCGCGGCGCTGAACGCCGATGTCAAGGGCGCAGCAGCGGACCCCGATTATGTGCTGGAGGCGACGGTACGAAAGGTGGCCGAACTGGCCGCCGGGCGCTGACTCACGCCGAGATTGACATCACGCAGGGCACTACTCGCACCTTCGCTGCGTCAACGCAGTCTCGGCGCGGGGGGCCGGGGACGCGGGGGCTGAGCGCCGATCAGAGCTTGTTGAAGGCCTGCGCCAGGGCCGACTTCTTGTTGGCGGCCTGGTTCTTGTGGATCACGCCTTTGGTGGCGGCCTTGTCCAGCTTGCGGCTGGTCACAACCAGCAGCTCACCGGCCTTGTCCTTGTCGCCCTCGGCGGCGGCGCTGCGAAATGCGCGGATGGCGGTATGCAGCGACGACTTCACCGACTTGTTGCGCAGCCTGCTGCGCTCGTTGGTCAGGATGCGCTTCTTCTGCGACTTGATGTTGGCCACGCGTCAGTTCCTCATTCTCAAAGCTGGTTTCGTCTTGCCTCCACGCCGGGACAGTAGCCCTCGCGGCGCGCTGTGAGACTACCAGGATCGGACCCCGAGTCCCAAAGTGGAGCCGCTCAGCCTGCGAAAACAGCCGATGTGGTGGACCATATGACGGTGACCCTCACTAGCCCAGGCATCGAGACTCGCCGCGACTCTCCGCCGTCGTCCCTGCCCGACGACCACCGCATTTTTGGCGGCTACCGCGAGCCGGGCCAGTACGCCGCCGCTTTCGACGAGATGTTCGATCGTCGAGGCAACGTCCGGGCCCCTTATAAAGGCATTTTCGCCGAATTGGCCCCGACCGGCACCGACGAACTGGCCGCCCGGGCGGAGGCGCTGGGTCGGGCTTTCGTCGACCAGGGCATCACTTTCGCGCTGTCCGGCCAGGAGGAGCGGCCCTTCCCCCTGGACCTGGTGCCCCGGGTCATCTCGGCGGCGGAGTGGGCGAAGCTGGAGAGCGGCATCACCCAGCGGGTGATCGCACTGGAACGCTTCCTCGACGACATCTACGGCGACCAGAAGATCCTGCGCGACGGTGTCATCCCGCGCCGCCTGGTGACCTCCTGCGAACACTTCCACCGCGAAGCCGTCGGCATCGACCCGCCCAACGGCGTGCGCATCCACGTTGCCGGCATCGACATCGTTCGCGATGCGCAGGGCACCTTCCGGGTGCTGGAGGACAATCTGCGGTCCCCGTCGGGGGTCTCCTACGTTATGGAGAACCGCCGGGTGATGACCCGGGTGTTCCCGAACCTCTTCGGCACCCACCGGGTGCGCTCGGTCGACGACTATCCCTCGCATCTGTTACGCGCCCTGCGTAACGCCGCGGCCACCAACGAGTCCGACCCCACTGTGGTGGTGCTCACCCCAGGACCGTTCAACTCCGCCTACTTCGAGCACTCGCTGCTCGCGCGGCAGATGGGCGTGGAACTGGTCGAGGCACCGGACCTGTTCTGCCGCGACAACATCGTCTACATGCGCACCACCGAAGGCGACCGTCAAGTCGACGTCATCTACCGCCGGATCGACGACGACTACCTCGATCCCATGCACTTTCGGCCGGACTCCATGCTGGGGGTGGCCGGCGTCGTCAATGCCGCTCGCGCTGGCAACGTGGTGATCTCCAGCGCCGTCGGCAACGGTGTCGGCGACGACAAGCTGGTCTACACCTACGTGCCGACGATCATCGAGTACTACCTCGGTGAGAAGCCGAAGCTGGCCAACGTCGACACGTTGCGATGCTGGCTCGACGACGAGTGCACCGAGGTCCTGGACCGGGTGAACGAACTGGTGATCAAACCAGTCGAGGGTTCCGGCGGCTACGGAATCGTGTTCGGTCCCAATGCATCGGAGAAGGAACTGGCGGCCGTGCGCCGCAAGATTCAGGCCGACCCGCGCGGCTGGATAGCTCAACCGGTCGTACAGCTGTCCACCGTGCCCACCAAGGCCGGCGACAACCTGGCGCCGCGGCACGTCGACCTCCGTCCCTTCGCTGTCAACGACGGCGAGCGGGTATTTGTGCTGCCCGGCGGACTAACCAGGGTGGCCCTCGTGGAGGGCTCACTGGTGGTCAACTCCAGCCAGGGCGGCGGCTCCAAGGACACCTGGGTGCTGGCATCGCGGGCCTCGGCGGTGACGCGGGAACTGGCTGCGGCGCAGGTGGTTCGCACCTTGCCGCGCGCTACCGCGGCGGCCGAGATGCCCCCGCTGCAGCAGAAGTCCATTGGCCATCAGCAACAACAACAGCAACAGCAGCAGCAGCAGCAGCAGAACGGAGCCCGGTGATGCTGGCGCGCAACGCAGAAGCGCTGTACTGGATCGGCCGCTACGTCGAACGGGCTGACGACACCGCCCGGATCCTCGACGTCACGGTGCACCAACTGTTGGAGGACTCCACCGTCGACCCCGACCACGCTTCCCGAATCTTGCTGGAAGTCATGGGAATCAAGCCGCCCAAGAACCGGCTGGACATGTGGGCGCTCACCCACCTGGTCGCCTTTAGTCGCGATCTCACCCAGGGTTGCTCGATCGTCGATGCGATCAGCGCGGCGCGCGAAAATGCAAGGTCGGCAAGGGAAGTCATCTCCGGGGACATGTGGGAGTGCCTTAACACCACTTTCAATGCGCTGCCCGAAAGGGAACGGGCTGCCAGGAAGCTGGGCCCGCACGAGTTCTTCACCTTCGTCGAGGGCCGGGCGGCGATGTTCGCCGGGTTCGCCGACTCCACGCTGCTGCGCGACGACGGCTACCGGTTCCTGGTCCTCGGCCGGGCGCTGGAGCGCGTCGATATGACGGTGCGACTGCTGCTGTCCCGGGTAGGCGACAGCGCCTCCTCGCCGGCCTGGGTGAGCGTGCTGCAGGCCGCTGGCGCCCATGACACCTACCTGCGAACCCACCGCGGCGTGCTGGATGCCAATCGGGTCATCGAATTCATGCTGCAGGACCGGCAGTTCCCCCGGTCGGCCTTCTACTCGCTCAAACTCGCCGAGCACAGCCTCGATGAGCTCATGCGCGGACCGAGCGACGGCGCCGGTGCCGAAGCCCGCCGCCTGCTTGGCAGGGCCCGAAGCGAACTGGAGTTCGTCCGCCCAGGGGCGCTGCTGGAAAGTCTGGAAATCCGGCTCGCCGGCCTGCAGGCCACCTGCCAAGAGGTCGGAGAAGCGTTGTCGGTGAGGTACTTCCGGCCATCCCCCTGGGTGGAGTGGTCCGACGCCAGCCAGCCTGAGGCGATGGTGGTCGCGGACTCCCTGGCGGGTGGCGCCTGATGTGGCGGATGCGGGTGGTTCATTCCACCGGTTACGCCTACCGGGCGCCGGTGACCGCGTCGTACAACGAAGCCCGTCTCACGCCGAGGTCGGACTCCCGCCAGACCGTTATCGTCAACCGGGTGGAGACCGCTCCGGCCACCCGGTCATACCGGTACGTCGATTACTGGGGTACCGCGGTCACAGCGTTCGACCTGCATGCGCCCCACCTCGAATTGCAGGTCACGTCCTCCTCCGTGGTGGAGACCGACAAGCCGGAGGTGCGCAGCCTCAGCTGCGTGTGGGACGACCTTAAGTCCTATGCGGTGCTGGACCGGTTCCACGAGGTGCTCACTCCCACGCGCTATACGCCGGCCGGAAAGGCCACCGAGCGGATAGCCCGTCAAATCGCCAAGGGCCACGACCCCTTCCACGCCGTGCTGGCCGCCGCGCAGTGGGTGCGCGGCGAGATGCAGTACGTGCCCGGATCGACCGGAGTGCACTCCTCGGGCCTGGACGCCTTGCGGGAGGGCCAAGGCGTTTGTCAGGACTTCGCGCACGCAACGCTGATCCTCTTGCGGACGATGGGTATTCCCGCGCGGTACGTCTCGGGCTATCTGCATCCCATGGGTGATCCGGCCATCGGCGAAGTCGTCCCCGGGGAGAGCCACGCTTGGATTCAGGCCTGGACGGGCGGCTGGTGGAACTTCGACCCCACCAACGACACCGAGATCAACGAGCAGTACGTCAGCGTCGGCTCCGGTCGAAGCTATGCCGATGTGACTCCGTTAAAGGGAATCTATGTCGGGCGCAATTCCAGTGATCTCGACGTCGTGGTCGAGATGACCAGGCTCGCTTAAGGTTTGGTGCCCACCGAGACGCGCAGCAGATCGTCGCCCAACTCCACTCGGCCGGCGAACTCGGGCGCCGCCAGGGCCCGCCACTGATCCTCCTGGCCGGCGGCCAGCGGAGGGACGTAGTGCGTCAGTATCAGGGTGTCTACCCCGGCGCGGGCCGCGGTCGCCGCTGCCTGCTCCACCGAGGAGTGGTAGTCCAGGATGTCAAGGAGTCGCTGCGAAGGCACCTGCTCCACCAGGTCCTTGCGGATCACGGTGTGCACCAGAGCGTTTGCGCCACTGGCGAGTTCGTCCAGAGTGCTGCACGGCACCGTGTCACCGGCCAATACCACCGATGCACCGTCGTGCTCGATGCGAAAAGCGATGGTGGGTTCCACCGGGCGGTGGTCGGTGGGGGCCACGGTGATCCG
>JAULZA010000091.1:0-34253 GCA_032117575.1 Mycolicibacterium sp.
GCGGCGATGATCGCTACCTGGTGATCGTGATGCTCACCGTCGACGGCTACGCGGCGCTGCTGAGCGTCAAGGGCCGCCGGGGTGCCGACGAGGCGCTGATCGCCGTCGGGCTTGCGCTGCGCGATACTGTCCGCCGGGACGCGGTGATCGGGCACGTCGGCGAGGCCGAGTTCCTGGTCGCCGACGTCTTCACCGCGGCCGACCCCGCACCGCTTGCCGAGCGTATCCGGGGCGCGATCGCCGCCACCCCGGTCGGCGTCACCGCCAGCATCGGTGTGGTGTGCACGCCGCTGCGTCCGCTCGCCGATCGTCCGCCGGAGGATGTGCTGGACGAGTTCATCGCCCTGGCGACCACGGCGATGCACCGGGCCCGCCGGCACGGCGGCAACACCGCCGAATACGTGATCGAGCCTGCCTGAATCGGCAACGTGCAGCGCCGATGTGCGGCAAAATCGACGGACATCGCCGAAAGCAGAGCTATGGACGACTACCTCGACGAACGGCACTATGCCTGGCGGCTGATCCGGGCGGTGCGCCATGACGCCCGCGACGAGATCGCCACCCTGCTGGACGCCGCCATGGACGCCGGACTCGACCGCAATACGCTGATCGTTGAACTCGCCGAATTGGGCGGCCGGCTGCTGACGCTGTGCGATCCCATTTCCACCGACGTGGTCGCCTAACGCCGCTGGGGGCTCAGGTCTGTGCCCGTGCGTCGAGCAGCGCTCGGCGCAGAAGATGCATCGCCACCGTGGTGGACCTTTCCCGCACGTCCGGGCGCTCCCCCGGTACCTGAACGCGCCGGGTTGTCGTCGGACCGTCGGCGATCATCACGCAGAACCACACCGTTCCGACCGGCTTATCCTCCGTCCCGCCGCCCGGCCCGGCCACCCCGGTGATCGCGACGGCGCTGTCCACGCCGAACCGGCGGATCGCACCGGCGGCCATCGCCTCGGCCACTTCGGCCGACACCGCGCCGTGCTCAGCGATCAGGGCCGGATCCACATCAAGCAGTGCGATTTTGGCCTCATTCGCGTACGCCACCACCCCGCCGGTGACATACGCCGAGGATCCGGCCCGGTCGGTCAGCCGCGCGGCCAGCATCCCGGCGGTGCAGGATTCCGCGGTGGCGATCCGACGCCCTGACAGCAGACCGGCCACTTGCTCATCGACGGTGGAGCCGTCCTCGGAGAACACGGCCGCGCCGTGCCGTTCCCGCACCAGCTCCATCAGCCCCCGATAGGCCTGCGCGCCGGCCGGCTCATAGCGGGTGACCATCTCCAGCTCACCGCGCCGCAGACAGGTGGTGATCTCCAGGCAGGTGAATCCGGGCACGGATTCCTCAGCGGCGCGCAGAGTTTCGGCCAGGCCGGATTCGGCCACCCCGAACATCCGCACGGTGTCCTGCTGGTAGGCGGTACGTCCGGTGATGGCCTGCTGCACCGCCTCGGTCGCCACCGCGGCGGACCACATGCCCTGCAACTCTTTCGGCGGCCCGGGCAGCACGATGATCGTCGGGCCGTCCGACCCGGCGATCACCACGCCCGGAGCGGTACCGACCGGGTGCAGCACCGTTGCCCCCTCGGGCACCATGGCCTGCTTGCGGTTGGCGGCCTGTACCGCTCGGGTGTCGATATCCGGGAATCGGGCCATCCACCGGGCGACGATCTCCGCGATCGTCGCCTCCATCGCCGGGTCGAGCACCAGTTGGCGTCCGCAGAACCGGGCCACCGTCGCGACCGTCATATCGTCGGCGGTCGGCCCCAGGCCGCCGGTCGTCACCACGAGGTCGACGCCTTCGGAGCGCAGGAAGCCCAACTGCGCCTCGATGTCTGACGAGCGGTCGCCGCAGATGGTGATGTGCGCCAACTCGATGCCGAGTTCCAGCAGACGGTCGGCGACCCAGGGGCCGTTGCGGTCGGCCACCCGGCCGGTCAGCACCTCGGTACCGGTGACAACGATTCCCGCGCGAACGCTCATGGCCGGCCCGTCATCGTCGAAGGGGTGTGGCAGCTTTGAACTCGGCGGCCTTACCGCCGGACTGCCAGTGGTACCAGCGTTCCCAGCGGTCGTAGGCGAACTTCTGCCAACGGCTGTCCACCCCGGGCACGATCCGGCGGGCTACCTCGACACCGGCGATCAGCGGTGATCGCAGCAGCAGCAGGGTCATCCCGAGGATCGGCGACGGCAGGTCGTACCGCTTGCGGTTCCACGGCAGCATGAAGAAGCCGGAGTATCCCGCCTGAAGCTGGTAGTGATAGGCGGCCCGCAGCCGGTTGAGTCCGCGCTGGTCATCCTTCGGCGCGAAGGCCGACGGGAACGACTCGACCAGTTCGGTGCCGGTGGCTGCCGAGTTGTAGCTGCGGGCCGAGTCCGCCATGAACAGGATCCGCCAGGCATCCATGATGGTCTCCGGGAAGTAGCCGTCGCAGCGGTCTCCGACCAGGTAGCCGCAGTAGCGGTTGAAGTGCAGGACGGCGCGGACCTCCCGCCGGGTGGTGATGTATCCCAGCGCGGTGAGGCCCAGTGCCGGGGCGACGCTGCCACCTAGCAGGGTGAGCATCATGGCCGACTGGCTGATCGGCAGACCCCAGCGCTGGTAATCCCACTCCGGATGTCCCTTGACCCGCGCCCGCACGCTGACGTGCATGATCCGGACGTGCATGGAGATGCTGCGGGCCAGCGATCCGGGGGTCAGCACGGCTCCGGGCTTGCTGACCTCCATCCACCAGCGCGAGGTCTCCATGTAGCGGTGCAGCGCCCGTTCGCCGGCGTACCCACCCGACAGCGACAGCGGCAGTGCCAGCCAGCTCTCGGTGTAGGTATCCATGGTGCCGGCGTTACCCACCGCGCCCAGCGAGTAGGCCCACCGGCGCCACACGGCGGCGCCCTCCTCGACCAGTTCGGTGTCGAGCCAGTCCGGGATGGCGTTGAAGTCCTCGACCAGTGCGCGCAGCGACTCGGGCGCCTCGGGGACGCTGTCCAGGCCTTCGTTCATCGCCTTCTCGACGAGTTCGCGGGCCTTCTTCGCGCCGAGCTCGCCGTGATAGGTCTCGGCGACGAACCGCTCGGCGATCGGATCACCTCCGGTCAGACCGGCTTTGAATGCGGCGGCCATCTCGTCGGAGGGAAACAGGTCCAGCCCGGTGAGCTTGAGCACCCGGTTGCGCAGCTTGGCGTGACCGGTCCCGGTTTTGGCTTCCGGATAGCGGAAATCCGTGGGGATGTCGGGCATCACAACGGTGCGGGCGGCGCGGTCAGTCATCCGACGAGCCTAAAGCCAAGTCGAGCACGGGAAAGCACTGTTGAGCCGCGAATCGGCGGCCCGGCAGTTGCCCGAGCCGTCAGCCGCTGAAGCCGGGAGCCCGCACCACCAACGGTACGGCCGGGAAGACGGCCGCCAACTCCGACCGGGAGCGGCGCAGCGCGGCCGTGCCGTAACCCTTCTTGCGGTGCTCGGGGTGAATCCAGATGCGGACGTTGACCTCTCCCCCGGACATCTCGCCGAAGACCATGCCGATCTTCTCGTTGCCGTCGAGAGCGATGAACCAGGCGGCTTCCTCGGCACGCAAACGGTCGCGCAAGGCGTTGATCTCGTCTTCCAGGCTGCGGGCCGGTGAGCCGGAGCCGTCGCCGGCCGCGCCGATCTCGTCGGTGCGTGCGGCGAAGATGTCGCGGTCGTGCTCGTGGGAGAACGGGCGCAGCCGCAGGTTGTCGTCGGCGCTGGCCGGCCGCTCGCCGACCGTGAAGCTCAGCTGGCTGTTCAGATCATCGAGTTCGGCGGCGATCCGGCGGCGCGATTCCTTGGTGAACTGGTCCAGACGCATGCTCATCAGCGCTTCGCTGCCGACCCGGGTGGTGCCCAGCAGTTCGGTGACGGCGTCGATTGCGTCGGTCCGGTCGGTGGACTTCACGATGGCTTCGACGACTTCCTGCCGGCGTTGCAGAGCGGTGAGCAGAGCGTCGGCAATGGCGCGACGGGTGACGGTGCGGTCCTGGTCGGTCATGGGCTCAGCCTAGTCCCGGCGTCCGGAATCGGAAGAGCTGAGCACATCAGGCCGGGACGAAAGTCACCACCAGAACGTCGCGCACGGCAGGCGATCCCGTTGTCCGGGTCCGCACACCGAGCCGACGCGCCGACGAGGCGCCCCGTACCGGCGCCCGGTGGCCTACATTCGCCTAAAGGCGACTGTCGAGGGTCGCCGGAAGGGACACCGCCTTGCTCGAGCACACCCTGGTGGTGGCCGCTGCACTGGCAGGCGCGGTATTCACCGCGATCGGGATCGTGGTGCGCCAGCGCGCCACGATGGATGTTCCCGACCACCTCGGCATCAGCTCGATGATGATCGCCACGCTGATCCGCCGCCCGCTGTGGTGGGCCGGTACCGCAGCCGCAGTAACCGGATACGTGTTCCAGGCGATCGCCCTGACCTACGGGTCACTGCTGCTGGTGGCGCCGCTGCTGGTGTCGGCGCTGCTGTTCGCGCTGCCGCTCAGTGCCTGGCTGGCCGGGCGGCGGGTGACCGCCGTCGAATGGGGCTGGGCACTGGTGCTCACCGCGGCGCTGGCGGTCTTCGTCGCGCTGGCAAAGACCCAGCCCGGCGACTACATGGCATCCGAATCCACCGCGATCGTGGTAGCGGTCGGTTGCCTGGCCGTGGTGGCCTGCTGTGTGGTGCTGGCCCGGCGGATGTCGGACTGGCGCAAGGCAATTCTGCTTGCGACCGGGGTGGGCCTGATGTTCGGCGTGGTCTTGGTGCTGACCAAGATCGAGACCCAACTGCTCACCGGTCAAAGCCCCTGGCGGGCGCTGAGTTCCCCGGTCACCTACGCCCTGATCGCATTCGGCGTTGGTGCGACGCTGCTGCAGCAGTCGGCCTTCCATGCCGGCTCTCTGAAGGCTTCGGTACCGGCGATGCTGGTGCTCGAACCGATCGTCGCGGTGCTGCTCGGCCAAGTGGTGCTCGGTGAGCATCTGGTGGTCAGCACCCGGAGCGCGATCGTGCTGGGTGTGGCCGTGGTCGCGATGACCGCCGCCACGGTGGCGCTCGGCCGCGACGAAGGCGCCTACGAGGACGAGTTGGAAGCTGTCGCGGCGCAACGGCAGCGATCATGACCCCCGACCCGCTGCATCAGATCGCGGCGAGTCCGCGGGGCCCGGCAGTCGGCGCGTTCTTCGACTGCGACGGCACCCTGATCGCCGGCTTCACCGCCGTCGCGCACGCCAGCGACCGGATCAAGCGGGGGCAGGCGCAGATCGGCGAGGTCCTCGGCGTCGTGGAGGCGTCGTTGCGGTACAAGCTGGGCCGCATGCAATTCGAGCGACTGCTGTCGCGGGCCGCCGGCTTCCTAAGCGGGGAATCCCTTGAGGAGCTCGACGAGATCGGCGAGCGGTTGTTCGCCGAGCAGCTGGCCGCCAAGGTCTATCCGCTGATGCGCCAGATCGTCGACGCCCACCGGGAACGCGGCCACACCCTGGTGATGAGTTCGTCGGCGCTGACCATCCACGCCGCGCCGGTGGCCCGCGCACTCGATATCCCGCACGTGGTCTGCAACACCTTCGAACTCGACGGGCGTGACCGGCTCACCGGCCGGATCAACACCCCGATCGTCTGGGGCCGGCAGAAAGCGCTTGCCGTGCAACGGTTCTGCGACGAGCACGGGGTGCAGCTGCAGCAGAGCTATTTCTACGCCGACGGCGACGAGGAGGCGGCGTTGATGGAGCTGGTGGGCCATCCCCGGCCGGTCAACCCCCGTCCCGGTCTTGCTGCGCTGGCCGACAATCGCAGCTGGCCCGTGCTGCGGGTGACAGTGCCCGGTCAGCGCCGCGGCACCGCCGACGCGCTGGCACACCTGCCAGGGCTGGGTCGGGCCGCGCTCGGGTCGGCGTTCAGTGCGATGGCGCTGCGCGGCCGGGATCGCCGCTGAGCTACCCGCGGTGCGGCACGTCGGTGATCAATCCACCGTCGACCACGTACTCCGATCCGGTGGAGAACGACGATTCGTCGCTGGCCAGGAACACCACGAAGGGAGCGACTTCCTCGGGGGTGCCGGGCCGACCCATCGGCGCCTTCACGATGTCGTCGGGCAGGTGTTTGGTCATCGCGGTCCGGATGAATCCCGGATGGATGGAGTTGACCCGGATCTTCTCCGGCGCCAGTTCCAGCGCCGCCGACTTGGTCAGCCCGCGCAGCCCCCACTTGGACGCGACGTAACTGTGCATCCACGCCGCACCGCGCATGCCCTCGATGGACGAGATGTTGATGATCGACCCGCCGCCGGCCGCGCTCATCGGGGCGATGACCGCCTGAATGCCCCGCATCGCGCCGGTGAGGTTGACGTCGAGGACTTTCTGCCAGCGGGTGATGTCGGCCGTTTTCAGCGGCGCGGCCTGCACGATGCCGGCATTGTTGACCAGAACGTTCAACGTGCCGAATTCGGCCATCGTGGTCTCGACGGCGGCTGTCCAGTCCGCCCCGCTGGTCACGTCGAGGTGGACATATCGCGCGGCATCCCCGAGTTCGGCGACCAGCTTCTGGCCCTGCTCGTCGAGGACGTCGCCGATCACCACCTTGGCGCCCTCGGCAATGAGCATCCGGGCGCTGGCGGCACCCACGCCCTTGGCGCCGGCACCGCCGGTGATCAGTACGACCTTGTCCGCTACGCGTCCCATGGGGCGTCAGGCTACCGCGGTGCGCTTTTGCCTCCGCGGGAGTTTTACTCCACGTCCGCCGGGTAGTCGGCTGCCCATGACGAGACGACGACTGATTCTGGTGTTGGGTGCCGCGGCGCTGCTGGTCGGTTTCATCGCGCTGCTGATCCCGGTGTCCGCCTCGGACGGCAAGGGCGGCAGCATCGGCTGCGGCACCGGTCTGTCCTCTGATCTGTCGCAGGCCAGACAGGCGAACAACAACAGCGTGGCCGGTGTGCCGGTGCTCAACGAGGTCTTGCCGCACACTGACTACGTGGCCAGCTGCCAGTCCAAACTGTCGGCACGCCGGGCCTGGTCGATCCCGCTGGCGGTCGTGGGCGCGCTGGCCGCGGGCGGATCGATGCTGATCGGCGGACGATCCGGAGCGGCCAATCCGGCGCCCTGAGCGCTATCTGCCGCCGCCGATACCGACGACGATTCCCCCCGGATTTAACCCGGGTCCGCCGTTGACGTACTGCGACAAACACACCGAGCGCCATACCTCGCCACCGACGTTGCAACTAAGGATGGCGGTCTGGTCCGGCGCCGATCCCAGCACCCGCGGCGGACGCGATGGCAGCGAGCAGTTGTCGGCATACGGGTTGAGCGGGGTGATGCCGTTGTAGCAGGGGGCCTGCGGCGTCGGATCGGGGGCCGCCGAGCCCGGCGGCGCTAAGCCGAGGGCGGCCATGGCGAGGGTCGCCGCCATTACTGTCATGCGAAGAGTGGTCACGATCGTCGGCCTCCAGAGCGCTACGGTGAGCGCCTGCTCAACGCTACTCCCCCGGGGTGAACACGACGCACTCGTTCTGTGGCCGGCGCGGGGCTAGA
Source organism: Mycolicibacterium sp. (assembly GCA_032117575.1). GTDB lineage: Bacteria > Actinomycetota > Actinomycetes > Mycobacteriales > Mycobacteriaceae > Mycobacterium. Next base: position 7,523 of record JAULZA010000091.1, read on the forward strand.
CTGGCGAATTAGAACACGTTCCAGTTTGCTTCCAAGGAGTAGTCCCCATGCACACCGCGCTCTGTGACGAACTGGGCATCGAATTCCCCATCTTCGCGTTCACCCATTGTCGCGACGTCGTGGTCGCGGTCAGCAAGGCCGGCGGCTTCGGGGTGCTCGGCGCCGTCGGCTTCACTCCCGAACAACTCGAAATCGAGTGCTCGTGGATCGACGAGCACATCGGCGATCATCCCTACGGCGTCGACATCGTGATCCCCAACAAGTACGAGGGGATGAACACCGACGTGTCCGGCGACGAACTCGCCGAGCTGCTGAGAAAGATGGTGCCGCAGCAGCACCTGGACTTCGCCAAGAAGATCCTGGCCGATCACGGGGTCCCTACCGCCGATGCCGACTCGAACGCCCTGCAGTTGCTCGGCTGGACCGAGGCCACCGCCACCCCGCAGGTCGAGGTGGCGCTACGACATCCCAAGGTCACCCTGATCGCTAACGCGCTGGGCACTCCGCCGGTCGAGATGATCACCCACATCCACGAATCCGGTCGCAAGGTCGCCGCGCTCTGCGGGTCACCGGCGCAGGCCATCAAGCACGCCGAGGCCGACGTCGACATCATCATCGCCCAGGGCGGCGAGGGCGGCGGCCACTGCGGCGACGTCGGCTCGATCGTGCTGTGGCCACAGGCGGTGAGAGCGGTCGCGCCGCGTCCGGTGCTCGCCGCCGGCGGTATCGGCAGCGGCGCGCAGATCGCCGCCGCGCTGGCGCTGGGCTGCCAGGGCACCTGGTCGGGCTCCCAGTGGCTGATGGTCGAGGAAGCCCACAACACTCCGGTGCAGCAGGCCGCCTACGCCAGGGCCACCAGCCGCGACACCGTCCGCAGTCGCTCGTTCACCGGCAAGCCGTGCCGCATGCTGCGCAACGAGTGGACACAGGCCTGGGAGACCCCGGGAAACCCCGAACCGCTGGGAATGCCGTTGCAGTACATGGTTTCCGGGATGGCGGTGGCCGCGACGAGCAAGTACCCCGACGAGACGGTCGACGTGGCGTTCAATCCCGTCGGACAGGTCGTCGGCCAGCTCTCGAAGGTGGAGAAGACCGCGTCGGTGATCGAACGTTGGGTTGACGAGTACCTGGAGGCGACCAACCGCCTGAACGAACTCAACGAGGCGGCCGCGGGGGTCTGACGAACCGCGGGGGTCTGACGAACCGCGGGGGTCTGACGAACCTCAGCCCGCCGGGACGAACGAACTGCCGTTACCCCACTCGCCGACCTTCAGGAATCCGGGTTGCCAGCCACGGGCGCCCACGCACAGCATCGGCAGCCCGTCCGGTGACTGCGCCGCCGCTTGCGGCGCCGGGCACGGAGCACCCACTTCCTGCACGCCGTAGAGCTTGGGCGAGATGACCCAGAAACCGGTTCCGGCCGGCGGCCGGTCCATGCCCGTGTAGGACAGGTTCGGGATGAAGTGACACGCCATCGCCGCACCGCCGGGTCCGCGACCGAAGATAAACCGGTCCCAGCGGTAGCACGGCGCGCTCAGGTGGGCGTCGTAGACCATCTCCGGGACATCACCAGGGTAGGTGGTCTGGGTCCCGTCGGCGGCGGCTGCCGGCGCCGCCACTAACGCACCGCCGACCACAACGGTTGCCATCACGAATTCGCGGAACATGCCGGAAAGCCTAACCGCTGGCGGTTCGTCCATTCGCCCGAACCGCCGTTCTTGATAGGCTGCGCCCATCGAGGCTTTGGGGGGTCGAATGGTCGATGAGGCGCTGAGCCCCGACGGTGGCCTTCGCACACCCAGCGGCTCGCAAGCCGGCGGAATGTTCGGCACACTTCCGGCGCCGCGAGGGTTCGCTGCCCGCTTCTTCCCCACCACGCAGGTCGGGTCCTGGCTCGAATTCATCCCGATGCCGGCCGGTCAGACAGCGGTTCTACTCGGCTCCTGCTCGGCTGGCGGCAGAGAAGCTCTGGTGGCCAAGATCCGGTCTACCCTGCAACGCACCGCCGACCCGCTTCGCAGCTTCGCCGCGATCAACGGTTCGGTGGTGTCGGGAGTGGCTGCCATCGTCGACGCCGACACCATCCGCTACAGCACCCGAGGCGACTCCGCGGTGGTCCTGGCAGTTCCCGGTAAGCCGTCGGTGGTGCTCGATGCAGCGACCGACCAGATGGCAGTGGCTGCGTTGACGCCAGGGGCGACGGTGCTGTTGATCAGCGGGCCCGGCGGCCGCACCGTCGCGCTCCTCGACGACGGCGCCGCTGTCGGCATCGAGCAGCTGGCCAATCAGGTGATCACGACTCTGGGTGAGCATGGGCGGGCCGCCGCGGTGCTGTACCGCCATCCGCCGGCTCCGTTGAGCGTCACCTTGCCGGCCCAGCCGGACAGCCTGGCGGTCAGCCGCGCGCAGTTGCGGCAGTGGCTGATCGCGGCCGGGCTCGACTGCGAATCGATCGCCGACGTTCTGCTGGCCGTCGGCGAGGCCACCGCGAACGCGACCGAACACGCGGTTGTCGGAGCCGCCGGACCGGTCGAGATCTGTATGACGGCCGCGATGATCGGCGATGTGCTGCACTTGTCGGTGTCGGACAACGGATGCTGGAAGCCCGCGAGTGTCTCTTCCGGCCACCGCGGTCATGGCATGCACCTCATCAATGCCCTAGTTGACACCGTCGAGTTGAGGACTGGCTTGGAGGGGACCGCCGTTTCGCTGACCAAGGAGTTGTCCCGATGACTGAGGCGCGGTTCGCCGTGACGGTGGCCTCCCAGGATAATCCACCTCTGGTCGTGGTCAGCGGCGATATCGACCTGGCCAACGTCAACGAGTTCCAGAACGCGATGACAAAGGCATGCAACGGATCTCACTCACTGACCGTTGACCTCACCGCCGTCAGCTACTGCGACAGCGCGGCAGTGCGAGCGCTGTTCTCCCTTGCCGCCACAACCGAACTCACCATGGTCGTCAAACCGACCGGGCACATCACCACGCTGCTGGCGATCTCCGGCCTGGACCGGGTCGCTTCCGTGGTCAGGGCGGAGTAGACGATGCCCGCACCGATCTTCCATCCCCGGGAAAACACCTCCCACAGTGAGCTTTTCGACCGGATTCTCGAGCGGGTCCAGCGTGACCTGCCCGGCGCCGTCGGACTCGCCGTCACCATGCACTCCAAACGGGACGGGATGACGGTTCTTGCCACCCGCGGCGTCGGGGTCGGCTACCTGGCGTGCCAGATGTCCGGTCTGGGAGGCCCGATCGAGATCGCCGTGGAGCACCAGGTACCGGTGCTCAGCCTCGACGTGTGGGCCGACGACCGGTGGCCGAAGCTGACAAAGGACGCCGTGCGAAGCTACCTCGACGGCGCAGACGGCGCCCTGCTGCAGGTGCAGGGAGCCGCCGCGGTCCCGGGTGTCTGGGAGGCCGACGAGACGCTGGTCGTCTCCTGCTTTCTGAGCGGGCCGGCGCAGGCCGCGACCATCACCACCCTGATCGGTTACGAGCAGTTGATCACCGCCGCCCTGGTCACCTCCACCGCCGCCGAGGACGGCAGCGAGATCGCCGACATGCTCGCCGTGCTGCAGTCCCGCGGCGCGATCGAACAGGCCAAAGGCGCGATCATGGGTAGCTTGCGCTGTGACGCGGAGTCGGCCTGGGCGACGTTGCGGCGCGCCAGCCACGAATCCAACGTCAAACTGCGGACTCTGGCCGTCGCGCTCGTCGAACATATCGGCGGTGAGCCGGCCGAACAGCCGGGGGTCGCGGCGCCGATCGTTCCGGACGAGCGGGCGCGCAAAGCGGCCCGGCTGCTGTGGGCGGTGCTGAGCCACGCCCCCAAGCCGGAGTCAGACCTCCGCTGAGGCCGGCATGTCGATGGTCGTCGACACCGCCACGATCTGCGGTGTGGGCGGGGCTGAGGAGAACCCGAATCCGACCGGAGGAAGCAGCGGCGAGACTCCGCCCAGGCCGGTTCCGGCGAAGCTGCCGCGGACGCCGGTGATGTGCCGGGTGCGGGTGACGCCGTAGTACTCGCGCCGCCCGTTCCCGGCGCTGCCGGCCGTGTGCACGCCCCTGACGATGCGCGAGGCGACGGGGTCGATCGCCCGCAGCCACCAGGGCTGGATCGCCAGCCGCGCCGGCACCAGACGCAGCAGCCGGTCCAATGGGGCCGGTCCGCCGATGTCGAGGGCGACTGTCAAACCGGGAGCGTTCACCGTCAGCCGGCGCGCCGAGAGCTCCGTGGTGACGGCACCGAGTTCGATGCGGTCGAAGTTGTACGTGGACGCCACGAAGTCGGCGACGCGGGCGTTCGGCGCCAGCAGGATTCTCTCGTCGTCGCGGGTCTGCACCATCACGTCGGCGAAGGCGCCGAAAGGAGACGTCATCCAGCGGCCCACCACCAGGCGTACGCCGGCCGTCGTGCCGAAACCCGCGATGTGGCCGGTGAAGACGAGTCGCTGCTTGAGCACGCGATGAGACTAGCGGTGCGTCCCGCGGCGAAACGCCGTCGCGGCAACCGCGCATCCGCTGGCACAGATGGTTCGCTGTCCTCTATACCCCCTGCAGGTGGAAGGAAGGCAGCCATGTCGCAGAGCGCAGCCCGTCGCGCCGGACTGATGGTCGCAGCGGCCGGATTGGCTGCGGCAGCCGCCCTGCCCCACGCGGCCGCCGATCCGACGAGCGCGCCGCAGTTCGCCGCCGACGAGCACGGCTATACCGATTCCGCCGCCCGCTGCGATGACGACCAGATGCTGATGGAGTTCGGCCGGACCACACGCGCCCTGGTCGCCATCTGCGTCGGCGACGACGGGCAACTTCAATATCGCGGAGCCAGGATCAGCGACCAGGCCGCACTGACCATGCCGGCCAGCGAGGGCGTTGACGGTGTGGTGATCGCCACCAATGCCGACGTGACCTACGCGGTGTCCGAGGACGCACTGCTGGTGTCCGAAGGCGACACCGTGCTGTACCGGGATCCCTGGGTCGAGTTTCACCAGCCCCGATTCCCCACCGGCGCGCAGGCCGCCTCATCGAGCGCCCCGCCGACAACCGCGTCGCCGACGACAACCGTCAGCACCACGACCGTGACGCCCACTCCGAAGAAGGAAGGCTGACCGGCAATACCTCGGGGCGGCTTACCAGTTCAGGACGACCGGGTCGCCGATACCGACCTGATTGAAGTACCACAGCGCGTTGTCCGGGCTGAGGTTGACGCAGCCATGGCTGACGTTTGCGTAGCCCTGCGAACCTACCGACCACGGCGCCGAGTGGATGTAGACGCCACCCCAGGTGACCCGTACCGCGTTGGCGACGGTGAGCTTGTAGCCCTCCGGGTCTTCCAGCGGAATCCCGATGGTGCGCGAGTCCATCACGATCGACTTGTACTTCTCCAGGACGCTGAACGAGCCGACCGGAGTGGCGAATCTCGGCTTGCCGAACGAGGCCGGCATCTGGCGCATGATCACCCCGTCGATGCTGACGGTGAAGGTGTGCTCGGAGATGCTGCCCACGCCCAGCACGGTGGCACCGGTGCCGAAGCTGCGGCGCTCTCCCCCGGCCATCAGATTGATCTGCGAATGCGCGGGCCAGTACTGGTCGGGCTGGAACTCGACGGTGCTATCGGTGCGCCACTCGTAGCGGCCGCTCATCGGAGCCGGCGCGGTGACCTGAATGGAGCGCTCCGCCGCCGCGCGGTCGCGGACCGGGCGGGTGAAGGTGACGATGATCGGGTGCGCCACGCCGACGGTCTGACCGTTCACGGGCTGCACCGACGCGACCGTTCCGACGGCACTGACCGGGGCGGTGGCCGCCACGCTGGTCGGGGCGGTGGCCGCCATCGAGACGATGGCGATCCCGGCAGCGGCAAGTGCCCGCCGAAGTGCTCTGGCCATGGTCGCGTAGCTCCCTGTCTGGTCGATGGGTGGACATCTGTGTGCTACAGCAAAAACCCATTCTAGATGGCGAAGGTCAGGCGCGATGCACTCCTGACCCCACGGAGTCTTTCCACCACGCCGCCGACTTCGTTACATCGGCGATGAAGTCCCTGCACGACGTGCCGACGGCTCGCTCGGGGAGCTCGCCGGAGTCAGCCGCCGGCCTGAGCCGGCAGCCCCGCCACCATCGGGGTGTCGACCCCGACGGGTCCGAGGTCGCCGGCGCCACCCGGGGTTCCGAGCGGGGCATCGCGGCCGGGAAGGATGTCGCTGAAGAACGCCGCGTTGTCGGTGCGGAACTTCTTCTCGGTCTCCGGCAGGTCGTCCTCGTGGAAAATGGCGTCGACCTCGCACAACAGCCGGCAAGCGCCGCAATCGACGCACTCATCGGGATTGATGTACATGGTCCGGTCGCCCTCGTAGATGCAGTCGACCGGGCACTCGGCGGCGCACGCCTTGTGCTTGACGTCCACACACGCGCTGGTGATCACATAAGCCATGCCCGCGATGTTATCTGTGACCGGCCGTCGCAGACACGGGTCGAAGGCCCGCCACGCCGGGGACCAAAGTCCCTAAATTTCAACGGTGTTCACATTTGCACCGCGTTCAGCCTTGCAATTCGCCGGTGATGTCGACGAATCCGGGCGGATCATCGCGATGATCGGCGAAGTGGCGACATTCGCCGGAGATCTTCAGCAGTCCACGGCCCGGCAGGTCGGGGTCGCGGAAATAGACCGCGATCAGTCCACCCTTGGCCAAGGTGCGACCACCTGGGTGACGCCCGGGCGGCAGGCCTTCGCGCCAGCCGTAGGCCTCCATCGCGCGGGCGATCTGGCGGAAGTACGCGGGGGTCTCGGCCACGCTGGGCACATCGAAGTGCACTCGCACAGTGCCCTGGTAGGGCGGCTTCTCCTCGCTGCTGCACGACATCAGGAGGTAGACCCCCTTGGCGGCGCCGAGTTTCCCGGCCCCGACGAATTGGCGGGCCTGGTCAAGCACCTGTGCCCGGGTTTCCTCGTCGGTCAGCGGTGCGACCGGCGTTTCAGCGCCGCGCGGGTTGTCCATCCGGTGCGTGACCACGAACAAAGTGCCCAGCACCAACGACATGACCAGGCTGGCGGAAATGAGGACAAGGCCCGGGCGCGACCGAAGACGAGTGCTGACCATCGTCCTGCCGATGCTACCGAGCGTGCCGCTCAGCCGCCTTTGCCCAGAGTGAACTGGCAAACGTCGACGTATCCGTCCCGGAACAGCTCGACACAACCGGTGAGGTATTTCATGTACCGGTGGTAGACCTCCTCGGACTGGATCGCCAGCGCTTCGGACCGGTTGGCCTCCAGCGCCGCGGCCCAGCATTCCAAGGTGCGCGCGTAGTGCATCCGCAGCGACTGAACGCGTTCCACCGTAAAGCCGGCCGCGGCGGCGTGGTCGATGACGTCCGTGGGCTGCGGCAGGTCTCCGCCGGGGAAGATCTCCTTCATGATGAATTTCACGAAGCGCATGTGGCGCATAGTGATTGGCAGTTTGCGCTGCGCGTACTCCTCATCGCTGGACCGCACAATGGTGTGCAGGAGCATGACGCCGTCCGGCGGCAGGATGTCGTGCGCCCGGGTGAAGAACTGGTGGTAGCGGTCACGACCGAAGTGTTCGAACGCGCCGATGGACACGATGCGGTCCACCGGCTCGTCGAAGTTCTCCCAGCCCTCCAGCAGAACGCGTTTGGAGCGCGGCGAATCATCCGCGTCGAACAGGTTCTGGACGTGCAGCGCCTGGTTCCTGCTCAACGTCAGACCGACCACATTGACGTCATAGTGGCGCAGCGCGCGCATCACGGTGGCACCCCAGCCGCACCCGATGTCGAGCAGTGTCATCCCCGGTCGCAGTCGCAGCTTGCCCAGCCCCAGTTCGATTTTCGCGACTTGCGCCTCTTCCAACGTCATGTCCTCGCGCTCGAAATAGGCGCAGCTGTAGGTCTGACTCGGGTCGAGGAACAGCCGGAAGAAGTCGTCGGACTGGTCGTAATGATGCTGGATGTCAGCGAAATGCGGTTCGAGGTGGGTGTCGGTCAAGGTGGTGTCCATTTCTATCTCGCCTGAAAGGGAATTTGGCTGTCGCCGTGTGACGAATCTCTCGGGCGACCGGCGGCCATGACGGACCACACCCTCACGTTGTGCGCGCACGGGCCATCGCGGCATGACCTGGATTGCCGGAGTCGGCGATTTCCAAACAATCCGGAATGTGAGGTGAAAAGGTGAACTGCCGTTTTCTGCGGTTTTAAGGCACAGTTGAAGGTATGGATTTGATGCATCCACGTCCCAAGGGTCGGCGCGCACGCCGTATTTCCGGTGCGCTAGCCACCTTGACGCTGTTGGCCGGTATCGCCACCGCACCCGCCGTGGCGGCGCCGGCCGCACCGCCGGCGCCCACCCTCGACCAGTCCTTGGTGATGGGTCAGGTGGTGCCGGCGCTGGTCGACATCAACACGACGCTGACCTACCAGGGCGCGGCCGGGGCAGGCACGGGCATCCTGCTCGGTCCCAACGGCGACGTGCTGACCAACAACCACGTCATCGAGGGCGCCACCGAAATCACCGCCGTCAGCCTGGCCAACAGCCAGACCTATACCGCCGACGTCGTCGGTTTCGACCGGTCCAACGACATCGCGGTCATCCGGCTGCGCGGCGCGCCTCCGCTGCCGCTCGCGGCGATAGGCACATCGTCGAACCTGGCGGTCGGAGATCCCGTCGCGGCTGTCGGCAACGCCAACGGCACGGGCGGCCCGCCCAGTTACGCACCCGGCAACATCACCCAGCTGGGCGCCTCGGTGCGCGCGTCCAACGAGGCCGGCGGCGCATCGCGTGAGCTGTTCGACCTCATCCGGGTGGCAGCCGAGATCCGCCCCGGCGACTCCGGCGGCCCGCTGGTCAACAGCGCGGGACAGGTCGTCGGCGTGACGGTGGCCGCCACCCTCAACTACCGGATGGGCGGCGTCGAGGGCCGCGAAGGCTTCGCCATCCCGATCGACCGCGCCATCGCCATCGCCAATCAGATCCGCGCCGGTGCGCCGTCCCCGTCAGTGCATATCGGCGATTCGGCGTTCATCGGCGTCGGGATCGCCGACGCGCCACCATTCGGCGGTCCCGCCGGCGCTGTGGTCCGTCAGGTGCTGCCGGACACGCCGGCCGGTCAGGTGGGCCTGCGGCCGGGCGACGTGATCGTCTCGGTCGACGGAATCCCGGTGAACTCCGCGGCCGATCTGTCGAACATCATGGATCAGCGCCGGCCCGGCAACACGATCATGCTGGCCTGGGTCGACCGGACCGGAAATCCGCGGGTGATGCCGGTGCTGCTGGCCAAGGGCCCGGTCGGCTGATCGACTTCGCCGGCTACCGCTCGCCGGCGAGCTTGGCGATCTTGCTCAGCGCGACCGCGCACACCGGCAGGTAGGCCGCAGCCCACCACGGCGTCTCGAAGCGGACCAAACATCCGCCCGGGACCGCGGTGACCACATGGCCCGTCGCGCCCACCCCGGCGACCTTCCAGCCCCACCGTTGTCCCGGAACGAACTCGGTGACGGTGAACGGCAGAGCGACGCCGACGGCGGTCCACACCGTGCCTCGGGCCCCGCTGGTCAGCTCCGAGCCGCCGTCGCTCAACTCGGCGCGGCGCACCGACGGACCCCAGTGCGGCCACTGCTCAAGGTCGACCAGCAGACGCCACACCACCTCGGGCGAAACGGCGATCCGCCGGTCGACGCTGGCGGTCGGCGGACGCAGTGCGATACCCATGGGCGCAAACGCTACCGATGCCGGCCCCTAGGATCGAGGCATGGAAGGCTCCGTGACGGTGCACATGTCGGCCCCGGCCGACAAAATCTGGGAACTGATCGCCGAAGTCCGCAACACCGGCAAATTCTCGCCCGAAGTGTTCGAGGCCGAGTGGCTCGGCGGCGCCGACGGCCCGGCGCTGGGCGCCAAGTTCCGCGGCCACGTCCGGCGTAACGAGATCGGGCCGGTCTACTGGACCAACTGCCGGGTCACCGCCTGCGAACCGGGCCGTGAATTCGGTTTCGCGGTACTCGGTCCGGGCGATCAGGCGATCAACAACTGGCACTACCGGCTCACCCCCCGCGGCGACGGCACCGACGTCACCGAGTCGTTCCGGATGAACAACGCACTGCCGGTCCGGGTGTTCTGGATGTTCGCCGGTTACCTGCGGGGACGGCGCAATGTCCGGGACATGCGAACCACCCTGGAACGCATCAAGAAGGTCGTCGAAAATTAACCCCGCAGAGAACTGACTCGAGCCCGCTGATGCCGGTGAGTCCCCGCTCTATGGTGGAGGCAACGGCAGGCGATTCGAGGGGACGGTAGGCGATGGATGTGCAGAGGGCTGCCCCTGCGGGGATAGCGACTCGCGTCAACGGCCAGCCACCCCCGCACATCCCGCTCGAAGACATCAACCTGGGCCGGCTCAAGTTCTGGTCGCGCGACGATTCCATCCGCGACGGGGCATTCGCCACCCTGCGCCGCGAAGCGCCCATCAGGTTCTTCGAAGAGATCGAGTTCGAGGGCTTCGAACGCGGGCCCGGGCACTGGGCTCTGATGAAGTACGACGACGTGCACTTCGCCAGCCGGCACCCGGAGATCTTCAGTTCCCACCCCAACATCACCATCGCCGATCAGCAGCCCGAGGTCGCCGAGTACTTCGGTTCGATGATCGCTCTCGACGACCCGCGGCACGCCCGTCTGCGCGGGATCGTCCGCAGTGCGTTCACTCCGCGGGTGGTCGCCCGCACCGAGGAGGCGGTGCGTGAGCGCGCCCGGCGGCTGGTCACCGGCCTGATCGCCAATCACCCCGACGGCAACGGCGAACTGGTCAACGAGCTGTCCGGTCCGCTGCCACTGCAGGTGATCTGCGACATGATGGGCATCCCCGACTCCGACCATGAACGGGTGTTCCACTGGACCAACGTCATCCTCGGCTTCGGCGACCCGGACATCACCACCGACTACGAGGAATTCCTGAAGGTGGCCATCGACATCGGCGCGTACGCGACCGCGATGGCCGAGGACCGGCGGGCCAACCCGCGCGATGACCTGACGACCGCCCTGGTGGCCGCCGAGGTCGATGGCGAGCGGCTGAGTTCGGCCGAGGTGGCGTCGTTCTTCATTCTGCTGGCGGTGGCCGGTAACGAGACCACCCGCAACGCGATCAGCCACGGCGTGCTGGCGTTGACCCGCTACCCCGAACAGCGGCAGATCTGGTGGGACGACTTCGAGACCCATTCCGCCACGGCCGTCGAGGAGATCGTGCGCTGGGCGTCGCCGGTGATCTACATGCGCCGCACCACGACGCGCGACGTGGAGGTCAGCGGCGTGCGCATTCCCGCTGGCGGCAAGGTCACCATGTGGTACGCCTCGGCCAACCGCGACGAGGACAAGTTCGACAACCCGTGGATGTTCGACGTCACCCGCTCCCCCAATCACCACGTCGGATTCGGCGGTGGCGGAACGCATTTCTGCCTCGGCGCCAACCTGGCCCGCCGCGAGATCGCGGTCGTGTTCGAGGAATTGCGCAACCGGCTGCCTGACATCACCGTCACCGCGGAACCGTCGATGCTGTGGTCGGCGTTCATCCACGGCATCAAGCGTCTTCCGGTCAGCTGGACTCCCCCGGTCTGAGCCATGGCAGAGATGAGAGAGCGGCTGCATTGGCTGTCCCTGCACGGGGTGATCCGCACCGTGGCGAACTGGTCGGCCGGCCGCGGCGACCCGCAGGCCCGGTTCGTCGCCGATCCGTCGGTACGGGTGAATCCCGTTCCGTTCTATGAGGAGCTCCGCCAGCAGGGACCGTTGATCCGGGCCAGGATCAGCTACCTGACCGTCGACCACGCCGTCGCGTTCGAACTGCTGCGCTCCGACGACTTCCGGGTGGTCGGCATGGGCCGCAGCCTGCCGGCTCCGCTGCGCTGGCTCGAACAGCGCACCAGGGCTGATCTGCTGCATCCGTTGTTGCCGCCGTCCCTGCTGGCCGTCGAACCCCCCGAGCACACCCGCTACCGCAAGACGGTGTCGTCGGTGTTCACCTCCCGCGCGGTGGCCGCGCTGCGCGATCAGGTCGACGGCACCGCGGCGGCGCTGCTGGCGGATCTGTCCGGCGCCGAGGGTGTGGTCGACATCGTCGGGCGATACTGCGCCCAGCTTCCGGTTTCGATCATCAGCGAGATACTGGGCGTCCCGGCCGCAGACCGCGCGAGGATTCTCGAATTCGGCGAGTTAGCAGCTCCCAGTTTGGATTTCGGTCTGGATTGGCGCCAGTACCAGACGGTGCAGCGCGGGCTGGCAGGCTTCAACTACTGGCTCACCGCCCACCTCGACAAGCTGCGGGCCAACCCGGGTGACGACCTGATGAGCCAGCTGATCGACGCCTCCGAAGGAGGTGTCCGGCTGGATCAGACGGAGCTTAAAGCGATCGCCGGTCTGGTGCTCGCAGCCGGCTTCGAGACCACGGTGAACCTGCTGGGCAATGGGATTCGGATGTTGATCAACGCCCCTGATCAGCGTGCGGTGCTGGCCGCTGACCCGTCGCTGTGGCCGAACGCCGTCGAGGAGATCCTGCGCCTGGATTCGCCGGTTCAGCTGACCGCCCGGGTAGCCCGGACCGACACCGTGGTGGCCGGCACGACGGTGCGCCGCGGGGAGATGGTGGTGATCTATCTGGCCGGCGCCAACCGCGATCCCGCGGTGTTTCCCGACCCGCATACCTTCGATGTGCGCCGGGCGGGCGCAGGCAAGCACCTGTCGTTCTCCGGTGGCCGGCATTTCTGCCTCGGTGCCGCGCTGGCCCGCACCGAGGGCGAGGCCGGGCTGCGGCGGTTCTTCACGCACTTCCCCGACGCGCAGCTCGCCGGGGAAGGGACCCGGCGAGATACGCGTGTGCTGCGCGGATGGGCGCAGCTGCCGGTCACCCTGGGGTCTGATGCCCGGGTCGGCCGGTAGCGGGGCTGGGGTCGAGCCGCTCGGCGTGCTCGCGGCGCTTGTCCAGTTCCTCGCGGGACGCGCTGACCTCGTGCCGGTGTGACTCCGCGGCGTTCTGCAGTCGCTGGGCCTCGGCGGCCTTGGCGTCGGCTTCGGCCTGTGCGGCGCGGGCGCGGGCCGCGGTTTCGGCGGCGATCGACTCGCGGTGGCGCACCTGAGCATCGTCTTTGAGCAGCTGGGTCCGGATTTCCTCGGCTTGCGCCCGCCGGTGGCGTGGGACTAAGCCAAACCACGGGTGTTTCCGGTCATAGCGGGAACTCTGCTGGGCATGCAAAGCGGAGCCGAGGCCTTCGGCAACATCACCGGAGCACTGGACTATCCGATGTTCGTGGTGACCACCCGGGTGGGCGAGCACCGGACCGGCTGTCTGGTCGGATTCACCAGCCAGGTGTCCATCCGGCCGCCGCGATTCCTGGTCGGCCTGTCCAAGCGCAATCACACCTATCGGATCGCGTCCCTGGGCGCCACCCACCTCGCGGTGCATCTGCTCACCCGTGAGCATCGGGAACTCGCCCGGCTCTTCGGCAGTCTGACCGGCGACAAGGTGGACAAGTTCGCCCGTTGTGACTGGTGGGCGGGCCCGGAAGGGCTGCCGATCCTCTCCGACGCGGCGGCCTGGTTCGCCGGGCGGGTGCTGAGCAGGGTCGACCTGGGCGACCATCTCGGTCACTTGACCGAGCCGGTGGCCGGGTGCTCCCCGAAGCAGCTGACCAACCTGGTGACCTTCTCCGACGTCCGCGACCTCGATCCAGGCCACGAAGCCTGACCCGGGGATTCGCGAGGATTCAGGCCCCGATTAGCCCCGGTGATTCATTTCCCCGGCACGGCCGGGGGTAGAGCATGGGAGTTGCTGAAACGTTGGATCCGAAGGAGATGTCGCGATGCGTACCAGGGCCCCCCACATTCTTGTCCTCGGGGTTGCCGCTGCGGCGCTGTCCGTCAGTGGCTGCAGTGCGCTGGACCAGGCGACCTCGGCGTCACCTTCTCCCGCCACGCAGAGCCGTGGGGATTCCAATCCGCTGTCCGGCTCTCCTGCCACCTCGGTGGCGCAGTGGGTGGCCGGCCCGCGCGGGATGTCCGCGACGGTTCCGCCCGGCCGCTACCAGGTGCGGTTGACCGATGGCGCTCAGGCCGGCAGTTGGATGGCCTGTGACACCACGCCGTGCGACCCGTCGCAGGCCGCTGCCACCGCGCTAGGGAATCAGGTCGGGGGCTTCTCCTCGACGATCGATATCCGGCCCGGAACCCAGAATCTGTTGCTTACCAACGTTATTCTCACCGCTACCGAGGAGCCGGGCATCCGGCGCTGAACGGCTCGGCAGCGTGAGCCGGCATTCCTGACCGATGTCCAGGCACACCGCACAATCGTTGTCGTGGGCGATCACCACGCGGGCGATCTCCCGCACCCGCATGGGCAATCGATTGCGGTCATAGACCAGTCTGCTGAAAGACGCCATCGCGGTACCCAGTTCCCGGGACAGCACGACCCATCCAGCCACGTCGTCGTCGGCGAAGTTTCCCGATCCGGTTGAATACCATCAATGTCGGAGGCTGACTCTATAATCGAATGTATGTTCGATTGCCTTACCGCTGTTGGTCTGTTGGATGCGATGCGCGCCGGGCAGCACGCTGAACGACTTGCCGTGGCACGACGGCTGCTTGCGGCTGGGCGATTGTGCCAGCTACGGATGGCTGAAGCCGGCGAGGTGGACCGGAGTCAATGGTGCATCGACAATTGGGAAGCGGTGGCCGCGGAGGTCGGCGCCGAGCTGGGTATCAGCCGCGGCAGGGCGTCGTCGCAGATGAATTACGGCGTCGAGTTGCTGGAGCGGCTTCCGCATGTCGCGGAAGTCTTCGCTGCCGGGGCCGTCGATTTTCGGGTGATCGCGGCAGTGGTGTTCCGCACCGGGCTCATCACCGACACCCGGGTGCTGGCTGCCGTCGATGCACGTCTTGCCGCGCAGGTCAGCTACTGGAACACCTTGTCGCGGCGCAGAGTTAGCGAGCTCGTCGACTGGTTGGTCAGCGAGGCTGATCCCGCCGCCGTCCGCAGTGCCCGCAGCGCTGAGCGCGATCGCCACATCGAGTTCGGTGACGCCCATGACGGAATGGTGGAGTTCTGGGGCGCACTGCGGGCCACCGACGCCGCGATCGTCGACCGGCGCCTGGAGGAATTGGTGACCAAGACCGACCAGGCTGACACCAGGAGCAAGGCCGAACGCCGGGCTGACGCCCTGGTGGCGCTGGCGGCCGGCGAACAGGCCGCCGACGCAGGACGGGTGACGATCCACCTCGTCGCCGAAGCGACGACCGTGACCGGCCGCGGCGACTCTCCCGGGTACCTGCCCGGGTACGGTGCCATCAGCGCCGAGACTGTTCGGGCACTGGCGGCAAGGGCAACAGTTCGGCCCCTGGCGCGGCCGGCCGAGCTGACGGCGGAGCCCCGCTACCGGCCGTCGGCCGCGTTGACCGATTTCATCCGGTCTCGCGACATCTGCTGCCGATTCCCGGGTTGCGACAAACCGGCCGACGTGTGCGACATCGACCACACCATTCCGTGGGATCTTGGCGGTCCGACACATCCGTCGAACCTGGCCTTGCTGTGTCGCGCACACCACTTGATCAAGACCTTCTGGACCGGCGAGAACGGCTGGCAGGAAAAGCAATTCAGCGATGGCACCATCCGCTGGACGTCGCCGTCGGGACGGACCTACACCACCCGGCCCGGCGGAGCGCTGTTCTTCCCGCAGTTGGCCGAGCCCACCGAGACCCTGAACATCCCGGTACGCCGGTCGTTCAATGGCGAAGTCCGCACGCTGATGATGCCCAGCCGGCGACGCTCCCGTGCCGCAGAGCGCGCCGCCCGGATCAACTGGGAGCGCGGCCTCAACCAAGCGCGGATGGCCGCCGATCCGCCGCCCTTCTAGCCGGCGCGGTCCCATTCCCGCTGCACGAGCATCCGGTGGGCGATCCGCTCCAGCGCCGCCTCCACCGCCACTCGGTCCGGTCGCCCGGCGAAGCTGGGTGAAGCGTCGAGTTTGTGCACGATGCCGCCGACGATGGGCTCGAGCACCTCGCACGGAACCCGCAGCCGTGCAGCGATGTCGGTCAGTCGCGCCGACCCGAACACCTGTTTGTTGCGGTAGATCTGCAACAGCCCCAGGGTTCAGACGAGCGCCGCACCACCCGCGACGCTATGCAGGCGGCCGGGACACGCACTGCGCGCAGTACAGCTCCTCGCCAAGCTTGTCCATCAGCTGAAGCTGGGTCTCCAGATAATCGATGTGCTGCTCCTCATCGGCGAGGATCTGCTCGAAGAGGATGGCCGTGGTCGAATCCTGCTTCTCGCGGCACATGGCGATTCCCGGCTTCAAACGGGCGACCACCTCGTGCTCGATCGCCAGATCGCTCTCGAACTGCTCACGCAGCGTCTGACCGATGCGCAAGGAGCCGATCCGCTGGTAATTCGGCAGACCGTCGAGCAGGAGAATCCGGTCGGTGATGCGCTCGGCGTGGACCATCTCCTCGAACGACTCAGCGCGGGTGTGCTTGGCAATTTCGGTGAAGCCCCAGCTGTCCTGCATCTTGGAATGCAGGAAGTACTGGTTGATTGCCGTCAATTCGCTGGTCAGTTGTTCGTTCAGCAGCTTCAGGACGTCGGCGTCACCCTGCATGTCATCTCCTCCGGTCACCCAGTTTGCATAGGTGAGGCTATGCTAAGTTAGTATTAGTGAACTCGCTCGCCACACAAACCGAAGGATATCCCGATGTACGTCTGCCTGTGCACCGGGACGACCTGCAAGACGGTGAACGAAGCGGTGGCCCGAGGTGCGTCTACCTGCAAGCAGGTCGCCAACGAGTGCGGCGCCGGGCTGGATTGTGGACGGTGCGTGCGCAACCTGAAAGCCCTGATCGAGGCCGGCTCGAAGCAGGCCGTCGCCGCCGGCGTTTGACGGATCAGCCGGACCTCCCACGCTGAAACTTCGCCAGCGCCTCGGCGTTGGCCGCCGCCCCCATCAACTCGGCGAAGAACGCGATCTCCCGTTTATTGGCCGCGGCGACCTCCGCGCGCAGCGGTTCGGTCATGGTCTGCTTGACCGCAATCAGGCTCGGAATCGGCTTGGCGGCAAGCACTTCGGCGTGCCGGCGCACCTCGGAGTCCAGGTCTGCGGGTTCGCAGACCTTGAAGATCAGACCCATGCGCAGGGCTTCGGCGGCGTCCACCCACTCCGAGGACATCAGCAGCCAGGCCGCGTTCTGCCGGCCGATCAATTGCGGCAACAGATAGGACGACGCTGCCTCCGGTGCCACCCCGAGGCTGGTGAACGGGCACTTCAGCCGCGCGGTGGACGACATGAACGCCAGATCGGCGTAGCCAAGAATGGTGGCGCCGATGCCCAGGCCGATGCCGTTGACCGCGCAGATCAGCGGCTTGGGGAAGGCGGCCAGCGCATCGACGAGCCCAGGAAAGCCGTGCGTGCCCGAAGTGAAGTCCGGGTCGGTGATGCGGGCCTGCATCTCGGTGAGGTCCTGCCCGGCGCTGAACGCCCGGCCCGCCCCGGTGATCACCACCACGGCGACCTCCGGATCGTCAGCGGCGGCGTGCAGGGCCTGCGCGGTGGCGTCGTAGAGCGCTTCATTGAAGGCGTTGAGGGCTTGCGGCCGGTTGAGCGTCAGGGTGCGGACGCGGTTGTCGTCGGCGATGAGCAGCGTCACGCGAGTGAGCCTACGAAGGGCGTGCGCAACACGTACCGCCCGGTCGGCACGGTGTCGATGTTCTGATTGGCGCCGAACGCCGACGTGCTCGCGATCATGCGGCCCATCCGGTCGGCGAGGTCGGCGTCGTCGGCGGCGCCGAAGAAGGCGTGCAGGCTGCGCACCGCCTCGATGGGGAACAGTTCCTCCACGATGGCCGACACCGCCGGCGCCGCCGGCGTCAGTGCCCGCACCACGTGGTTCTGGACGTAACCGAACGTCGACTGGGTGGCCATCGCCACCGGGGTGTGCTCCCCCAGCCAGCGGGCCAGCCACGTCTCCTCGTCCATCTCGGCAGGGCGGCGCAGCAGCGCGATGTTGGCCAGGCCGGGTGTGCGTTGACCAGCCGGGCCGTCCGGCGCCCGCAGCGGAACCGACTCGGTGACCAGGTAGGCGGCGATCTGCTGGGCATGCGGTCGCAGCGCGTCCAGGGCAGCACGCATCTGACCGCCGTAGTGCTGGTCGGTCCACAGACTCACCACCGCCTGGACCGACGGGTCAAGCGTGGTCAGCGTCATCAGCGAGTCGCGCACCGCGGCGTCGCGGACGTTGATGGTCAACCCGGGTACTCCGAGGTCCAGCAATGCGCCCGCCACCGGCCCGCACAGCCGCGACACCCAGTCGTCGTCAGCGCCAGCAGACCGCAGCATCACGATGACCTTCTCCATCGGGCTGAACCTACTAGGCCCCCGCGTACGGTTGGCATCATGGGAAATCCGAACAATGACCAGGTGCGCCGCGATGTTCTGCCGATCCCGGACCCGCAGCATCTACGAGGGCACCGCAGCGGTGGAACCGCCACGGACCCCCGAGGAGGGGTACACCCTCACCGCCGACCTCGCCGACCGTGCGATCACCTGGGTGCGTCAGCAGAAGGCGCTGGCGTCGGACAAGCCGTTCTTCATGTACTTCGCTCCCGGCGCCACCCACGCTCCGCACCATGTGCCCAAGGAGTGGTCCGACAAGTACCGGGGTCAGTTCGACGAAGGCTGGGATGCGTTGCGCCAGAGAATCTTCGAGCAGCAAAAGAAACTCGGTGTCATTCCCGCGGACGCGGAACTGACCAAACGGCACGCCGAGATTCCGGCCTGGGACGACATGCCTGCCGAACTCAAGCCCGTGCTGGCGCGGCAGATGGAGATCTACGCCGGATTCCTGGAGCAGACCGACCATGAAGTCGGTCGGTTGATCGATGCGATCGCCGACCTCGGTGTACTCGACGACACGTTGATCTACTACATCATCGGCGACAACGGCGCTTCAGCCGAGGGCACTCCGAACGGGTGTTTCAACGAGATGTGCACGCTGAATGGTTTGGGCGGCATCGAGACGCCCGAATTCCTGCTGTCCAAAATCGACGATTTCGGCACCCCCGACGCCTATAACCACTACGCGGTCGGCTGGGCACATGCCCTGTGCACGCCGTACCAGTGGACCAAACAGGTGGCCTCGCACTGGGGTGGCACCCGCAACGGCACCATCGTGCACTGGCCGACGGGTCTGGCCGACTCCGGAACCGTCCGCGACCAATTCCACCACGTCATCGATGTCGCCCCCACCATCCTGGAAGCCGCCGGTATCCCGGCGCCGTTGTATGTCAACGGCATTCAGCAAGCCCCGCTGGAAGGCGTCAGCATGCTGGGCAGCCTGCGGGCCGCAGACGCGCCGGAATCGCATCTGGTGCAGTACTTCGAGATCCTGGGCAACCGCGGCATCTACCACGAGGGCTGGACGGCGTGTACCAAACACCGCACCCCCTGGTTGACGGACACCCCGGCGACCTTCGGCGATGACGTGTGGGAACTCTACGGCCCGGACGACTGGACGCAGGCCCGCAACCTGGCAGCTGGGAATCCTGACAAGTTGGCTGAGCTGCAACGGCTTTGGCTCATCGAGGCGGTCAAGTACAACGTCGTCCCCCTTGACGACCGGTCGGTCGAGAGGTTCAACTCCGACCTCGCCGGCAGGCCGACGCTGATCCGCGGGAACAACCAGGTGCTGTTCTCCGGCATGCGCGTCAGCGAGAACTGTCTGATCAATATCAAGAACAAGTCACACCAGGTGACCGCGGATGTCACAGTGCCCGACGGCGGCGCCGAAGGAGTGATCATCACTCAGGGCGGACAGGTCGGTGGCTGGTCGCTGTACTTCCACGAGGGCCGCCTGAAGTACTGCTACAACTTCTTCGGCATCCAGTACTTCATCGTCGCCGCCGACGAACCGCTGCCGGCCGGCAAACACCAGCTACGCATGGAATTCGCCTACGACGGAGGCGGTTTGGCCAAGGGCGGTGAGGTCACCCTGTACTACGACGGTAACTCGGTCGGCGCTGGACGGGTGGACATCACCATCCCGATGGCGTTCTCCGCCGACGAGGCGTGCGATGTCGGCCGCGACACCGGCTCACCGGCATCCCCGGACTACGGGCCGTCCGGGAACCGCTTCACCGGAGCCATCGAGTGGGTGCAGATCGATATCGGCGACGACACCCACGACCACCTGATCGCGCCGGAGGACCGGCTGAACCTGGCCATGGGGAAGCAGTGATCAGTCGCGCAGCCAGCGTGGCGTGATGAAGACGCCCTCGGCTTCCACCGTGACGCCCCCGGCGTCGGAGATGGTGCCGGTGCAATAGGTCTTGACGCCGTCACTGCGGGTGCGGACGGCCTCGACGTGCTGCGCCCCGAGCGGGGTGGCGCGCAGATACCGGACCGTGATGCTGCCGGTGAACCGCGGCTTGCGGTCCGGGCTGGCCGCCTCGCCCAGGAGGTGGTCGAGGATCAGCGCGGATACCCCGCCGTGCACGTGCCCGGGCGGCCCCTCGTAGGCCGCGCCGAGGTGGAAGTCGGCCGACACCCGGCCCGACTCGTCGCGGCGGGTGGCCACCGGCGGGGCCAGCGCGTTGCGGACGCCGACCACGGCGTTACCCCAGGCCACCGTCTCGCCGGCCGTGGTGTGCCGCGCCCCGAACGCCCCGTCGATCTGACGCTCGCGCAGCCTGCTCACCGCCTGGTCGATCTCGGCCTTCACCGCGGCGACGGTCTCGGCATCGGCCTCGGTGCGGATGGTGGCGTCCACCAGGGCGCGCACCGATTCAGCGAGCGGCTCGTAGATGCCGCGCAGCCGGGCGAGGTCCTCAGCGGACCAATCCTCGGTGGGGAAGTCCAGCACCCCCTGCACGCTAGCCGACGAGAACCTCGGGCAATCCCTTTGTATAAATAGCCTTTTGGAACACCGCCAGCGGGGCCGCCGCCGGGATCTGCTTCTGCTCGGCAAGGAACTTGGACGCACTTTCCAGGTTGGCGGCCAGATCGCCGGGTCTGCCCTCGCTGCCCAGCCATTCCGGCGACGCGATCTGTTCGGGAGTCAGGTACACGCCCTTGCTGAGTTGCCGCTCGGCGTCGGCGGGGCTCAGCGCCATCTCGCCGGATATGGCTTTCGCCGCGGCGGCCGGATCGCTCTTGATCTCCCGGAGCGCCCGCACCTGCTGCCGGCGCCAGATGTCGAGCACTCTGGGGTGTCCCTTCGCGAAGGAGTTGGAGACCGCCACCAGATCCATCGTCGGCTTGCCCTTGGCGGCCAGGTCACCGCTGGTGATCAGGACCGTGCCAGTCTTCTCCAGTTTCTCCAGCGTCGGCAACCAGGAGTAGGCGGCGTCGATGTTCCCGCTCTCCCACGCCGCCACGATGGCCTGGGGTTGCAGGTCGATCAGCTGAACATCGTTGGCGGACAGCCCATTCTGGGCCAGAGCGGTCAGCAGGCTGTAGTGCGCGGTGGAGGCGAACGGAGTGGCCACCCGCCTGCCTTTCAGCCCGGAGATCGACCCGATTCCGGTTCCGCCGCGCGCTACCAGGGCTTCGTTCTCGCCCGCCACAACCAAGACGAAGACAACGCTGTAGGGGATGTTCAGCGGCGCCGACAGGCCGCGGGCCATCGGGCTGGACCCGAGATTGCCGAAATCAAGCTGCTTGGCGATGAACGCTTGGTTGACGGCGGCGCCGGAGTCGAACTTCGTCCATTCGATGGTGTAGTCCGGCAGCGCCTCCTCCAGCCAGCGGTTGTGCTTGACGACCAGATCCCCGGAGGGGAATGCCTGGTAGCCGATGCGGATCGTCGGCTTGGCGAAGTCCTGCGCGGAATCCTCGGCAGCGCAGCCAGCCAGTACCGAGAACACGGTTACGGCTATCGCCGCCAATCTTGTTGTGATCCTCATGCTTTCCTCCCGCGGGACCGCGCGGCATGCGGCGCCGCGAAGCACGTTAACAAAAGAAGCTCAAGGGCCGTTGCCCGTGTCTACAGTTGGTGCCCATGCCGGACTGGGTGCGCCACGCGATCTGGTGGCACGTCTATCCGTTGGGTTTCGTGGGAGCCTTCCCGTCCGAGCACCCGCCCGGACCTGAGGAGCACCGGCTGGGCCGGCTGGCCGACTGGCTGGATTACGCCGTCGGCCTGGGCGCCTCCGGGATTGCACTGGGGCCGGTGTTCGCCTCCCGCACGCACGGCTACGACACCACCGACCACTACCGCATCGACGCGCGTCTGGGCGACGACGCCGACTTCGACCGGCTCGTCGGCGAGGCGCACCAGCGCGGCCTGCGGGTGCTGCTCGACGGTGTCTTCAACCACGTCGGCACAGAATTCCCCCGTTACCGGCAGGCGAACGACGGCGACGCCGACGCCGCGTCGTGGTTCCGTGGGCGGCCCGGCAGGTTCCACACCTTCGAGGGTCACGGGGACCTGATCACCCTGAATCACCGCAACCCCGCCGTCGTCGACTACGTCGCGGACGTGATGTCGCACTGGCTGGGCCGCGGCGCCGACGGCTGGCGGCTGGACGCCGCGTATGCGGTGCCGGAGTCGTTCTGGGCGCAGGTGCTGCCCCGGGTCCGCGCGAACCATCCGGACGCCTGGTTCGTCGCCGAGGTGATCCACGGCGACTACACCGCGTTTGTGGACGGCTCGGGTGTGGACTCGGTGACCCAGTACGAGCTGTGGAAGGCCGTCTGGAGCAGCCTCAACGACGGCAACTTCCACGAGCTGGACTGGGCATTGCAGCGGCACAACGCCTTTGCGGACACTTTCGCCCCGCTGACCTTCGTCGGCAACCACGACGTCACCCGCATCGCCAGCAAGTTGGAGCGGCCCGAGCATCTGGCCCAGGCCCTGGTTTTGCTGCTGACCATCGGCGGGGTGCCCAGCGTCTACGCCGGTGACGAACTCGGCTACCTCGGCGTCAAGGAGGACCGGGCCGGCGGTGACGACGCGGTGCGCCCGGAGTTCACCGCGCCGCCCGGCGAGGTGGACGGACCGGCCGGTGACGTTCTCAATCTGCACCGATACCTCATCGGCCTGCGTCGTCGAAACCCTTGGCTGCACGAGGCGCGGACCACGCAGCTGCACCTGACCAACCGCAACTATGTCTTTGAGACGCGGCGCGGCGACGACGTCCTGATCGTCGCGCTGAACGTCGACGACGAAGCCATGAGCGTGCCGGTGGCCGCGTTGACCGGACACGAGGCCGAGGTGGTGGCCGGTTCCGGCGCTCCCCCGCCGGATGTGCTCGGCCAGGCGACGGTGCCGCCGCACGGCTGGATGATCCTCAGGCCCCGCTGAGCAGTTCCAGCGTGACGTTGTCGGGTTCCCCGTCGTAGAAGGCGTCGAGGACGGCCTGGAAATCGGCCCCAGACCCGGGGTCGGCAGCGGCGGCGAACAGCGTCATCGACGACCGGATCTTCAGGTCATCCGGTGGGTCGACGACGGCCGTGATGGGCCGGTCGTGGTGCGCGGCGAGCAGCCGGCAGCACTCCCGCAGCCGCGGGCCGAGAACCGGGTGGGCCAGGTAGTCCTTTGCCTCGGCCAGCGAGCCGATCCCGAAATGCACGGCGGTGGGGCTGCGCCCCAATGCCCTCAGCTGCGGAAAAATGAACCAGATCCAATGCCCGCGTTTGCGGCCGGAGCGCAATTCGTCGCAGATCTGCCCGTACCGGGGTTGCTGGGCGTCGACGAAACGCTGCAGGCTGTCGGGGTCGGACACCTTAAGACACGTTACCCTCGCGGGGTCACGCGAAAGGAATTCGATGTCACTCGAAGCCCGCGAGGACGCGACCCCACAGGAATCCCGGTCGGTCCTCGCCGAGCGGCTGCGGCGCCGTAGGTCCAAGCGCAGCCTGCTGGATCGGGTCAGCATCCAGTCCAAGCTCATGTTGATGCTGCTCACCATGAGTGTGCTGGCCACCGCCATCGCCGGCGGCATCGGTTTTCAGTCCGGCCGCTCCTCGCTGCGGGAGGCGGTGTTCGACCGGTTGACCGGAATCCGGGAAGCCCAGGCGCGGGTACTCGAAATGGGTCTCAAGGACCTCAGCAATTCGCTCGTCATCGACGCCAAAGGCGAGATGGTGAGCGGCGCATTGGCGGCGTTCAACGCCGCCTTCACCGAGTTGCGCGATGCCCCCGTCGATCCGGCGCAGAACAAGGCGATCACGGACTACTACGCGACCCGGTTCCGCGCTGCCGAGGACGGCCGCCTCGACACCAATGCGCTGGTGCCGATCTCCAACGCGGCCAAATATCTGCAGTCCCGCTACACGGTGGCGTTTCCCGACGAGCAGAAAGCGCTGGCGGTCGACGACGCCAAGGATGGCAGCGCCTGGTCGGCGGCCAATGCCCGCTACAACCCCTACTTCCGCGAGATCGTCAGTCGGCTGGGGTTCCGGGACGCGATGCTGATCAACGCCAAAGGTGACGTGGTCTACTCCGCTCTCAAAGGGGTCGAGCTGGGGCAGAACGTCATCACCGGCCCGTACCGGGGTGAGGGCGCGCTGCCCGAAGCGTTCCGGAGAGCCATGGCCACCAATGAGATCGACTATGTCGACAGCACCGACTTCGGCGAATATCTGCCCTCCGGTGAACCCACCGCGTGGATGCTGGTCGCCATCGGTCCGCCGGGGCGCGCCGCCGGGGTGTTCGCCGTGGAGTACCCGGCCTCGGTGGTCAACAACTTGATGACCGCCGACCGGCAGTGGGAGCGGGCCGGGATGGGGCAGACCGGTGAGGCATTCGTGGTCGGCAAAGACGACCTGATGCGCTCGGATTCCCGGCTGTTCCTGGAGGACCCGCAGGCCTATCGCACCGACGTGATCGCCGCGGGCACCTCGCCGGAGGTGGCCGACCAGGCGATCAAGCAGGGCACCACAGTGCTGGTCCAACCGGTGGGGACCAAGGCCACTCAGGCTGCGCAGCGTGGCGAGACCGGGACGCTGATCGCCACCGACTATCTGGGCCACCGCGCGCTGCAGGCCTACGCGCCGCTGAACTTGAAAGGTTTGGACTGGGTCGTCGTTGCGTCGCTGGACTCCGACGAGGCCTTCGCCCCGGAGCGCAACTTCGCCCATCGGCTGGTGCGGGCCGCCGCGTTGATCATCTTCATCGCCTGTCTGGCGGCGATGCTGTGGGCCAAGCTGTTCGTCCGCCCGATCAAGCGGCTGGAGGAAGGCGCCGAGCAGATCAGCACCGGCGACTACAACGTGCGCCTGCCGGTGAATTCGGGCGACGAGTTCGGCGATCTGACAGTGGCATTCAACGACATGAGCCGCAACCTGGCGGTCAAGGACGAACTGCTGACCAAGCAGCGCGAGGAGAACGACCGCCTGCTGTTGTCGCTGATGCCCGAGGCGGTGGTGGAGCGCTACCGAGACGGTGAGGAGAACATCGCCGCGGAGCACCAGGACGTGACGGTGATCTTCGCCGATCTTGGCGGCCTGGACGAGATGTCGGCCAGACTCGAAGCCGAGGAGTCCCTGGAGGTCATCAACAAGCTGGTGCGCCAGTTCGACGCGGCGGCCGACACCCATGGTGTGGAGCGGGTGCGCAACACCCACAACGGTTACCTGGCCAGTTGCGGCCTGACCGTTCCGCGCCTGGACAACATTCACCGGACGGTGGACTTCGCCATCGAGATGCAGCGGATCGTCGACCGCTTCAACGCCGAAAGCGGTCACAACATCGCGCTGCGCGCCGGGATCGACACCGGCGCGGTCACCAGCGGGCTGGTGGGCCGTGCCGGCCTGGTGTACGACCTATGGGGCGGTGCGGTGCACCTGGCGTCGAAGATGCGGCGCGGGTCGGCGCCGCCGGGCATCTACGTGAGCGAGGACGTCTACGAGGCCACCCGGGACACCCTGCGCTACACCCCCGCTGGGACCGTACAGGTCGGCGACCAGCAGGAACCGACCTGGCGGCTGGCCGAGGATCGTAAATGACCATCTCCAGCGAGAAGCCGAAGGCGGATCGCGCATGACCATCGTGAGCGCGCCGTGGTTCTACTGGTCGGTGATCGTCGCCGTCGGGCTGCCGGCGATTCTGGTGCTGCTCACCGAAGTGCAGCTTTCGCTGGAGCGTCGAGGCAACTTCCTGGCCAAGCCGGTCGGGCTGTTGCGCACCTTCATCGTTCCGCTCGGCGCGCTGCTGTTGCTGCTCACCAAGACCACCGGGCTGCCGGCAGAGACCACCTGGGTCCGGGTGCTGGCAACGGTTTTCGGGTTCTTCGTTCTGGTGATGGCACTATCGGGCTTCAGCGCCACCGTGTTCGCCAACGCACCGTCGGGCAGCTGGCGCCAGCGGATGCCGTCGATCTTCATCGACGTCGCCCGGTTCGCGATCATCGCCATCGGGCTGGCGATGATCCTGGCCTACGTCTGGGGCGCCGACGTCGGCGGCCTGTTCACCGCGCTGGGGGTCAGCTCGATCGTCCTGGGCCTGACCCTGCAGAACTCGGTCGGGCAGATCATCTCGGGTCTGCTGCTGCTGTTCGAGCAGCCGTTCCAGATGGGTGACTGGGTGCAGACCTCCTCCGCGCGCGGCCGGGTGGTGGAGGTCAACTGGCGGGCCACCCACATCAACACCGGCAGCGGATTGGAGATCATCCCCAACTCGGTGCTGGCCGGCCAGGCATTCGCCAACCTCAGCCGGCCGCCCGGCGGGCACACCATCACGATCAACGCCACGTTCGCC